>NZ_KV793618.1:0-3030 GCF_001808485.1 Nosocomiicoccus sp. HMSC09A07
AAAGACGTACATTGAAAACCAAATAGAAGCAACAGATTATATATTAATATATGATTTCAAGCGTAGAAACCGAGAACGAAAAAGTTCAAAAATACACGCGCGATAGAGTAGAGATACTCTCTCACAAATTCATTACGATTAAGTAGTGAAGGGCGCACGGTGGATGCCTTGGCACCAAGAGCCGATGAAGGACGGAACAAACACCGATATGCTTTGGGGAGCTGTAAGTAAGCTGTGATCCGAAGATTTCCGAATGGGGGAACCCGGCATTTTTAATGTCACTCCATTACGAATTAAGTAGTGATGGTAGAGGTAGACCTGGGGAACTGAAACATCTTAGTACCCAGAGGAAGAGAAAGTAAACACGATTCCCGTAGTAGCGGCGAGCGAAGTGGGAAGAGCCCAAACCAGTTTAAACTGGGGTTGTAGGACTTCGAGATGCGAGAAGCAAGTTTAGTGGAAGATTATGGAAAGAATGACCATAGAGGGTAACAGTCCCGTACACGACAAGCGAGCGGACGCTAGAAGTATCCTGAGTACGGCGGAACACGAGGAATTCCGTCGGAATCTGGGAGGACCATCTCCTAAGGCTAAATACTCCTTGGTGACCGATAGTGAACCAGTACCGTGAGGGAAAGGTGAAAAGCACCCCGGGAGGGGAGTGAAATAGAACCTGAAACCGTGTGCCTACAAGTAGTCAGAGCCCTATAAGGGTGATGGCGTGCCTTTTGTATAATGAACCGGCGAGTTACGCATACATGCAAGGTTAAGCAGCGAATGTGGAGCCGAAGCGAAAGCGAGTCTGAAATGGGCGAATAGTATGTGTGTGTAGACCCGAAACCAGGTGATCTACCCATGACCAGGTTGAAGTCCAGGTAACACTGGATGGAGGACCGAACCGACTTATGTTAAAAAATGACCGGATGAGTTGTGGGTAGGGGTGAAATTCCAATCGAACCTGGAGATAGCTGGTTCTCTCCGAAATATATTTAGGTATAGCCTCATATTATCATCGTGGAGGTAGAGCACTGTTTGGATAAGGGGCCCATCCCGGGTTACCGAGTTCAGACAAACTCCGAATGCCATAGATGAGATGTATGGGAGTCAGACAGTGGGTGATAAGGTCCATTGTCGAAAGGGAAACAGCCCAGACCACCAGTTAAGGTCCCCAAATATATGTTAAGTGGAAAAGGATGTGGCGTTGCACAGACAACTAGGATGTTGGCTTAGAAGCAGCCATCATTTAAAGAGTGCGTAATAGCTCACTAGTCGAGTGACGCTGCGCCGAAAATGTACCGGGGCTAAACATATTACCGAAACTGTGGATCCGAGAGGATGGTAGGAGAGCGTTCTATATGCAGCGAAGCCAAACCGAGAGGGAAAGTGGAGCGTATAGAAGTGAGAATGCCGGTGTGAGTAGCGCAAGACGGGTGAGAATCCCGTCCACCGAAAGACTAAGGTTTCCAGAGGAAGGCTCGTCCGCTCTGGGTAAGTCGGGACCTAAGCCGAGGCAAACAGCGTAGGCGATGGACAACAGGTAGAAATTCCTGTACCGGTGTAACATGAATGAGTGAAGTGGTGACGCAGGAGGAGAATCGAATCGCACGACTGGAAGAGTGCGTGCAAGTGACAAGCTGTCATACCAGGCAAATCCGGTATGAGTGTAAGGTAAGTCATGATGCGGAGGGCGAAGCCCGAAGATCGATATTCACACTGCCAAGAAAACCCGCTAGCGAGTGTTATACTGCCCGTACCGCAAACCGACACAGGTAGTTGGGAAGAGAATTCTAAGGTGAGCGAGCGAACTCTCGTTAAGGAACTCGGCAAAATGACCCCGTAACTTCGGGAGAAGGGGTGCTCATGAAAATGAGCCGCAGTGAATAGGCCCAAGCGACTGTTTATCAAAAACATAGGTCTCTGCCAAACCGAAAGGTGACGTATAGGGGCTGACGCCTGCCCGGTGCTGGAAGGTTAAGAGGCGTGCTTAGCGTAAGCGAAGGTACAAATCGAAGCCCCAGTAAACGGCGGCCGTAACTATAACGGTCCTAAGGTAGCGAAATTCCTTGTCAGGTAAGTTCTGACCCGCACGAAAGGCGTAACGATTTGGGCACTGTCTCAACGAGAGGCTCGGTGAAATCATAGTTCCAGTGAAGATGCTGGATACCCGCGACAGGACGGAAAGACCCCGTGGAGCTTTACTGTAGCTTGATATTGAATCTCGAGTACACCTGTACAGGATAGGTGGGAGTTTAAGAAGCATGCACGTCAGTGTATGTGGAGACGCTGGTGGGATACCACCCTGGTGTACTTGCGGTTCTAACCCGGTACCGTGATCCGGTACGGAGACAGTGTCAGGTGGACAGTTTGACTGGGGCGGTCGCCTCCTAAAATGTAACGGAGGCGCTCAAAGGTTCCCTCAGAATGGTTGGAAATCATTCAAAGAGTGTAAAGGTATAAGGGAGCTTGACTGTGAGACCAACAAGTCGAGCAGGGTCGAAAGACGGACTTAGTGATCCGGTGGTTCCGCATGGAAGGGCCATCGCTCAACGGATAAAAGCTACCCCGGGGATAACAGGCTTATCTCCCCCAAGAGTTCACATCGACGGGGAGGTTTGGCACCTCGATGTCGGCTCATCGCATCCTGGAGCTGTAGTCGGTTCCAAGGGTTGGGCTGTTCGCCCATTAAAGCGGTACGCGAGCTGGGTTCAGAACGTCGTGAGACAGTTCGGTCCCTATCCGTCGTGGGCGTAGGAAATTTGAGAGGCGCTGTCCTTAGTACGAGAGGACCGGGATGGACATACCACTGGTGTACCAGTTGTCGTGCCAACGGCATAGCTGGGTAGCTACGTATGGACGGGATAAATACTGAAAGCATCTAAGTATGAAGCCCCCCTCAAGATGAGATTTCCCTATAGATGCCAGAGAGACGATCTGGTTGATAGGTTTGGCGTGTAAGTATGGTGACATACTCAGCGGACAAATACTAATTCATCGATGACTTATTCAATATGATTCAAGCGTGTAACTACG
>NZ_KV793619.1:0-11274 GCF_001808485.1 Nosocomiicoccus sp. HMSC09A07
TATCTTGATTAAATTTTAATCCTGCTTCATCATTGTCTACTGCATACACTACGTTGGGTATCTTACCTGTATTTTGACCAACTTCTAAAATTTGCTGGTAAATTATACTTGGATTGTTAACCCCTCGCATTGAAACATATTTTGAATTTGGTGTTAGTCCATTGAGTGAAGCATAGCTGATCGCATCAACCTCGCTTTCAAAAAAGTAAATATTTCTAATATCTTTGTTTGGACTTGTCTTAAATGAGAAACCAAATTTTTGATTTGCACCACTCGCTATATGCTTGTATCTTCCACCATCTTTTTTCTTATAACTCCCCTCTGAATTATGGCCAACAATTTCTCCATTATTCACCCATGTATAGACGGCATTATTTCTTTCATCTTGTCGGATAAATCCTTTACTCATCAATGTATTTACAATGTCTGGATTTAATTTCCTATCATTAATTAAATATTCTCTTACTCTAGACGGATCTTTCACCATATTATCTACTGGAAAAGCATACTGTTCTTTTTCTTTCTTATTTTTCCAATGCATACCATAATCACTTTGGATTCTTTGATTATTTTTAGAATTTAATTCAATGACTGCTTCTCTAAATTTCATTCCAAAAAGTTCTTCATCTTGTAGTAAATTAATAATATTTCCACCACGTTGGCGTGAGTTCCAAAAATACATATTTTGTTCTGCATCTACAACAAAACTATCGTGATCATCAAGGTTATAATACTTACTATTACCTTGTCGTGTCATCATAAATCCTTGTTCTTCTAAATACTCTACAATCGGTACATTTTTCGCATATGCGACTGCTTCATCAGTTAATCTTCCTTTTTCATCAAATAATTCCATTGTTTTTCCTCCATTTTTGAAAAATATTTAAAATAAAGCACTCTGACGGCTTTTATGCCTTTTAGGATGTATAACACTCGAATTTTATTATTCAAGCTCTAAGACCTGTTTTAAAAACCCGTTTTTTAAAAAACTTAAAAATTCGCATAAAAAAAGAGAGAATTTTTCATAATTCTCTCTAATAGATATAGTTTTCAGTTAAATCTTTTTCAAAGCTTCCAATCGACTGGCTTTTTACAAAACTACCTTGAACAATTAATCGACTTGCTCCATCTAACGTGCCACATGTTACTAAGGTAATTAGTGTTTCATTTTCTACATCATCTATCCAACCAATTTGAGATGGATCTACATATTCTATTTTTTCTATTTCATATATATATACTTTTTCTTTATCGGTCGCATAAATGTGCATCCCTTTTTCTGCTCGTTTTAATGGACTGAATAAAGTGTTTGGATCTGGCATTAAGTGACCAGCAACGGCATAATTATCTTGACCTAACTTCATGTTCGGTTTCATTGTAGAAGCACCCGTGTAAAGATTTTCATTACTCACTCCTTCAACAATTGGTAAGTTCATATTTATATCGGGTATAAACAATTGACCACGATATAAAAATTTATTTACTGTTGCTCCTGTTGGAATACTGTCTATCAGCTTAACTTGTGACCAATCATACGTTAAATTATTATCTGCCATTTCCTGTGTTTCTATTAAATCACCGTATTCATCTTTATCTGTCTGCTCCCACACACTTTCAAGCCATTTTTCATTAGATTTAATTGTACTTTCTTTATAATTCTCTTGTGCAACTGCTTGTGCTTTTTCTATGACATGTGGATCTTTTAAATAAAAATTAAATGGTTGATACAGTAATAAGAATAATGCTGGTAATAACATAACTATTATTGTTGTAATAATAGATTTACGTTTTCTACGTTTTTTCATCTGTTCTTCTATCATCTCATGATATTTCATTATTTATCCCTCCTTATTATCAAAAAATAACGTTACCTTGTAGTCATTATTTAATTTTACAAAAGCATCATAGGTCTTTCCTTTCTTGGAAACAAAACCTTTAACTTTATGCTTTGTTCGACCATGATTTATCAATTCTTTAACAACAGTAGTAGAAATATTTTTACCAAAGATATTTTTAAAAATTACAAATTTGCATTTCTTATTTTGACAAGCATAAAACACACCTTTTTTACCTTTTATCTTCTTAACGACTGATTCTTTACACTTAGGACAATCACCAATTACATTTGGATCATCAATTTTAACTACTGATTGACCCTTATTATCCACTAACTGATTTTTCTTAAAGTCACTATCAATCTGCTTAATTTGATGAAGAATATACTTAATCGTATTTTTAATAAAATTATCTAGCGTTTGTTCTTCACTACTAATCTTCTTTAATGATGCTTCCCATTTTGCAGTCATTTCTGGACTAGATAATAATGTGCCTTGTACACTTCGTGCTAAAAGTCTACCTTTATCTGTTAGCATTACTTGGTTCTTCTTAGTTGTGATATAGTCATGATGCTTTAATTTTTCTATCACATCTGCTCGTGTTGCCTCTGTACCAATTCCCTCAACCTCTTTTAGTATTTCTGTATCTTCATCTTCTAATAATTTGCCACAATTTTTCATTAAGTTAATTAATTGACCCTCAGTATATAGTGATGGAGGTTGTGTCATCCCCTCATATATAAATGGTTTTGCTTTAATCATTTCACCTATATTCATTTCTGGTAATATACTTTCTGTATTTTCTTTTTGATTGAATAATTCTTTCCAACCTAATTGTTTATCTACTTTACCTCTACTATAGAAATAATGATCATCAATTATCAGTTCTACATCAGTTTCTTCATATATATACTCCTTTAGAAACATAGCTATTGTCGTATTATAGATTTCTTCATATATATTACGTTCTTTATCACTTAACATATTTACTTTTTCTACATCAGCTGTTTTCGTTAATATAATTGCATAGTGTTCTTGAACTGCTGAATTATTCACAAAACGCTTTCTCATAGAACGGTTATCAATTAATTCACTACTTATATTGAACATATTGAGATAGCTCTCAAGATTTTGATCTAGATATTGAAACTCTTGCTCCGTAATATACTGACAATCTGTTCTTGGATAACTCACCAATTTTAATTCATATAACTTTTGTACAATCGCAAGAGTTTCTTTAGGACTATATCTCCACAACTTGTTTGCTTTCGTTTGCAAGGTGCTCAAAGAATGTAGCTTTGGTGCTTGTTTTTGTTTTTGAGTACGTTTAATATCTTTTACTGTTGCATAGTCTTTTAATTTTATATCTTCAAAAATTTTATCAACAATAGCTTTATCTTTTTCTTTCAACTTCATTTTTGCTGTGAATTGTTGTGAATCTTTACTGCAATCTGCATGTACTTCAAAAAATGGTTCTGATTTGAAATTCTCAATTTCAATTTGTCTATGATAAATCATAGATAAGGTTGGAGTTTGCACCCTACCAACACCAAATATAGTATTAAAATCAGCGATTTTAGATAATTTAATACTATATAAGGGACTTAAATTCATACCAATTAGATAATCACTTAACATACGTGCTTTTGCTTCTTGAAACATTAATACATCTTTTCTATTATCTTTTAATTGATTAAATCCTTTTTTAATTTCTTCTTTTTCTAATGAATTAATCCATAGCCTTTTTATTTCTTTATTTCTAATACCTGCATGTTCAAGTATTAAATAAAAAATATTGCTTCCCTCTCTATCTACATCACACGCATTAATTATCGTATCTGCTTTCATACATAATTCTTTAACCGTATTATATTGAGCATATTTTTTTGAATCTACTTTATATTCAAAGCATGTTGGTAGAAAAGGTAAGTTGTTTAAATCCCACGTATTGATTGGTTGTTTATATTCTTTGGGATATTTTAATTGTATTAAATGACCAATTCCCCACGTTAAAAAAGCACCAGCAGGAAAGGTGCTACAACGATCTAGTTCTATATAACTTTTAGTTCGATTTTTTATACTAAATGCTTCTGCGTATGCTTTGGCTTGTGATGGTTTTTCTGCAACAATAACTGTTGTCATAATTTATTTCCTTTCTTTATTCCAAAGTGTTTTCTTTCATCTGTGTCTGTTCTTCTAAATCATATCTCCTAAGACTACCTACACGGGTTTGCTTTAATAATACTTCATACTTTTTAGACAAAGGGTTATCTTGCATATCCTGTTCATACTGTTCTTTTTCTTTTATTGAATATACATTCTTGTTGTGGTGGAGCATTAAATAATGATCCACATCTTGTTCATGGTATTCATCTTCAAATTCTTTTAAATTACTTGTAAAAGCAATCTCACTATCTTTAACACCAATAACTGTAATGTATTTTGCTGTATCATCCTTATTATTAATTAAGTAATCTTCTGCGTATTGGTCTAGAAGATCATAGTATGCTTCTTCTTCTAGTTCGTTTTCATCCTTTAAAACTCCGTATGACTCCATTTGATAATCATAATTATTAATTGTTTCAATTTGTTCATCAGTAAGTGGTTGATTTTCATAAATTAATGCATATTCTGTTTCTGGTACAATTCGTACATATCCCATCTCATGTATCTTATCCCAACTTTCAATATCTTCACGATCTAGATTGTAAAAATCTAATAACGCTCTATGGTCTATTGAACGAATACCATTTTCTCCATAACTAGATATAAGTTGATTATTTGGGGTAATCCATAAACTTTGGTCTAAATCATTTGTCATTTCAAACTGATTTACAAATTCAACTTCTCTCAAAAATTCAGGTGCTTTTGGTGTATCTTGATAATCTGGTTGACTTGCTAAAAGTGATAGCTCATTATAATCGTCTAATATACTATCGTATTTATCGACTTCAAATTCATCTTGTGCTTCTTCAAAAATTCTATCGTCTATATGGTCTTTTAAATAACCTTGTTCATCAATAATATTTTCATTTGAAATAGTATATTCTTCGTATTCTAAGAGTTCTTCTTTTCTTTTTAAATATGCCTCTTTTGCTAATTTACTTCTCCTAGAAGCATCTTCCTCAACTTCTCTAATATTCATTTCATTATTTATTAGAAAGTCCACAATATTATCTTTTAAACTTTCTTCTAAACTAATCGTACTTTCATTTTCTAATTTAGATTGTTCATCCATATTTTTAAAATTATCTTTTTTCATTTGTATATCTCCTTTTAAATAAAAAAAGAGCAATATACATTTGTATATTGCTCTTAATCATTTATTATTTAATTTATAGTTCTTGTTCTTTTATATTTCTAATACGTTCTTCAAGTATTTGATGTTCGTGTTCGACTTCTTTTTGTCTTCTTCTATTATTAAATAAGTTTTGTAGTCGTCTTAATTCATATTGTTTCATTAATCTTGGTTTTCTTATTAATGGACTATTTACTTTTACTTTAAATTCTGTACCTCTATACCTTACGATTCTAAATATTGGCTTGTTTCTTGATCTGTAATTTTTATTTTCCTGCACATGATGAATAAATATTTTCTTCAAATTTTCTTTATTTCTTTTATTAGATATATTCGGTGGTTTATTTAATTCTATTCCCAATTTTTCTTCCACCTGCTCTTTATTTTTCTTAATATTTCTTAATAGTTCATTCCCCATTCTTGATTTTAGTTCATCATATTTATTTTTTGAGTAGTTATTATAATTACTGTTTTCTCCATAAACTTCTTTATAAAATCTTTCTTCTCTTGAAAGTAAACGTCGATATTCATTATATTCATTACTAAAGTTATCTTTTAAAAAATGTTCTGTGTAATCATCTATATCATTTTTAAGATGTTTCATATTGTGATGATTATATGACCATTCATTTTGTTTCTCTGGTAGTAGAGAAATAATTTTATTCAATCTTTTTCTCTGTTCGATTGTACTTTCATCTATATGAATTGATTTATTTAAAGTATTCCTCAATTCATTTATTCTTTCTAAACTTTTTTCTCTCTCTACTAAATGATGAATAAATGCTGATTTCATTCTTGAATTAGTTTTATTTTTTCTTTTACCTTTCGGTTCAGTCACTTCCACAAAATTATTATTTTCATCTTTTCTTTTATAAGTAATCATCTCTCGTGTATTTTCTTTTTCAGATATTGCAACGTGTACATGATAATTGTCTGTGTTGTAATGTATTTCTCCAGTCCATATCACATTATCTTTTTCTAAATTTTCTTCTTTAATGAATGTATTCATAGAATTTCTTACAGCATCTTTTATTTTTTCTTCTTTAAGATTTTTATAAACCAATAAATCATTTTGTTCTAACCATCTTGTATCAAAAGAATAAACATCTCTCCATAATACTGAATTATTTTTTTGTGCTTCTCTAAAAGATTTATATACTTCTCTACGTTCATCTTTAGTTAAAAGATCACTTTTTTCATTAAATAAACCTGTACTTTTATCTTTTACTTCCTCATGTTTAGCTGATTCACGATTCATATAATCTAAATACTTCTCAAATTTTTCATCAATAATAGGTTCATATTCATCAAAGAAGTCTTTTTGTTTTGCTTCTTTACGATCAATATAACGAATATAATTTTCAAAAGATTTATTATTTCCTATTACAAAGTCACTAGTTAAGATTACTCCTGCTTTCAATTAATTCCTCCTATACTGATAATTATTATTTTTATTTAAATTTCTTTTTATACTATTACTATTTCTACCAGATGTATTTACCAAAATTTTTAACTCTCTAATTTCTTTACATAAATCTGACAGAATTTCTTTTGTAGTTATTTCGTTATCTTCTTGAATTAAATTTCTAATTGCAACATATAAAAAATCTGTCCTACTTTCGTATTTATATTTATTTTTCATAATATGTTTATCGATTTCTTTTTTAAAATCTTTGTCAATTGCAAAATTAATTTTTTCTGTTTTAATCAATATGTCATCTCCTATAAATCTGTAATTCTCCATCGAGGATTAATTTCTTTTTCTTCTACTTCTTCTTTATTATTTTCAGTTACAGTTTTATGATTTTTATTTTCATTCATCTTTTTATTTCGATAATAAAAATCAATGGCTTCTCTTCCTTTAATTGCACTTAAAGTTCCACCATAATATAAATCAACAATTTTTAAATCCTGTCTATCCATAATTGAATAAGTGAATTGTAAGTTAAGCTCTAGCAATGATTTTAATTTTTTCACATCATCACTCAACATTTTTAAATCGGAATAACTATCTTCTCCATTATCAATTTTAATTTGATTATTAATTGCTTTTTTTAAAAATTGAGTTCTGCTACTATAACTAGATTTATTTTTATCAATATGATTATCAACTTCGTTTAATTCATCTTCATCAAAATAAAAAAATACTCTATTTCTTTTCTTCATTAATTTTTTCAACTCCTAGTAATTCAAATAAGATATTTGTATTAATTTCATACCAATTGTTTAAATCATTTATAGATTTAATTTGATCGTTTAAAGTAGTTTCTAATTTTTTTATTAATCTTTTCATCTCTATTGAATCTTCTGTTAATAATTTTTCAGAAATATCATTTTCTATTATTTTGTTTATATATTCGTTCACTGAAAGATTTTCCTTTTCAGCTTTCTTTGAAATATACTCAAAATTTTCTTCGGGTAATCTAAGTAAATACTTTTTCATACTGTCACTCCTTCTTAAAAGTGTGTGTGTTAGACACACAATCAGTGTTTTTTTACAATAATTAAGTTAAATAAGTGTGATATAGACACACAATAACGATTATTTTGATATCACTTTTATTATTTGCTGTGTGTCTAACGCACAATCTATTAAACCTTATATGACAACGGTTGGCACTGCCAACCTATCACTAATGTGTGTGGAGCACACAACAAAGTGATATCATTGTCCCTTATGCTCTTTAAATAATTACTAGATTTCCCCCTCTTTTGTTCAGTTTTTCTCGCTTTTGTACTCATTTAATTGTTGTTCTCTTTCATCAATTTCATTTTTTGTTTTCTGTTTTTCGTCTTCCATTAATGAAATTTGCTTTGTAAATAATTCAATTTGTGATTCAACCTTACTTTTTTCTTCGTCAGTTAATAAGCTATCTGTATTTTTTAATTCAGAAATATTTTCTTCTTTAGATTTTATTTCTTCATCTAGCTGATTTATTTTTTCGTTTAGTACATCAATTTCAGTTTCAACAAATGATGATCTAAAATTAATTGCGTAGTCTAAATAATCATTTTCAGTTAATTCTTTTTGTAATTCTTGTTCATGCGATACGTAAGTTACATTTTCTTTTTGAGTTTCACTTCCATCTTTTTTAAATCCTATTGTTAATCTTGTAAGTAAATAATCTTTTGGCACATCTTTTATTTTCATAGATATAATTTGTGGATTAACTTTTTCTACTATAACTTCTTTATTTTTAGTTCTATCTTTTTGAATAAGTGCTTTTGCCTTTAAATTTTTTTCACTAAATAATGAACCCACACTATTAATTCCAAATAAAACTTCTACCTCTTTTTTATTCGGATAATAAATTGATTCAATATAAGTTAATTCTTCTCCCTCAAAAGAAATTCTTTCTCCACTATCTATTGTTTTTCTAATTGCTTCTTCTGGTTTAAAAGTGTTTAAAAGAATTAAACATAAATATAAAAATATAATTAGAAAAATTAATGCAACATAAAATTTACCGATATTGTTTTTATAGGTATTTTTTAAATCAATAAATATTTCTTTCATATATAAACCTCCTGTAGTAGAAAAATTTTTATTGATCTACAGCTTCCTTACCAAAAAATAATTCTATATCTGGATTCATTAAAGGATTATCTCCATACATTTTTGTTGCAACAACTTCTCCGTTATCTTTTATTTCAAGTTCTAAATGATAGATACCATAGTTAATAACTTCATCATCTTCTATTGACGTTCCATAAACTATCACAGCATCTTTTGTATTCTCATTTAAATCTCGTGTATATACTTTTACTTCTTCGACTGTGCTTTGGGGAATATCAGAATTATCATCTACTGGTTTAAAATATCCTTTACTTTCTAAATACTTCGTCGCTTCATCTTCTGTTAAATTTTTTAGCTCATTTATTTCATCTTTATTTAATCTATTAAACATCAAGTCAACGAATGTATTAGAGAAATTTAAAATTTTATCCGAATCATCATTAATTTCTTCTTGAGAATTATTTTCTTCTTCAGAACTTTCATCATTATTTTTTTCTACCTCAACGACTTCAACTTTATTTTTGTGATCTTGTTTATCTTTTTCTAAAGAATTAATTTCATCTTTTAATAATTTATTTTCTTCTTCTAAAGTTTTAATATTTTTATTTAATAAAAAGAATGGGACTGTAAAAATTAAAACCACCCCGACTATAAAAAATAAAACTTTTTTATTATTCATCTTTTCTCCTCCTAATAAATGTAAGATAAACTGTTTGCTTGGCTTGCTGGGATTGTGCGATAACTTAAAACATTTAGACCTTTAACATTCATTTCAGAAACAATAATATCTCCGTTAGACTTAACTTCTTCTACGAAGCCAACGTGTCCATAATAACTATCAGATCCAAATTGATTTCTTTGCCAAACAACTGCAGTTCCTGCTTTAGGTGTGTTATTTACTTTAATACCTTGTGATTTTGCATTATTAACCCACATCCATGCATCACCTAAATTGTTTGGTACTTTAGCTCCTATTTCTGCTCTTCTTCCTGCAACGTACCATGTACATTGACCAGATAAATATGGATTGTTGTAGCTACTTGTGTTTGGCTTTTTAAAATTACCTGTCAATTCATCAATGCTTGAATTACCAGAGTTTAAATATTTCATGACGTTATCTACATAATTGACGTCACCATAAGAACTCCATCCCATATTACTTGCTTGTGTGTTAGAAAAATTTTTTGCAAGTTGTTTGGAATACTTACCATCATTCATACGTTTTGCATAATCTATAAACCCCGATCCAAAGTTGTATGATTGTAAAATTAATTTAGTTTTATCTAAATCAAATTTATCTGTCATACCAACTGCTTTTACAAGTTCACCATAATATTTAACACCTTGCTTAATTGATTCACTTGTTCCAATTGAGTTCGGAGGTTTACCTAGTGATTCAGATGCTTGAAATACATCTGTTACTCTACCACCAGATTCTTGAGCCATAATTGCAAGTAAGATGTCGATATGAAACTCTTTTAATCCTTGTGTTTTCATTTCTGCTAAAACATCTTCTTTATAACGTAAAACTTCTTGTGGCAAATTTGCTCCGACTACTGTTTGAGAAGCTTCTGCTTTTTGTTGCTCATCTGCACTAATTGCACCAAAAATTGGGACAAAAGCCATAATTATGAGTAAAACACAAAGTGCTACTAATAAAATTGCTCCACCAGTAAATCCTAAAGTTCCTGTTACCCATAAAGCTATTTTATTTTTAATCCGTTTTTCTATTTGCTTTCTTGTAAAGCTTTTTTCTTTTGCCATATTCACTCTCCTAAATAAAAAAAGCACTTATTAAAATAAGTGCTTTGGATAATTAAAACGGTAAATCGTCATCTTGAATGTTTGCTAGATAGTTGTCGTATGAATCATTTTCATCTTCTGAATAACCATCTACTTTTTCTAATTCTTTATTTCCCTTTCTTTTTTCTCTTTGTTCTTTTGTTTCTAATAAAATAATTCGTTTACCTAAAATTTCAGTGGTATATACTTTCTCTCCATCTTTATTCACGTAACTACTTGTTTGTACTCTTCCCTCTACACCAATTAAACTGCCTTTATCGGTATATTTTTCTAAAATCTCCACGTTGTAATTAAATACTACTATTCTAATGAAATCTGTTTCGTACTCATCCTCCTTATTTTTAAATGGTCTTTGTACTGCTAATGTAAACACTCCTACTCTATTTTTTTCATTTTCAAAAACTTTAATTTCTTTTGCAATTCTTCCAGATAAACTAACATTGTTAAACATTTATTTTCCTACTTTCTTTATAAAATTTATTTTATTCTTAAAATTACATCCATCGGTGATTCAATGCGTTGTTTTACTTCTTGTAAAAAAATTTCATATTGATTATCTGTTAATTTTTTAATCTCTGTCATTACTGCAACAACATCGTCTAAGTTTGTATCACTATCAAAATCTGCCCAATCTTCATCTGTTTTTAAGTCAACTACGCTATAGCTAAATGGATCTTCTAAGCTATCTAGTGCATCATACAGTTCTTCTCTTTCATCTCTTTTTGTTAAATCATAGTAACGGTTACCCAATTCTTTAATTTTAATTTTGAATAACATAAACACCATTCCCTTTTTTCTACCACTCTTATTATTTTGAGTGT
>NZ_KV793620.1:0-1152 GCF_001808485.1 Nosocomiicoccus sp. HMSC09A07
ATTGTGTGGCCTAGGCCACACAATCAACAAATTGCGCAAAATTTTCCTCCGGGGTCTCGTAGTTTAATATTTTCCGGGGGAATGTGTTCATCCAGTTGGCAACTTCTGCAATGTGCTGGTCTGAGTATGCATGAATCGGTTGCCCTTTCTTTATAAAACGTCTGAGTAGCCCATTATGACGTTCATTCGTCCCTCTCTCCCAAGATGCGTATGGATGCGCAAAATAAACATCTATTCCCATTTCTTTTCCTTGTGCGCTAAGTTCACTAAATTCGGATCCGTTATCAGCTGTGATGCTTTTAAATGTCTTTTGAACGTTTGGGTATTCCTGAAATATACCTTTTAAAGCATCCC
This sequence comes from Nosocomiicoccus sp. HMSC09A07, assembly GCF_001808485.1. Taxonomy (NCBI): domain Bacteria; kingdom Bacillati; phylum Bacillota; class Bacilli; order Caryophanales; family Staphylococcaceae; genus Nosocomiicoccus; species Nosocomiicoccus sp. HMSC09A07. Next base: position 355 of record NZ_KV793620.1, read on the forward strand.
TTACTTCTGGTGCGTTCTTACCCGGTATGCGTTGGACAATGGCCATACGAGTCTTTCTTTCCACAAGAGTTAGAAGTGCCTGGTCTTTAGATTTGTGGCCAAGAACAGTATCAATTTCCCAATGCCCGAACTCTTCACGTGTGTCAATTGATTCTGGTCTTTCTTCAATGCTCGTTCCAAGGACTTTCTTATTACCTTTTGACTTTGAAGACTTTGTTTTGCGGCGTAGCTTCAAAACTAGGTCCATATTCTTCACTTTTAGATCGCCGTTATCAATCCAGTTATATAGGGTTTTCGTGCAAGGAACAGAATCGAATGTATTTTGTTTTTTTGCATAGCCCACAACAACGTCGGGTGACCAGTTGTCTTTCAATATTTTCTCCTCAGCGAATAATATGAATTCCCATGAAGCCATCAAGATAGTCGGAGCACCACAGTTTCTTCTGTTCTCCTCATAAACACGTGCGCCAACGTCAGGAAAGTATTTCTTGTAGGGTTTACGATTGGTATCGATTTGTTCGACTGTGCCCCGCTTTAGTTCTCGAGATACTGTACTGTGATCGCGTCCAATTTTCTCTCCAATTTCTCTTAAAGACAAACCTTGCTCCCTGTATGCAGCTATTTGTCCTCTTTCAATTTCAGTTAAATGTGTATAGCTTCGTTTTTTCGTGTTAGAATGAGAGTGAGTCATCGTGATTTACCTCCGTATGTTTATGGTTTTGGTCAACTTTAACTATACGTGGTTTCACGATGGCTTTCTATTTATTTAGCTGTTGCATTTCATTTTACAATGAAGCA
>NZ_KV793621.1:0-8996 GCF_001808485.1 Nosocomiicoccus sp. HMSC09A07
GACATATTGTCATTCAGTTTTCAATGTTCATTTGTCGCGCTTTTGAAAAGCGCAATATTTACTATAGCACGTTCATTTTTAAAACGCAACTATTAATTTCGAATAAATTCGAAATTAAAACTTTTTGTTTTCGTTTCGAATTTCTTTGTTGTGATTGCTCACAAGATAGTACTATACATCGTCTATATTTTAAATGCAAGTGTTTTTTAAAAATTAATTTTAAAAGTTGAGTAGAAATCATTCTACTCAACTTTATTTAGATTTCTGTTCTATATTCTATCGCTCTCGATAGCGTTACTTCATCGGCATACTCTAAATCTCCACCGATAGATAACCCTTGTGCGAGTCGCGTCGTTTTTATACCAATCGGTTTAACGAGGCGAGTAATATACATCGCAGTAGTTTCGCCTTCAATATTTGGATTCGTTGCGAGTATTAACTCTTTTACGTTTTCGTCTTTTAATCGCTCAATTAAACTCGGAACATTAATATCCTCTGGACCAATACCATCCATCGGTGAAATCGCACCGTGTAGTACGTGGTATAGTCCGTTATATTCACGCATTTTCTCCATCGCAATGACGTCTTTTGTATCTTGAACGACACATATCATCGAGCGGTCACGGTTTTTATCCCTACATATATAGCATGGATCTTCGTCCGTAATATGACCACAGACCGAACAATATTGTAGTTCTCGTTTGACATCCATCAAACTTTTAGAGAAATCCACAACGTCTGTCTCTTTCATATTGAGAACATAGAACGCGAGACGTTGCGCTGTTTTTGGACCGATACCAGGCAATTTCATAAAACTATCAATAAGTTTTGATATTGGTTCTGGATAATACATATTACATCAGCCCTGGGATGTTTAGCCCTTTAGTATGTTGACCAAGTTTTTCAGAAACGAGTTCGTCCGCTTTATTTAATGCGTCGTTTGTCGCCGCTGTAATTAAGTCTTGTAGCATTTCGATATCTTCTGGATCGACAACTTCCTCGTTAATTACTACATCTAAGATTTCTTTATGGCCAGACACTGTTACTTTTACCATACCACCGCCAGCGCTACCTTCTATCTTTTCTTCTTTTAATTTTTGTTGCTCTTCTTCCATCTTCTTTTGCATTTTCTGCATTTGTTTCATCATGTTTTGCATGTTACCCATTCCGCCACGCATTTATAAAACCTCCAATAATATATTTACTGTATTTATTTTAATCGGACTGACCTTTTATTTCAACGATACTGCTATCAAAGAGTTCTTTTGCTTTGTCAGAAGACTTTACTTCCTTCATAGTTTCTTCTCTAGATTCTTTAAAATTCGCAACATATTTCTGCCGAACGTCTTCCCAAGCCTCTTCTGGTACTCCGACTACTTTTACTTTCTTCCCTATTATAGGATGAATCAATCGTTCTAATTCTTCTGTTTTATTACTATCGTTGTTTATAAGTTCAGAATGTACCTCGTTTTTAAACTTAATAAGCACTTTCGTTTCACTCGCAGTCACCGGATCTGAGTCTTTAATAAGTGCACGAAGTGAGTTTTGTCCCTGTGCTTCAACGTGTTGTATAACATTTGCCCATTCTCTTTTAATTTTTCCTGTATCTTCATGATTCGCTTTATCGAGTACTTCTTTAATTTTTTCGAAAGAATATGGTTTGTTTCGTGGAATTTTTCTCTCTGGCATCTGTCTCACTGGAGCACCATTTTGAAGTGCCGCTTCAAGTGCATTCACTTTTCTTTTTAACGCTTCAATTTCTCCATTATTAGATGAATGAGATTGGTTGTTTACTCCATTATCTTTCTTCAGAACTTCGATCATTTTAACAATGACCACTTCAAGATGAACAGACACATTGACACTAAAGCGCATCATGACCATCGCATCATTTAAAATATCAATCATTTGATAAAGTTTAGAATCATCCACTGTGTTTAGTGCGTATTTGTCATCATCATATAGTATCGTATCTCTTAAATAATAGACGAGTTCATGGACAAGCCGAATCGGATCTTTACCCTCATCTATAAACTGATGATACTTCATAAACGCTTCTCTAGTTTCGAGATTTAAAATGAGTTGCATAAATTCATTTAACTCATCAAATTTAATACCACCAGTAATCATTACTGCGTCATCTAATGTAACTTTATTACCACTAAATGCAATCACTTGGTCGAGAATCGATAACGAATCTCGCATTCCACCTTCAGCTGAACGAGCGATATAAGCGAGAGCATCTTCTTCGTATTCAACATTTTCAGTATCAGATACATACTTTAAGCGTTCAACAATCTCATCTGTTTCAATTGCTTTAAAATCAAAACGTTGCGTTCTAGAAATAATCGTCGCTGGGATTTTATGCGGTTCAGTCGTTGCAAGGATAAAAATCGCATGATTCGGTGGCTCTTCGAGCGTCTTTAAAAGCGCGTTAAAAGCACCTGTCGTTAACATATGGACTTCATCTATAATATACACTTTGTATTTCGCTTCGTTCGGTGCATATTTTACCTTCTCACGAATATTACGAATCTCGTCTACACCATTATTAGATGCTGCGTCGATTTCAATGACGTCGTTCGAGCTACCTTCTGTAATACTTTTACAAATCGCACAATCATTACACGGTTCTCCACCGTGATTGTTCGGACAATTCACTGCCTTAGCAAAAATTTTAGCAATCGACGTTTTACCCGTCCCACGTGGACCATTAAAAAGATACGCATGAGATTCTTTGTTACGTTCGATCGCATTTTTTAACGTTTGCGTTATGTGCTTTTGACCGACTACATCGCCAAAACTTTGCGGTCTAAACGCACGATATAGTGCTTGATATCCCAAATTTTCGCACCTACTTTTTTAAAAATATTACTCTAATTATACCATACGTCGACTCATATTTTTCACTGATAAAGAACAACAAAAAAGCAGAACTCAAGGAATTCCCTCAGTTCTGCTTTCTCATAATAAAAAAACCGTGCACCACTTTGTCGAATATCAAACACAAGCGTTACTCACGCATTCGACTCAACCTCGGCTACCCTACGGCACATAGAATGGGCCACTTAATGCTGCTTCCTTCCGGACCTGACATGGTTCATGACGTTCTATTGCATAGGACCGAAGTCTCAACATCGACGTACGTGAGGCAGACCTCACATCTGATTCCTCAAAAGTGGAATTCGGTCTTGCTAGAGCGGATTGCAAGTACAGGGCACCGCTAATTCCCCACTTAGCACGGTAAAATTAATATTAGCAAAAAATAATATCATTGACAACCGTTATCTCTTTTTACGAAGGAAAAGCGCCACTAAGCCTGCGAGCGTTAATAACACAACACCTACAACCGCAAAGATAAGTGCCTTTGAAGCCTCTTTAATTTGAGGATCATTCTTTTGAATTTCTTCCTCTACAACTTCACTCTCGTCTGCGCTGTCATCTTTAATATCGATATCAATATTTACTTTGTTTTTATTTTCAATTTCAACATCGACAGACTCATTTACCGCTTTTCCATTCACTTCTACAACTTTTACAGTATGCGTCCCTGGTTGAAGTTCTTGAGCGACATAGCGCCCATTAGGATCCGTTTCAATCACTCTGTTACCCACTTCAACTTTCGCCTGAACAGGTTTGTCATTTAGTGTCACTCGTCCGCTAATCGAATAGCTCTCTTGATTGACAGCGACGACAACCGATTCCCTAGACGCTTCTTGTTGAACAGGTGTCTCCACTGGTGGAGTGACCTCTTGTTGCGGCTGTTGATTTTGTCCATCATTAGGATTTTGATTCCCATCAGTTCCAGGTGTTTGCAACGAATCACCTGGATTATTATTGCCGTCGTAATTCCCTGGGTTATTATTTTCATCATAATTTCCCGGGTTATTATTTTCATCATAATTTCCCGGGTGATTATTTTCATTATAATCTCCCGGATTTTGATTGTTTAAGTTTCCATCATTTTCATCTGCATAGGCAGGTGTTGAAATGAGTAACCCACCTAGAAGTATCGCAATCGATTTTTTCATTGTAATTCTCCTTCAACACTTCTTTTCGTATTCGTTTATTATAAACATTATACCATGAATAAGCCTATGTCCGTCGGGTTTTTCATTTATCCTACTCTTGATTGTCTCTTTAATGTTTCATAATATAAATAATGAATAAATAATAAAGGATGAAACATATGAGCGAACTTAAAACGAAAGGCTATAAGCGCTACGATTATATGAAAGAACTATACTATGAAGGAATTGAAAAAGACTTTGAAATTCTTCGAGACTATTTCCGTAACGACTTACCTGAAGATGACTACGCAAAAGGGCTAAACCGTTATAGACGTTATTCACGTGCACTCGTATTACCAACGAGTCAACAAATCGAATGGCTACCAAACATTAAAAAAGACGGTAAAGAATATGCAGCATACTTCCAAGGTAAATTTAACCCAGAACACCCGGGTGATTACCGTGAATTCGCAGCAATTGATGATCATATTTTAAACAATACACTGCTTCAAAAAATCATTATGGCAGATTATAATGAGACGTTTTGGAATGATGAAGATCTCATCATGCCAATCCACGTCGGTGTACATTTTGTAAAACTTCGCGTTGAACATGAAGACGACGTTGCGGTTTCATCACCAAACTCGTTACATCAGGACGGTGAGCCTTTTACATTTGCACACCTGATTGAAAGAAGAAACGTTGAAGGTGGCACGAATGCGATTGGCATACCGGAAGTCCGCCATAAACTTCCAGAAGAAACAACAGACGATGAACTACACGAAGTATTTGAAATTACAGAGCCGTTAGAATCATATGGAGTCACAGACCACATGGTCAGTCACTACGTTAGTCCGATCACGCGTGGTGAGAAGGGTGAAGAAGGCCTAAGATCCGTCCTTCTAATTGATTATCAACTGACAGTTGTCGCTGAAATGGAAGAATAAATATACTTCTTTTTAATAAATATTAAGTTTTACGCATATAAAACGTTTCCATGATATAATAATTAAAAACAGATAAAGGAGATAGGTCTATGACGATTCAAGATTTTGTAATTGACTTTGCATTTGCATCTATCCTCGTCTTAATTGGACAGTTCCTCAGATCTAACTTAAAAGTATTCCAAAAGTTCTTCATACCTGCGAGTGTACTCGCTGGATTTTTAGGGCTAATATTTGGTCCAAACGGGCTTGGTTGGATACCATTTTCTGAGGCAATGGGTGGTTATGCTGGTCTTTTAATCATTTTAGTATTCGTAGTCGTTGGAGTTAACGGTTTTGAATTTAAACGTGGCTCTGGTGATGATTCACAACTTAAACGAATTCTTGGATACCAAATATTTAAAATTATCGTGTGGGCACTTCAAATTTTCGTACCACTTGTATTTACAATTGTCGTTCTTAAGAAAATTTGGCCAGGCCTAAACGATGGTTTTGGAATGCTACTTCACTCTGGATTTTACGGTGGACACGGAACAGCAGCTGCTGTAGGTTCAACGTTTAAAGATCTTGGGTTTGAAGATGCACAGGATATCGCAATTACATTTGCAACGTTCGGTATTCTTACTGGAATTTTCGGTGGTATTATTTTAATCAACATCGCAGCACGTAAAGGTCAGACAGCTTATATGAAAGACTTTAAGTTCATCGATGGAGATATGAAAACTGGACTAATTTCTTTCCAGAATAGACGTCCATTCGGTCAACAAACAATCTCTTCTGTTTCGCTAGATACATTAACATATCACGGCGCATTTATCGTCGCATTAACAGGTATGACGATCGTACTTAACAGATGGCTTGCTGAGCATGTATTAGCTGGAATTCCTGACTTTACTCTCGGATTCATCTTAGCGCTTATATTCTTCTTACTTCTTAGAAATACGCCAGTATATGATTACATCGACAAAGATGTGAATACGAGAATTTCAGGTTCCGCAACGGATTATCTCGTTATTTTCGGTATTGCGTCAGTTAAACTAGATGTCGTTATGTCTTATGCTGGACCGATTATTTTATCACTGATTGTTGGTTGGTTACTTGTATTCATTATCATTTGGCCACTCGGTAAGGCATACAGTAAAAACGACTGGTTCGAGCGTTCAATTTTCGTATACGGTTATTTAACAGGGGTATTCGCAATCGGATTTGTATTATACAGAATTGTCGACCCAGACAACGTATCTGAAACAATAGAAGATACAGCGATGACACCAGCAACAAACATCGCCGAAATTGTCGTGTGGTCACTGTTCCCAGCACTACTAATTAGTGGGCAGTGGCTCATTGCAGCAGCAATTCCATTTGTAATTCTTATCGGAAGTGTTATCGCAACAAAAGTTACAGGCACATGGGTATTTAACGTACCAGATAGCGAACGAAATGTATTAAAAAATCAAATGAAATAACAAAAAGGCAAGATTCTAATATAAATAATAGAATCTTGCCTTAAATGTATTACTTATAAATATTTGAACGATTGCCTACAGAAATAATATTAATAATGATTTATCATCATAAATACTAGTTATTATTCTGTACTTTCCTATACGATATCTCCAATATTCATTCAGATTTCCTTTACAATGTCTTAAATATTCTGTTAAAAGGTCTATAGTAATATGAATAATAGTCCATCCAAGCATCAACATTACCTTTTGCCTCAATATTGCTCAAAGCATGATTAAATTCTTCTATACCGACTTGTAGTCTCATAATATACCGCCTGTCTTACAAAAGATTGATGCCAATGCCTATAACGCTTTTGCCCTAGATGTTTCATGGCTTAATCCTATAATCTAAGCTCCATCATTAATTGGACACCATATTCTGTTACCTCTTCGTCTATTGTTTCAAAACCTTGCTTTTTCCACATTCTAACAGCCGGCTCGTTTTCTCTGATAACACTGAGCCGAATCTTCCGCATGTCTTTTCCTTTAACATAAGCAACAGCGTGATTATATACTTGTTGACCAATACCCTGTTTCCTATAATTTTGATCGATGACCAAGTAACCTATCATACAGGTGTAAATTTTAGGATAATTGAATAGGATGTCTAGAAAACCAATAAGATTCTCTTCTCTATAGATGCCATACACTTCTTTATTTTTTATATCTATGCCGGGAGGCACATCCAATAGGAATTCTTTTATAACTTCATCAAAAGATGGGACGACCTCCATATAATCTCTGAAATGATCTGTATTCCTCATGATGAAGTTATAAAAGGGCTTAAAATCTTTTTCCTTGTCAAGTAATTTTAATTTAAAGGGTTGCATTTAACTTTCTCTCGCTAATGTTAATTTATAATGAGTTATTGAATTATGGGTCCCATGGTGTTCTTCAATTTCTTTGAAATTTATCTTCTCCAACATTCTCCTTGAGCGCTTATTTTTCTCGTGTGTTTTAGCAATAAAAGTCGTAATGCCCAGTTCGCTTGAAGTATTTTCAATTGTATGATCTATTGCTTCCGTGCCAATACCCTTTCCCCACAATTCACTCTCACCGATGGCAATTTCTAATTCAACTGTTTCTTTATCTATAAATGTAACATCCACATATTCGACTATTTTTTTCAAATTCTATTCCTTCTCTAATACACTCTGCTGAATCATTATTTACTTGAAGTATCCACCACTTGTGTATTTCTTCTTCATTTCTGTTTAGCTTCCATCCATTTGACGAGCAAAATTTTTGCTCTTCACTCCAGTCCAACACATAAGTGATGTCAGACTGTCGTATTAGTCTAACTGAAACATTTTCTGAAGATATTTTTTGTTCCATTAGTTCAACTCCTTCAACATCTTCTCAAATAAGAAGATGTTTGCTGATTCATCTGATTATTCATTCCACGATATAACTTCAGCATTTTCAATTGAAACTTGTCCTATACTCAATATGTGGGGAACAAGATGGAACATTCCGAACCTATTTCTCTTGTTGCTTTCCCTTTGAAAGTAGTCAAATGTCTCTTTGGGTATCTTATCCAGTTCTTCGTAATCATCAATTTTTAGCAAATTAATATTGCTGGGGGATATGGGAGCGGATGGTCCTCCATAATATTTCTGGTTGTAATAATATATTGCATTTTCGTTCCCTTGCAGATTCTCTATAGGAATCTTATAGAATTTGACCTCATCAGGTACATTTACGTTCAACTCTTTCATTGCTTGGTAGATGTGATTAGGGTGTAACGGAGAAAAATGGACCACATCATTCCATCGGCAATTCAATTTGGGTACCTTTCTCTCCAATAATAACTTGCGATCAGGAGAATTGTTATACTTATCCATGTATTTTTCATAGAGCTGAGCATCGATTTCCTTTATTTGATTTAGAGGAATCAGCTTTTCTCCGAGCATACTATTAGGTACTAGATGGTATACATATTTCAAAGTGATATCTCCTTTTAGTGCTGTGATTTTTATAAGTAACATCACAAATACATGTCTTTTCATAAAATATTTTCTTTTTCTTCTTTGAGAATAATATTTAGCTACTTAAATAAGGATTGAATCTTTAGAGCAACTTCTTTTAGTATAACATTAATCAATGACCGCTTCTCTATATCTATCCAGATTGGTCGATATACTCCTCTAAAAGAATCGAGTCAGATATAAAAGGATTACTAAAGAACTCAAAATATATGTTCTTTAATAATGAAAATTTCTCTACTATATATACAAATATTATTGAAATGATACTATCTTTATTCTTCTTCATAAGGTTCAAATATTGTCCAAAATATAGTGTCTGTTCAATAAATTTAGTCTAACAGTAACCGTGGACATAGTAACATCCCTTTAAGGGTTACATTGGAACACATACTTGGTGAATACTATAAACCACACTCAAGACGATTTAGTTGTTCTTGTGTAATTCTTATTCTGTATCATCCGCTTAAATTCCCTGCACTTTTAAAATAAAAAGTTCTATGATCCGTAGGGCTTTCCATGCCTTTATACAACAAAAACTTCCTAAAA
>NZ_KV793622.1:0-721 GCF_001808485.1 Nosocomiicoccus sp. HMSC09A07
TTCGGGTTCGGCAGTTCGAATCTGCCCCCTTCCATTTATAGGGGTATCGTATAATGGTAATATAGAGGTCTCCAAAACCTTTGATGTGGGTTCGATTCCTACTACCCCTGTACGACGGCGATTGTGGCGAAGTGGTTAACGCACTGGATTGTGGCTCCGGCATGCGTGGGTTCGAATCCCATCAGTCGCCCCATATTGGGCTGTAGCCAAGCGGTAAGGCAACGGATTTTGGCTCCGTCATGCAAAGGTTCGAATCCTTTCAGCCCAGTAGTTTGGCGCCTTAGCCAAGTGGTAAGGCCGAGGACTGCAAATCCTCTACCACCGGTTCAAATCCGGTAGGCGCCTTTTTTCAATTTTATATATGCGGAGATAGTTAAGTTGTTTATAACATACTTCTTCCTGAAGTAAGTCGTTGGTTTAAATCCAGCTCTCCGCTCCATTTTTTGTTAAGACTATATTAAGTCTTATTTTTTTTATTTAAATTAAGCTCCCGTGGCGGAATAGGCAGACGCGTCGGACTCAAAATCCGATTCTTCGGAGTGCCGGTTCGATCCCGGCCGGGAGTATACGTACCACTAATATTAATATTAGTGGTTTTTTTATGCCTAAAGATACAGTGGTATTACAGTTTACAATGTTTTTACTTTAGATATAATTTAAAAATACACTATTAATGTTGAATTAATTTGCTTCATTGTAAAATGAAATGCAACAGCTAAAT
>NZ_KV793623.1:0-37525 GCF_001808485.1 Nosocomiicoccus sp. HMSC09A07
GGTTCTGTAGCTCAGTTGGTAGAGCATCTGACTGAAGATCAGAGTGTCGGCGGTTCGATTCCGTCCAGAACCACCATGGCGATTGTGGCGAAGTGGTTAACGCACCGGATTGTGGCTCCGGCATTCGTGGGTTCGATTCCCATCAGTCGCCCTTCTTGCGGGTGTAGTTTAGTGGTAAAACCTCAGACTTCCAATCTGATGTCGGGAGTTCGATTCTCCTCACCCGCTCCATTATTATTCCGCAGTAGCTCAGTGGTAGAGCTATCGGCTGTTAACCGATCGGTCGTAAGTTCGAATCTTACCTGCGGAGCTTTTATGGCCCCTTGGTCAAGCGGTTAAGACACCGCCCTTTCACGGCGGTAACACGGGTTCGAGTCCCGTAGGGGTCATTAAAAAGGTTGTTCATATGAACAACCTTATTTTTATATTTAATATTAATTTTGGGTAGGTGGCCGAGTGGCTGAAGGCGCACGCCTGGAACGCGTGTAAACGGCAACCCCGTTTCAAGGGTTCAAATCCCTTTCTACCCGCTAATTAGACGAGTACTGATTTTAGTACTCGTCTTTTTTAATTGTGAGGATGTCGTGTCGGTGGCGTGCGGTTTTTCATCTTCTTATTTACAATTTTTACTCTTTTCAGCTGGAATTTGTTAGATATATCCAGATAATTAACAAAAACTGTGTCGGCGAGTCAAAATTTGTTAATTATAAAAATATATTTAACAAAAACCCGTCAGATTTTTGAAAATCTGTTAATTATATCCGGATATCTAACAGAATCACGAAATTTTTGTTAAATATAATTTAGAGAAAGTTACTTATCACTCAATAAGATGAAAAACACTCTAACATTCCGATCGAACAAATACTTTTACCTTCTTATTTACAAAAACCATTCTAATCAATCCAAGCATCACTAAAAAGATTTAAAAAAACACCTCCTAACTCTCAGTTAGAAGGTGTATCATCGTTTTATGCTTCACAGTTGATACAAATTTTGCTTAAGTTAAATTGCTGTGCAGCGTTTGTACCGTGTTGATAGTATAGTGATTTGATACCATTCGCCCAAGCGAATAAGTGCAGTTCGTTTAATTCTTCTGCTGTAATGTGACTTGGGTTTACCATGATGTTTAATGATTGACCTTGGTCGATGAATTGTTGTCTTGTTGATGCTTGTTCAATGACGTTGTATTGGTTTAATTCACCAAACGTTTTAAATACTTCTTTTTCTCTTGCTGATAAAAAGTCTAAGTGCTGAACTGATCCGTCGTTGTCACGGATTGACTTTAGAATCTCTTCAGTGTTTTTACCTTTTTCTTCTAATAATTCTCTTAAGTACGGGTTAATCATTGTCTTTTTAACTTTTGCAGTGTCGACTACGAAGTAGTTTGACATGAATGGTTCAATCGATTTTGAAACTTGACCTAAAATGAATGAACTTGACGTTGTTGGTGCGACCGCAAGTAGCGTGGCGTTACGTCTACCGTATCCTTTAAGAACTGCTGGTTCACCGAATTTTTCTGCGAGTTCTTCACTTGCTTTATACGCACGCTTTCTCATGAGTGAGAAGATTTGTGAGTTAATTTTGTTTGCTTCAATACTTTCAAATGGAATCATGTTCGCTTGTAAATATGAATGCCATCCGAGTACTCCGAGTCCTAATGCACGGTTTTCAACCGCGAATTTATATGCGCGTTTCATATGTTTAAATGCTTCACGGAGTTCCGCGTCTTCAGAATCTCTCATTGATTCTAAGTCAGCAATAAATTCACTCATAACTGCGTCTAAGAAGTAGATCATCGTTTCTACTGCATCTGTATCTTTCCAATCGTCATAACGTTCAATATTCATTGAAGATAAATTACATACGAATGACCAATCCTCTTTATTTGGCAGCATAATTTCTGAACAAAGGTTTGAGTTGTTAATTGTTAACCCTTTGTCTTTATAAACATCTACTGTGTCGTTGTTTGCATTGTCATGGAAGAAAATATACGGGTACCCCATTTGAACACGTCTTGATAAAAGTTTCGCCCAAACGTCACGCTTTTCTTCATCTCCACGAATCATTTCTTCGAGCCATTTGTCTGTCACTGAAACTCCGTGAGTTAACGTTTGAATTGGGTTCCCTTCTGTACCAATATCTAAAAACTCATGGATATCCCCGTGTTCGATTGGTAAATACGGACTGAAGCGACCACGACGAACAGAACCTTGACTGATCGTGTCAGTGACTTGTTCGAATAGTTTCATAAAGTGAACGGATCCACTCGTATGTCCGTTATCAGTAATTTCAGATCCACGTGGACGAATTTTACCGAAGTATCCACTCGTTCCTCCACCGTATTTACTCATTAATGCAACTTCACTTGCTGTGTCCATAATTGACGGCACGTTGTCTTCAATATATGAACCGAAGCAGCTAATTGATAATGCACGTTTTTTACCAAAGTTCGACCACACTGGGCTTGAAAGTGAATAAAAACCTCTACCCATGTAGTCGTAAAATTTATCTGAAAATCCATCTATTCCTAAAATTTCTTCTGCTTTATTAGCAATATCTCTAATTCTTTGTTCAGGTGTTTCGCCTTCTGATAAATACCCGCGTTCTAAGAAGACGCGAGAATCTTCGTTAAGCCAATAAAATGGTTGTTTAGCCAATTGAAATCCTCCTAATTGTTTACTTCAAATCGTTTACGTTGAGCATTCTAAGTCTGATTGTTTGGTTTACCTCTTGTTTTGTATTACCTTCTAAATCAGATTTTGGTGAGAAAATCGTGTCTCCACTTACTGATTGACTAAACTTCGTGTAGTTTACACTACGTTTGTGAAGGAAGTCTGTGAGTTTTGTACCGATAACTTCATCGTCAAACCAAGATGTCTCAGCGACGAGTTTTTCATCGACGTCAAATAATTTTTCATATCCTACAGATACAAGTGAATTATTTAAACGTTGTTTAACGAATTCTTTAACGACGTTACTTGACATAAACTCAAGTTCACCTTCGCCTAAGATCCAGTCAATTACTTTTTCTTCTGACTCATATGCTTCACGGCACGCTTTGTACACCGCTTCTTCCATATCCTCATCGAACCAATCTGGTTGTTCCTCGCGAATTGTATTTACAATGTCGATACCGAACATACCGTGGATTTGCTCTTCTTTAGAAGTCGCTTCGATAACGTTTGATAATCCTTTAAACATATTTCTATGCTTGTTAAATGACATCATAATTAAGAACTGACTAAATAATGACACGTGCTCAGTAAATAGTGAGAATAAAATCATCGATAAGATGTACTCTCTATCATCTTCACTTCTCGCGTATTGAACCATACGTGTTAAATAATCGACACGTTGTTTTAACGCTGGAATGTCTTTGATTTTACTAAATTCATTATTCAGCCCTAAAATTTCGAGTAAATGACTGTACGCATCTGCGTGACGGACTTCTGATTCACTAAAGCTTGCACCAACCGCTCCGATTTCGTACTTCGGCATACGATGATAAAGATCTCCCCAGAACGTTTTTACTGCAACTTCAACTTGGGAAATCGCAAGCATCGAACGTGTCACTGCAGTCTTCTCATGAGGTAACGCCCCTTGCATATAGTCTTGAATATCTGATGTATAGTTAAACTCTGTATGAATCCAGTAAGAGTGTCGAATCGCATCGACATACTGATATAATTCAGGGTATTCAAACGGCTTCATTTCCGCTCTTCTCTCAAAAATATCGCGCTTTCTCTTTTGCTTTTGACGATCTCTATAAATGATGTACGCACGCGCTGTATCTTTATAATCACTTTTCAGTAAAACGTCCTCTACGACGTCTTGAATATATTCAACTGTAATAATATCTTCGCTTTTTTCTAGCACTTTAACAACTTGATCCGTTAAGTCATCAATCTTTTCAGCCATACCTGGTTCACCAGTTGCTTTATTCGCTTTAGACATTGCAACGGAAATCTTATTCTTATCGAAATTCACAATTTCGCCACTACGTTTTCTAATTTGTGTAATCAAAACTTCGACCTCATTTCTTTATCTTTCGATTATTCATTCTAACACTAACACGATAAAAATGGAATGACTTTTTGCTTAATTTATAAAAACGACACACAATATATAGTGTGAAAATCTATGAAAACAAATAAAATAGCACAATATATAGATATATTATATTTAACAAAAGAAAATCTTATCACGCAAATAAAAAGCCCTTACGCCTTTAAAAGATTAAAAACGTAAGAGCTATAAACAGCTAGTACACACCATAGTCTAGCTGCTGCATATGCATTAAATATTCGTGTCGTTTGAATTCGTCTAGCATTAAAGTTTCTCTCTGTGACAACAACGATCGATCATTAACTTCTGTTTCTCTATAAAATGCTTCACGTCTTAAGCTAATTTTATAATACAACTTCATCGCGTTAGAGTATTGTTTGTCGAATTGATAATAAGTCACATCAACGACGATATCTTCTCCGTTATAAAAATGAACGCGTGTACGACTTTCATCTTTTTCATACCGTTTAATATGTCTGATGTTAAACCAAAGATTATAAGAGTTACGGTCAGAAAACAAAGGAAAATAAATATAACTTCCAAAGAAATCAATCATAATTGGTGGCTTAGAAGTAATATTCGTCATATCCTTAGTAATTGCTTTCCTATGTAAATAATTCGAAGAGAACCGCAAACAATTCTCTGCCATTAACTTATTCGCTTCTTTTTTAATCACATACTCTTCTCCTGTAATTTCTCTAGCAATTGACGTGTTCGTATTGAAATAGTTATCCGAAGCAATATACATCGTATTTTTATTAATTGAATAATATGTAAGCACTACAATTACCTCCATGTGTTGTTAACTTATTATACAACATATGTTTATAAATGTTAAATAAAATAATCGTTATTATTTTCAGACAATTTCAAATATTATATTGACTTCCACATAACTACTCACTATAATAATAATTATCAATTGATTGGAGGCGTTACCAATGGAAAGTAAGTCAGTTAAACTACTCGCTCAACGTCGCGCGTTTTTACAAGCCGCCACAGATCTTTCGGCGGATCTTATTCTCGAAGAGTCTTTAAATCATTTTAAAGAAGCACATTATTTACAAAAAATCGAAGAGGCGTTATTAACTAAAAACGAAGAGATGTTTAATGAGTATACGGAGTTATTAAAAAATGTTAAAAATTAATATTAAAACAATGTTCAAATGAAAAAGCTGATCGAGATTTAATCATAAACTCAATCAGCTTTTTTAATTTAAAATAATATCGCAATAAATTCTAAATCCTCGTCTCCAACATTTTCAATCCCGTGAGACTGCCCTTTTTTAATAACGCAACATTCATTTTTATGAACGACATGTTCCTCTTTGTTCTCATCTATAAATAGACCTTTACCTTTTATTATGTGGTAAATTTCAGAGTCTTTGTCGTGTAAATGATAACCAATAGATGTACCTTTTGGTAACACGACGTTCGCTACCATGTAGATATTTTCTAGATCATCATTTTTAACATGTTTATAAATTTCAATTGTACCCTTACCACCGAAGTGGTTATCTATTTTAAAAGGTTCTTTTTCATTAAATACCATTTCATCACCTACTTAAAATTATTCTATCATCATACTTGGAAGGAATGTTGATAGTGCTGGGAAGAATATAATTAGTATGACCATTACTGCGATAATAATTAATATATGCGCGATATACGGTAGCGTTTTTTCTATACTCATTCCCTTATCTGTAATACTACACCCTGCAATTAGTGATAAACCGACCGGTGGTGTAATATTCGCGAGTGCGAAGTTCATAATAAGGACCATTCCAAAATGTATTGGATCGATGTTGTACTGAATTGCGAGCGGCATAAATATTGGACTTAGCAGTATAATTAGAGATGTTACTTCTGTTAACATACCTAAAATAAATAGTATTAAAGAAACGACTAATAAGAACATAATTGGTGAATCTACATAGCTAAAGAAAAAGTCCGAAATCGTAGCTGGAATCTTTTTAACCGTTAGTAAATATGTAAATGCACTTGCTGCAGAAATAATTACTAATATCGATGCCGACGTTACTGCTGAGTCTTTCATAATATGCTTAAAAGTTGAAAAACTCATTTCCTTATAGTAAATAGTAAGTAAGAAACTATATGCAACCGCAATGACGGCCGCTTCAGTTGCTGTCGCAACTCCTAAGAAGATACTTCCTAAAATGAAGACTGGCGCGAGTAACGGTAAAAATGCTTCCTTTGTCGTTTTTAAGAAATCTTCATTCGTTAACTTTTCTTCTCTAATTTCTCCATATCCTTTCATTCTCGCAATAACACTTACGTAAATACAAAGAAATAAAGTTAAAATAATTCCCGGTATAATTCCTGCTAAGAATAATTTACCAATTGAAATATTTGCTGTAATTCCTAAAATTACCATCGTAATACTCGGCGGTATAATTAGTCCTAATACTCCTGCTGGACCGATGATACTCGCTATAAACGAATTGCTATATTTTTCTTCTTTTAACCTTGGAACCAACACAGACCCTACAGCATAAGTCGTCGCGACTGTTGACCCTGACACTGTTCCGAATAATGCTGTTGTAATTACTGTTGTAATAGCAGTACCACCGGTTAATTTACCGACTAGCATTTTACTAAATGCCATTAATCTTTTAGTTAGTCCACCTTCAGCCATAATGTTACCGGCTAATATAAAAAGCGGTATTGCTAAATATGAAAAGTTATTTACACCAGCAAACATGCGCTGAATGAGAATCTCCAGTGGAACTCCGTCTAACAGTAATATTAGACTGACGACAATACCAATCACGAAAGCAATTGGCATCCCTAAAAATAACAGACCAAAAAATGCGAGTAATATTAATAGAATAGTCATACCTTCACCTCTTACTTGCTTTCATAAATATTTTTTGTTGATATGATTAAAAAATAAATTGAGAATAATGCACCGACAGGTAATGCTAAATAGAATATACTCATCGGTAACTGTAGAGATGACGATACGTAATTCATAGATGCAATTGAAAATTTAACTCCATAAAACGCAACAATTAAGAAAAACATTATAAGTAAACCGTTTACAATCAACTTTACAAATCTTTTCTTTTTATCATCTAACTTGTTTACAAAGTATTGTACGGACAAGTGCATATCTTCATGAAATGCTAAACTCGTACCTAAAAAAGTCAGCCATACGATTAACAATCTTGATAACTCATCTGTACCGATAAGTGTAAAGTTTAAAAATCTTGCGATAACTTGAAGTAATATAATGACGGTTAATATCGTAATGGTAGCGATACATAGCCAGTTGAGTGTCTTTACTATCATCTTTTGCATGTTACACCTTCCTATTCAAATCCTGATGCTTTACGGTAAACATCCATTAACTCTTTACCGAACACTTTTTCTTCCCACTTATCATATACTGGAAGTAGCTTCTCTCTAAATGATTCTGTATTTACATCGTCGTTAATTTGCATACCGTTCTCTTCTAATTCTTGTAAATACGATGATTCATTATCATCGTTTGCTGCATAAACATTTTCTGTTGATTTTTTCATTTCTTCTAAAATAATCTCTTGGTTTTCTTTAGAAATTTCATTCCACGTGTCTTCAGATATGACAACCATTACAGTATTATAAAAGTGCCCTGTAAGCGATAAGTAGTCCTGTACTTCATAAAACCTTGGTGCAGCTATGTTTGCGAGCGGATTTTCTTGAGCATCTAATGCACCTTGTTGAAGAGCACCATAGACCTCACTAAATGCCATTACTGTTGGCATTGCTCCCAACGCTTCAAAAGTGTCAACTCTTAAAGCGGTTTCAGCAACTCGTATATCTAAGTTCTTAACATCTTCAGGTTCTACAATTGGTTTAGAATTATTCGTGATATGTCTAAATCCCCATTCTAAGTATCCAATTTGGTGAAGATTATATTCAGACGCAATTCCAGATAAATAATCACCAAATTCACCTTCATATGCTTCTCGTGCAGTTTGTTGATCTTTCCACATATATGGTAAGTCTTCAATAGCAAGGCGCATATCCATCGTTTGCATTGAACCAATCATAATTGCGCCAGCATCCATTGCACCCATTTGGATTTGTTGAAGCATTTCTGTTTCAGATCCAAGCTTACTATTTCCATATATATCAAATGTCACTTTTCCATTTGTTCTCTCTTCAACCGCTTCTGCCATTCGCTCTAGTTCGTCTGACGCAGCGGTTCCTGGAGATAGTGCGTGCCCAAGCTGTAACTCTATATTGTCCTTTTCATCCGCATGATTTGAGCACCCTGCGAGCAAGACTAAAAAGATAACCATTACCATCTTTCTCATTATCCATCCCTCTTTTTGATAACGTTTTCATATATATGCATTTTAGTTTATAAGAATTAAAAACTTTAGTCAACAATTAGCTTTATTATTATTCATACAAAAAACCGAGCTAAGGTTTACCTTAACTCGGTTTTCTCCTCTATATCTCTTTCGAGTGTATTTCCTCTCTTGTCATGTCTAAAATCAAGTGATCGAGTTCTTCTCGTTTTAGGCTTTTTAGTTTATTAAACTGGAACATGAAGAATGCTGCGCCGAGGATTGTCCAGATTCCTAATGCGATATATGACGGTAGTGTGAGTGCTGCTGGTGATCCTGGAATTAGTAATAACAACAGGAATACTGCTGAGATGATTGCTCCGATGACTCCAAATACCGTATATAGTGTGTTTTTATGGCGTTTATCGCTAAAGAATTTTACTGTGACTAAACTCGTTGCTAAAAATGCAATCGATACACCAACGGATGACATATCGACGATCCAGCTGAGTGCTGTACGTCCAAGCCAAGGCGCTGCTAAACAGACGACCATGACGAATATGATTGCGTTTAACGGTGTATTTGTTTTTCTATGAAGTTTTGAAAAAGCTTCTGGTATAAATTTCGCACGACCTAATGCAAAGATGAGTCGTGATGATGATAAGTAAAATCCATTTAATCCTGTAAATACACCAAATGAAATCGACAGTGCTAAGAAGAATAGTCCGATTTTACCAAACGCTGAATTAATGACGTCTCCTGTTAACCATAGCTTAGACTCCTCAAGCATTTCAGTATACGGGAACGTCCACGATGTAATTAAAATCATAAGCACGTATGTAACAATACTTGCAACGATTCCAAATACAATCAGTTTAAACGTCTGATTCGCTTCAAAGTTAAATTCTTCTGCTGCTTGCGGGATGTTGTCAAAACCGACATACATCCACGGTGCAATTGCAACGATTACGATAATCGATTTGAATACACCCGCGTCTTCATTAAAGAGTGGAACTGCATTTTCAAAGCTAAATGTCGACGGTGTAAATGATAAAGTAAATAATCCCGCCACAACGATTGCCATAAATAAACAAAAGTAAAACTGCAGTTTCCCTGAAAGTCCTGATCCTTTAAAACTAATTATCGCAAATACGATTAAAATAAATGTCGATAAAATAACCTCAGTAATATATACATCCCAGCCTGCAATTGAATATAAATATCCAACTTCTAAAAAGTCCGGAAGTATAAATTTAAATAGTAAACTAAAAGCACTCGCATTTACTGCTACTACACATATATATCCGAAAATTAAAAACCATGATGATATGAAACTAAAGTACTTTCCGAATCCAACGTACGTAAATGCAAATTCTCCCCCAGACACTGGAAACTTCGCTGTTAACGCACCATAACCGACAGCAATCATTAACATGAGTAATCCACCGATAATAATCCCTAAAACGGCACCGAGCGTACCTGAAGATTTTAACCAGTCACCTGGTAATATGAACGCACCCCATCCGATCGATGAACCGTAAGCGATTGCCCATACAAAACGCCTCGACATCGTACTGTCGAATGACTCACGTTTTTCTTTACGTTTTTTCATGATATCCCCTCAAATAATTTAGTATATAAATTTTACTTACCCTAAATTTTTGAGAATAAACGGGATATTTCGATTTTCGATATATTTTATACGATTAGTTCTAAAAATTCCTCTCTTGTAATACGTCCTAAATAGTGCGGTATATCAACATCTTTCAGTGCTTCGTCGATCGATTTATAATCGTGTCTAACACCGATTAATTTTTCTTCAATATCTTTAATCTCTCCAATTCCAAAGAAATCTCCGAAAATTGCCGCACGTTCTATTATTCCCTTTTGGACTTCTAAACGGACATCTAATAGTCCTGCATCAAATTTATGACTCGCTTCAAAATTGTAGTGTGGGTTTTTACCAAAGTTCCAATCATCAGTTTGGTACTTTTCTTTAGATAACGTCATGATTTTATCCCAGTCTTCATCTGTTAACTCATACTCTTCAATTTCCTCTACACTACCAAATATCTTTTCTAAAATAAGTCGTTTAAATCGTTCGATATCTAATGGTTCATCTAAAAACTCATTCACGTTACCTACGCGACTTCTTACAGATTTAATACCTTTTGATTCGATCTTTTTAGGGTTTACTTTTAGTGAGTTTTGAACCGCTTCAAGGTCGCTATCTAGCATAATCGTTCCGTGACTAAACATACGTCCTTTAATAGACACCATCGCATTGCCTGAAATCTTTTTACCATTCACTTCAATGTCGTTTCTACCGACAAGTTCTGCTGGAACACCTAAGTCATTTAATACGTCGACAATTGGTTGCGTAAACTTTTTAAAGTTGTGGAAACTATTTCCATCATCTTCAGTTACAAAACTAAAGTTTAAATTGTTTTTGTCGTGATACACTGCACCACCGCCACTCACTCTACGTACGACTTTAATGCCATTTTCACGTGTATATTTTTCATTAATTTCTTCAACAGTATTTTGATTTTTACCGATGATGATCGATGGTCCGTTTACATAAAATAAAAAGTACGAATCATCTGTAGGAATCTCTCTTAAGACGTATTCCTCCATTGCTAAGTTAATCATTGGGTCATCTATATTATTGTTTGATATAAATTTCATTGTTTTCCTCCATTAAAAAAGACTTACTGCCATTATAGCAAGTAAGTCTAATTGATTCATTTAATCGACAATCTCATACGCTGTATTTTTAGCTGCTTTTACACAGTCTGGTAATCCAACTGCATAATGCGATGCGCCGATTAAGTAAAGGCCTTTATAATTTTCCTTTAAATACGCGTGAATTTTATCGATCATTTCTTTATGACCGACTAAGTAGTTCGGTGCAGCGTCAGGCATACGTGTAATAATATGGAACTCGGGCTCTCCCGTGATGTTCATCATCTTATCTAAATCACGTCTGACAGCTTCTACAATTTCTTCGTCTGTGCCGTTTTTAATGAGGTCATTTAATGTTTCATTGTTCGGCTTGCCAATATAAGCTCGAAGTAATGCTTTACCTTCTGGTGCGGAATGTGCCCACTTTTTGTTCGTCCACGTACATGCAGTCATCGCCATGTCATCTTCTTGACGATTAATTACAAACCCAGTACCGTCAAGTGCGTTATCGACTTGTGATTCGTCAAAGCATAATACGATATTGGCCACTGTTGTCGCCTTCATATGTTTAAAATACTCTAACATCGGCTCGTCAATTAAATCTTTATATGCAAAATGCATCGTCGCAACGACGACATCACTATATTCTTTTTTACTGTTACTAACAGTAACTTCATAGTGATCATCGTGTTTTTCAATTTTTTCAACTGGTGTATTTAAATAAATATGACCACCTTGAGATTCAATGACCTCTTTTAAACGGTCGATAAAAGACTCCAGTCCATTTTTAAATTGATAAAACATCCCTTGTTTTTTATCTACTGGTGCTTTAACTCCAGTATTTTGACTGCGCTTTTTACGTTCGTACATTCCTTTTATAAGGCTACCGTAACGTTCTTCTTCTTCTTTAAAGAATGGATACGTCGCCATTAAACTCATCTCGTCTAAAGCTGTACTATAAACACCGCCGAGAAGCGGCTCGATCATATTTGTCGCGACTTCTTCACCGAGACGCTTTTTAAAGAATTCACCGGCTGATATATCCCCATGCATTTCAACGACTGGAATTTGATTATCGAGTAACGCACGTGCTTTTCCTCTGACAGATAAGAGTTCTGTATCTTGAATTGCTTCTTTAGTCGTCGGCACACCTAATATCGTGTTTTGTGGAACTGGACTAAGTGAACCGTTCGCATATATGAATGATCGCCCTGTTAAATTTCGAACGAGGTCATCTTTCATACCAATTTCTACTGCGAGATCTGTCAGATCAGGTTTACGACTAATATAAGATTCTGCACCTTGCTCGATGACAAATCCATTTTTACGGTACGTTTTAATTTTACCGCCGATTCTCTCACTCGCTTCGTATAAATCGACAGCAATACCATTTTTAGTTAAATAGTATGCAGTAGATAATCCTGTAACCCCGCCTCCGACAATACATACTTTTTTCACGTGACTCACCTCTTTATAGCTTTTCGATTTCGTTTGCCATTGCGTCGATGAATCGTTGGTCCGTGTTCGGCATTGGTGGACGGTGGTACACTGCGTTGTTGCGGTCCGTAACTACTTTACATTCGTAGTCGTTATCGTATAACACTTCTAAATGTTCACATACAAAACCTAATGGTAAGTAAACGAAGTGTTTAAATTGATGTTCATCGTATAAGTCTTGCGTTAAATCTTGAACGTCAGGACCTAACCAAGGATCTGGTGTGTTTCCTTCAGACTGCCATCCTGTGAAATAATGACCGTAATTCGCACGCTCACGAATGAGTTCCATCGTCTCTTCTAATTGTTTTGGATATGGATCGTTATTTTCGACGATCATTTTTTCCGGTAAGCTATGTGCACTTACAATAATTGCTGTTTTATCGTGCTCATCTTCTGGAATAGTTTTCATCGTTTCTTCGACTTGTTCTACCCAGTAATCAATGAATGGCTCTTGACGATAAAAATCATCGACTGATTTTACTGAAATACCGTACTTTTCTGCTTCTTCTTTTGCACGTTTGTTATATGTTTCTACAGAGAATGCTGAATAATGCGGTGCAAGTACGACAGTTTCGATTTCTTTAATGCCCGCTTTATTAATGTCTTCAACCGCTTCTTCGATAAACGGTGTGATGTGTTTTAATCCGATAAATAACTCATACTCATCATCACTACGCTTATTCATTTCTTCAACTAATGCAAGCGCTTGACGTTTCGTTGTATCTTTTAATGGAGATACACCACCGATTGCTTTATAACGCATTTTTAAATCTTCTAATGCTTCTTTTGAAGGTGGACGTCCGTGACGTATATGTGTGTAATACGGTTCGATATCTGATTCTTGATACGGCGTTCCGTACGCCATTACGAGTAATGCTTTTTTTGCCATGTTAAATTACAATCCTTTCGAATAATTGTGAACGAATTCTGTTAATCGTTTTAACGTATCTGGGTTTACTTCAGGGAATACCCCGTGCCCTAAGTTGAAAATATGACCTTTGTTTTGACCTTGCTCTAAAATTTGAGATGCATACTTTTCAATAACGTCCCATTCTGCAAGTAGAATTGCTGGGTCTAAGTTTCCTTGTAATGACTTATTAATTCCCATTTCTCTTGCTTCTTTAATCGACGTTCTCCAGTCGAGACCAATTACGTCACTACCTAACGTATCCCACTCTTTTAATAAGTGGCTTGCACCAATTCCAAAAATTGTGACTGGTACACCTAATTTTTTCGTTTCACTAATTAAACGACGCATAGAGTTTCCTAAATAGTACTCATAATCTTCTTTGTTTAATGCACCTGCCCATGAGTCAAAGATTTGAATCATTTTAGCACCAGCATCAACTTGAGCTTTTAAGTAAACGATACTCATATCTGTTAATTTTTCCATTAATGCAAACCATGTTTTTTCATCGTTATACATTAACGATTTTGTCTTGTGATATCTTCTTGTCGGTCCGCCTTCAATCATGTAGCTTGCGACAGTGAACGGCGCTCCACAGAATCCAATTAACGGAACGTTTAATTTTTCATTGACTAAAATATCGATTGCTTTTACTGTGTAATCTAAATCTTTTGTTGGATCAAGTTCACCAAGTGCTTCGACGTCTTCAATTCGTCGAATCGGATTATCGATTACAGGACCTACACCTTTAACGATATCCACGTCGATACCAATCGGTGCAAGTGGTGTAATAATGTCTTTGTAAAGAATCGCAGCATCTACATTGTAGTTTTCAACAGGCGTTGCTGTTAAATAAGCTGTAATTTCTGGATCCTTCGTAATTTCGATTAAACCACCGTACTGTTCTTTAATCTTATTGTACTCTGGTTGTGAACGTCCAACTTGACGCATAAACCAAACAGGTGTGTAATCTGTTTTCTCTCCTCGAGCTGCTCTTAAAATCGTATCATTAAACAATGATTTTCCCCCTAATTACTTTTGTATCGACAATATTGTAACATGATATATGAAGTTTTCGTGAAATGTGAATGAATTGTCATATTTAAAAATTTCCTAAATGTTTAACAACTTTTCGATTATGGCTATATATAATGTAAGATGAATAACAACTTAGAAAGAATGAGAGGTAATCAATATGTATTTCCACAAAACAAACGGAACAGTAGACTATTTAGAAAGTTTAAAAGAAAAATATCCGAACACTCACTTACAAGCAAATCCAAACACTGCAGTATTATATTATGAAGATAATGAAGAAAAATCTGCATTTGAAACAGAACAATCATACGAAATTGTAGATTCTAAAGGTGATTTAAGCGAAGATCATCCAACATATACAGTTCATATCCCTGCGTATGGTATTGGTAAATCGACGATCATTTCACACTTAAGTGATTTTAGATCTGAGTTAGACAACGTAAAAGGTGTTAAATCTTATCGTATCGCACGTAAGCTCGATCAAGATAGCTATTTAGTTATTGTAACATTTACAAGTATCGATGCATACCATGACTTTAAACAGACAGACACATTTAAGAATTACTTAACACAAGACGTGCTTAAAAAATTCCAAAACGAAGAAAGTATGTTCCAAGACTTTGCAACGTCACAACTCTACTTTACTGTTAAAGAAGTAGAACAAGACGAAGAAGACGAATTTTAAACATAAAAACGCGCGCTGAGATTAATCACTCAGTGCGCGTTCTTTTTTATATACATTTTTAGATAACACTTGATTTAATACGTAACCAAATATTGGGAAGATTAGGCCGATATAAAACTCTTTATTGTGCATAATGACAAAGATGATCACAAATATAATCGATATGACGAATATTACTTTATGTGAGTAGCGGATATATGACGTTTGTATATTACTTCTTTGTACTGGCCATATTTTCGGCCATAGTAAATACGCTTGTGACTGGTAAATTTGTGTGAGTTGTAAAATGATAATGTACAGCACAAACAGTGAGAATATAACAGTCACATATATATTGGACATCCAGACGATGAAAATTGTAAAGAGTAGCATTAGTCTTAAAATAATCATCGGCAGATCAAAGTCTCTTAAAAAGCTACGATGAAACATATAATCATACATATAATTTTGATCGAAATGCTTCACGTTTTGCTTTTTCATAAATACGTCTAAATATTTACGACGTTTGAATTTTTTATCTGCATTTTTTACGTTCGCAAACATCGAAATAATCGTATTAAAACGATTGATTTCATGTGCTTCGTAATCAACTAATCTCGTCCAATTCACTTTTAAGATTCGTTTCTTTCGAATAATAAGTAAAACGATACTTAATACGAGCGGGATTAGTGCGACAAAATATATGTTAACTAACGTTAAATATAATAATATCGCGTTTAAAATAATTAAAACATACATAACAAGTTGAGTGTTCAGTAACGTGTGAATCGTTTCAACTTTAATTTTAAACGTTAAATATACTGTCACGATAACTGCGACTGAAAATATCGCGAATTCAATGAGCGTATGGTTAATTAAAACGAGCATAAACGTTAAAATCACCATCACGACTGGGAATATATAACTGAGCGCTAATGAGTATCGCTCAGCTCCTTTAAAATATCCATTTAATTCATCTTCTACAGGCACTAAAAAGATAAGGTCCGCTTCTTTCAACAAACTGCGATACGTCGGTGTAATCGATAGTGCTACGAGTACAGCGACTAACATATCGACATATATATTGTTATGCAACACGTCACGTAACTCAAATAACGAATAGAAAAATGCACCGAGTGCAATCGTTAAAAAGATTAAAAAGTGACTGTTAAAAATAAACTTCATATAATACATACGTTTAGATATGTCTTTATCCATTCGTGTTTTAAATAAATCAGTCCACATTGCTGTCACCTGTTAAATGTAAATAAATATCATCTAACGTACCGTTAATACCCGTCTCTTCTCTTAGAGACTCAATCGTACCGTCTGCGATTTTTTTCCCGTGATGAATAATAATATATCTGTCACAATATCTTTCAGCTGTTGCTAAAATGTGCGTACTCATTAAAATAGATTTACCTTTATTTCGCATAGATATCATCAACTCAATTAAACCTTCGATACCTAACGGGTCGAGTCCTAGAAACGGTTCATCTATTATAAATAACTCAGGTTCAACGACAAACGCACAAATTAGCATGACCTTTTGTTTCATCCCTTTAGAGAAATGTGCTGGAAACTTATCGAGTTCATTTTCTAAACGAAACAGTTTGAGTAGTGGCTTTGCTCTTGTCATCGCCATGTCTTCAGTTAAACCGTATGCCATTGCTGTCATATGAATGTGCTCTCTTAGCGTCAATTCTTCGTATAAAATTGGTGTCTCAGGGATATACGTTAAATGTTTACGCATATTTTCGTCTCGGATATTTTTATCTAATACTTTTATCTCTCCACTATGTGGGGATAAAAGTCCTAATATATGTTTAATTGTCGTACTTTTACCGGCACCATTTAAACCGATTAAGCCGACAATCTCCCCTTCTTTTAAAGAAAAAGATATATCGTGAATAATTGGTGTTTTACCGTAACCACCAGTAACGTTTTGTAATTCTAAAATGTTCATATTGAAACTCGCTTTCAATTTGTTATTCGTGTATATAAGTATATAATAATCTTAAGTAAACTATATCATATCTTATTATGGAGGGAACACTAATGAGTGAGAACAAAACAGTATTTGAAATGATTATCGACCGAGATATCGATGCGAATATTATTTATGAAGACGATAATTTTATCGCATTTTTAGATGCGTTTCCCGTCGTGAAAGGTCATACGCTCGTCGTACCTAAAAAGCGTATCGAAAATATTTTTGATTTAGACGATGAAACAGCAAACGATTATATGAAAGTCATTCGTAACGTATCAAAAGCTGTACGTGATACATTTAACCCTGAAGGTTTAAATGTCATACAAAACAACGGTGAATTTGCTGGACAATCTGTATTCCACATTCACTTCCACATTTTACCGAGATATAAAGACGAACATGACGGTTTTGGTTACAAATGGGAAGACATTGAGTTTACAAAAGAAGAACGTGAACAGTTCGCTGAAGCAATTAAATCTAAACTCGATGCATAATAAACATTCGTTTCGGGTAAGAAATATGTATGATACGTAAGGAAGTGACATAAATGGGTATTAGAAATTTTGCAGTTGGTTTTGTCGTTGGTGTTGTAGGTGGCGTTTCTTTATCAGTACTAAATGCGCCTCAATCAGGACGTGAACTCACAGCTTCTTTAAAATCTAATTCTGGAACAGTGAGTGCGTCAGCAAGCCAAGTTAAAGAAGAAATTAATAACATTAAACAATCTGTACTTCGTGCAAAGCATGAAGCGTCTAACATTAAAGAATTAACTAACGAAGTGAAAGACTTAGTCGATAACTTTAAATCAGATATTGAACCAAATATCGATCATTTAAAAGACGACGTCGCAACACTTCAAAACACAGCGGAAGACATTCAGCACGCTTTCGATAAACCAAATAACAAATAATATGGGCGGTGATGTATTAAATGCATCACCGCTTATGTTATGTTATATTAGTGAAAGCTAAAATTTAAAGGAGTTTTAAAAGATGAAAAAACTACTCACAACGACGACGTTATCTGCAGCACTCATTTTATCTGCATGTGCAAATGATGACAATAACGCATCAAAAAGCGATAACAAAGAAACAAAATTTGGTGAAACACTCGTAAAGAGTGACGCCGGAAACGTGACAGTGGACGACGTTTTAAATTCATTTGGTATGGAAGAAGTCGCATCACAAACGTTTGAACTCGCATTAAACAAAATAATCGAAGATAAATATAAAGATGAAGTTGATATCGATAAAATTAAAGCAGATGTCGACAAAGAAATTGAAGGTTATGGTGGCGAAGATCAGTTCGCTCAACTACTCTCTCAAAGCCAACCAGGTTTAACGGTTGAAGGTTATAAGCAAAATAAAATCGCAAACATTCTACACAATAAATTCTTTAGTGAAAAGCTAGAAATTTCTGATGAAGATGCGATTAACGGTGCATATGACGCACAACATATTTTAATTAAAGTCGATGAAGAAGCTGAAGACGGTAAAACGGACGAAGAAGCTAAAAAAGAAGCTGAAGACCTTCTTAAAAAAGTTAACGACGGAGAAGACTTCAGTAAGCTTGCAAAAGAACATTCTGACGACACTGGTAGTGCGGAGAACGACGGTAAATTAGGTATCGTTACAAAAGGTCAAATGGTTCCTGAGTTTGAGGAAGCACTATTCAAATTAAAACCAGGCGAAGTATCTGACGTTGTAAAAACACAGTTCGGTTACCATATCATTAAGCGTCTCGACAAAAAAGCAGAAGATATGTCAGAATCTGAAATTGCAGATGCAAAATCTAAATTGATTAACGAAAAAATCCAAGAAAATCCAAATAAAATTATGGACTTCTACAAAGAATTACTCGATGAGTACAACGTAAAATTTGAAAACAAAGATATTAAAGAACAAGTCGATAAAATGATGTCACCAATTGACATTAAAGAAAAATAATAAAACAGGCTCTATTTTAAAAATAGAGCCTGTTTTTTGAATACAATTTTTACTCATCAACACTTCGGTATAACATTCTACCTTCTAACGGGAATACGCGCTGCGTAAATGTACCCGGTTCTACAGATTGAATGTGTTTGTCCATCATTAAAATTCTCGCATCGATATTGTCAATCATATGCAGAATCTCAGCTTCTTTAATCATCGGTGTTTTTGGAGAACCGTACTCTAATTTACCGTGATGTGCGAGTATTAAATGTTTTAGTAACAATATATCTTCGCCTTCGATGTTCAGTTCATCTGCAATTTTTGTAATCTCTTCTGTCGCAATAACGATATGTCCAATTAAATTTCCTTCAACTGTATATGTCGTATTTACCGCACCAGATAATTCTTTGACTTTACCGATATCATGTAAAATGATTCCAGCATATAACAGATTTCTATCGAGCGTTTCGTAGATGTCACATAACGACTCCCCAACTCTTAACATCGTATAAACGTGATATGCTAAGCCAGATACGAAGTCGTGATGGTTTGTCATCGCTGCTGGAAACGTTGAGAATTCTTTACGATATTTCGTGAGTAATCCACGTGTAATGCGCTGAAGATTCGCGCTCGTAATTTTTAATGCGTAATCCATAATTTTGTCGAACAGATCATCACCGTCGATCGGTGCTTCTTTTAAAAAGTTATGGATTGAAACGTTATCGTTTTCGTTTGCCGTACGAATTTCTAAAATTTTCATTTGATTATTCCCACGGTAGTTAATAACTTCTCCTCTAACTTTTACCATATCTGCTTCTTTTAACTCTTTAATTTGTTCAGGTGTAACCGTCCATAATTTTGAATCGAGCTCACCTGTTTTGTCTGCTAGAATCAGTGTCATATATGACTTACCCTGTTGCGTGACACCATCTTGTGCGCGTTTTACTAAGTAAAACGATTCAACACTATCTCCAGGTTGTAAAGCAGAAATTTTACTCATCGGTTGTTACCTCCTATTTTTACTATCCTGTAAAACGATTGTATTTGTCGATGGAATGCTCTTTTCTAAATTACATGTAAAGAATAACACTTGATGTTCTTCTGATTGCTTTTTAAAGTAATCTAAAATTGTTCTTGTACGTGTCTGGTCAAAGTGTACAAATGCATCATCGATAATAATCGGTAAATTATAATAGTTTTTAAGTGCTTTTATTAAGCTAATGCGTAACGCGATATATAATAGTTCTTTTGTCGACTGTGAGATTTCAGAAGGATCAAAAATTTGACCGTTACTATGCTTCACTTTAATGATGTTGTCTTCATACATCACATCGATATAGCGTTCTTTTGTAATATATTCAAAGATTTTTCTCGCTTCTTCAACGACGATTGGAAGACGCTTGTCTTTGATCGCTTTAATGTGTGCTTCGATTAACGTCTTAATATACATCAGTGACATATAATCGACAGCGCTCGTTTCTATACTATTCTTTTCAAGTTCGTATTGATGACGGAGTACTGAAAGTTGTCCGTTTTTTTCAAGATGTTTAATGTCTTGTTCGATTTTTGCAAGCATAGTTGTCTCTTCGTCGATGTCATTTTCATAGTTTTCGATTATCGTATTAAGCGCTGTTTCTTCGTCTCTTAAATCAGCTGTGTTGAATTCAGATAATTGCTGTCTTCTTTCTAAATCGAAGTTTTCTTCTGTTAACTTGTTATTGAGCTCTTTGAATCGTGCTTCATTCTCTT
This sequence comes from Nosocomiicoccus sp. HMSC09A07, assembly GCF_001808485.1. NCBI lineage: Bacteria > Bacillati > Bacillota > Bacilli > Caryophanales > Staphylococcaceae > Nosocomiicoccus > Nosocomiicoccus sp. HMSC09A07. The sequence continues at coordinate 20,834 of NZ_KV793623.1, forward strand.
TAAATTCTGTAAACATTCGGCCGTAGTAATAATATTCGTCCTCATCATCTGCTCCGACATATTTAAAGAGTTCCTTCATTTCTTTTTCTGCAACGTAATTACGATTATCAATGACGTCGATTTCGTTTTCAAATAAGTTAATTTGCTCTCTTAAGTTATGATATGTCGATTTATCTTTTAATAGCTTTTCGAGCAGCTTATTCGTTTCAAAGAAAATTGAATTAATGTGGAAATCGATACCGTATTTTGAAACTTCTTCTCTAACTGAATTACTAAATTGCGTAATATTACTATCAATTGCTTCGATGCGTGTATTCAGCTCATCGACGTTACGTCTCATTTGTTTGATATTACGAATCGTATATATCGTATCGACGATTTGAGCATTTTCTAATTCATCGCTGACGTATAATTTCTCTTTAACACGAGCAAGATCTCGTTTTAACTGGTCATTTGTACTATCTAAAATCGAACGTTTTTCTTCTAAACTTTCTAGTTTAATTTCATCTGATAACTTTTTATTCGTATGACGATCGACTTCGTTCATCATCTCACGTGCATCATAATAATCGAAGTTTAAATCGTGCGCTTCTTTTTTCTCTTTAATTTGTTGTTTAAGCTTTTCAAGGTCTTGTTCGTATTCATCTTTTAAATGATCGTCTTCTTCTTCAGTTTTATTGAGTTTTAATAAGAGTAATGATAATAACCCAACGACGATAAATATAATACCGTATATATTTTGGTTACTTATAAAGATAAACGACAGACCAATTAGCATGAGTATGACACTCATCGAGATAATCACTGTGCCTTGAGTTTTATTACGTGCTTCTCGCTTTTTCTCTTCTTCAAAGTACTTATCTTCAATTAAATGATAGACGCGTTCTTTTTCTTTAAGCTCATGTTCTAAGTCTTGAACTTCAAGTTTTGCACGTATTCTTTGATTTGAAATTTGACTGTCAGAGAAACTTTCTAGTTTTTTATCCGTCTCTTTAATTTCATCTTTTAACTGGGCGATTGAATTATTATAAAATTCGCTTTCCATTTCGATTTCATCGTGACGGGAGAGTAAACTTTGAACATTTTCTCTCACGATGTTTGAATCATCTACATCTAAATGCTCTTCTTGCCAACCGATATCGTTCATCGAGCGGTGAATTTTTTCTTCGATCGTTGCGACTTCACTTTGTAAACGTTCGAGTTCAAGCAGTTCATGTTTAATATTTGGCTCTTCTTTACTCAGTCTTTCTAAATAATTAAGTGTGTCTTCTTCTGGTAACACGACTCTATTCTCTTCTCGGATGAGTGCTTCGAGCTTTTCTTGACGAAGTAATTTATCTTTTTGACCCGTCGTTAAATGGTTTTTAAGCGCTTCATAACGCTCAATCCCTTTTTCTGGGAACAAGGCTGGTTCGACATCGATTTTATTTGCTAAACTTTGCCACTCTTTAATTTCAGGATGATACATAATTTCTTTCATCTTATTTTTGAGTTGCTGTTTAGTACTATTTACCGAGTGTCTTTTACGTTCGATACTTTCGATAATTTTATGCTTTTCACTCACGAGTGATTCATATGTCTCTTCATACGATTCAAGCTCTGCGATTTTTTCAGTCATATTGCTTATCGAATCAATTTTTACGTTAATATCTGGTTTTGTACCGTTACGTTTATATAGCTCGTCAAGCTTAGTGTTAATTGCGTTAAGCATGTCTTCATATTTATTAGAACCGAGTGCACCTGCACGCAGTAAATAATCTTGAAGGTCTTTTTCGGTTAAGTTTTTGTTAATATCTTGTAGACCGAGAACATCAAAAGAGAATATCGAACGATACATTTCTTTATCGATATAATTTAATTTTCTTTTTAGCCAATCTTCGCTTCGTTCTGTACCGTCAGCCATCGTAATACGTACATCTCCAGCTGACTTATTACCTTTAATACGTTCAATAGTTACCGGTCCAACTTCATCGACAAACTGAACGATTAGTCGCCCACCATAGGCGTTACCAAGTCTCGGTTCACGTCTTGGTTCGCCTTCGTTTCGGCGCGGGAACCCAAATAAAATCGAGTGAATAAACGACATCATCGTCGATTTACCCGCTTCGTTTTCCCCAAACACTTGGACGAAATCATGTTCAATTTTAAAACTTTTATCGATGATTTTACCGTAACCGTATATATCTAATCCTTTAATTTTCATATTGTTACTTCCTCATGAGTAGTTTTAAACGTGCTTCACCAAGTTCTAGTAGCTTTTCTTTGTCGATATCTTCCATTGGTGGTAAAAATTTATTGACTTTCGGGTCCATATATAACGTGTTTAACGCTGTTTTATATAGATCATCGTCATCTTTAAATGAATTTTTTATATCTGTGAGTAGTGCGTTTTGATCGGGATTTTCTTGTTCGATATATAGTCGATCAATCCACACAAAGTCTTCGACATCTCGTTCATCTTCTTGTAATAGAGATAGTATTTCGTAATAGTCGTTACCACTAATGTCTTCTTCTCCGTCATAATAGACCGTCAATTCGATTACACGACTACCTTCTTTACGGAGTTTGTTTTTATATTCCGTGACTGCACGATATAACTCATCACGGTAAATATTATTGACTTCAAGATCATAGCGTTCAAACTGAATATCTTCAACACTGACAAATGTACTATATAAATGAACGTGGTCTCCGGATACGATATAAAATCCTTTTTCTCCTGTTTCATTCATATGACGCCCTTGAATGTTACCTGCATAATTTATAAGCGGCATATCTGATAGTTCTTGACGCTGATGTATATGCCCAAGTGCCCAGTAATGATAGAGTTTCGAACGTAAGTCTTCTAAAGTAAATTCTGTATATCGTTTACTCTTCGTATTCGACTTAGAATACGTTCCGTGTAATATACCGATATGAATACCGTCGTTTCGATTATTTACTGGATAATGATCAATTTTATTTTCGTATGTTTCATCGTGTAAATAACTAAATCCGTGTAAAAAGATTTTCTCGTTATCTTTACTCATCAATTGATATGTTTCGATGTTTTCTTTAAATACATGAACAGTACTTGGCCAACTCGTCTTAACGTTATGATCAAGTGGGTCATGGTTACCGTGAATCATATACGTAAAGATTCCGTTATCTTCTAAACGTTGAAATTGTTCTTTTAAAAATATTTCTGATTTTAATGTTCTGTTTTTTTGGTCAAATACATCTCCAGCAATAATGATAAAATCGACTTTCTCTTTAATTGCATAGTCGATCATACGTTTCGTTGCGTTGTATGTACTTTCCATTAAACGATCAACAATGTGTGGCGGCAATTCACTTCTCGACTTAAACGGGCTATCGAGATGTAAATCAGCGGCGTGGATAAATTTAACCATCGTTCACCTCACCTTTCTTTTCATACATTATACCAAAAAACGACAAAAGAGGCATGGGGTCTAACCCTTGCCTCTTGAGAGATTATATTCGTTTAAAAACCTATAATCAATCTACTATAATTTACTCATTCACTTTGTATAGTTCTTCGATTGGTTTCATAATGACGCGGTTTAAGTCTTGGATTAACATACTTAATTTTTGCTCCGCTTCCATTAATTGTTTAATGTTTTCATCTTCTTCTACTGATTGTGCTGTTTGCTGTGCACGCTCAATATCAGAATCTAACATTTCTTCCCCTTGCATTTGTTTTAATTGAAGTTCCATTTGAACTTCTCTAAATTCATCGAATAATTTTTTTGAATCTTCATTTTCATTTACCGCTTTATAAAAAGATTCTAATGCTTTAAATTCTTCAGATTGTCTCAAAGCACTTTCAAGCGCATTTGCTTGATCATATACATTTACCATGGAATTCTCCTCTGTATTTAAAATTTCATATTGATTATAATATCATACGTCTAATATAAAATAAAATGATACGGTTACACTATTAACGGAACGAGAATACCTTGTAAAAATCCAACGATTCCTCCAAGTACATATCCGAGTAACATAATCATTTGGAGTTCTTTTCTCGCAACTTCAAACACTAAAAATTCGAGTGTTTTTATGTCAAAACTATCGATTTGACGTTTAATCACTTCAGCTAATTTTAAATGTTTTACGATACTTGGAATGTACTTTCCAAGATAATGCGTGATGTTGTCTCTTAAACGTAGTTTTCCTGAAGATTTAAACGTTTGAAACATCGTCTCATTTAACTGAGCGATTGGTCTATCGAGTAATTCTTCTAAATTCATTTTGCGTTTAAAAATTTCCGCTGCACTATGTGTCGCTTTTTCTTGATCAATTTTAGAGATATATTCGCTCGGAGATTTTTTTATAAATTTATCATACTCTCTTACGATGAATTCTCGTTCAATCGATTTCATGTCTTCATGACTTAATAGCTTCACTAACTCCCCTTGTACACGAGTTGCAAGGGAGTCTTTCGGTACGACATATTTTAACGCACGCTCGAGTTTACCTCTATTTTCGATAAAATCATCAATCATCGTATATATATCTTCGTAACCTTTATCGGATGTTAAATAAGTAATGATTTTTTCGTTAATCACAAGATGTAAATTATTGACTTCTTTGTCAATCGTCTCTTTTGCGTCATGCGGAATCAACGATTCAATTGACCTGTTCATAAGTTCGTCACTCGACGTTTTTATCTTCGAATCAATTTCTTGATATAAAAATGATAATATTTTCTCTTTTAAATTTGGAGATATTTTATTTAACACGTCACCGATTGACACGTTTTCTTCTTCAATCGTTTGAATTTGGCGATCGATGAATAAATCCATAAACTTTTGTGATTCTTTACTTTGTAGTTTTTCTACAAAAACTTCCGGTGTTAATAAATAGCCTGTAATTATATTTCCAAGCTTTTTAGATGCCTCATCTCTACGCATCGGAACAACACCAGGCGTAAGTGGGATGCGTTTCCCAAATATATGTTTTGCTTCATACGGATGAAATAACATTTTAATCGCTATCGTGTTCGTTATTCCACCGATTAACGCACCGACAATTGTCGTTATTATAATCGTCGTCACAGACATTCTTATACCTCCTTAAAAAAAGAACACCTAAGTGTAGGTGTTCGACATATTATTCTGAAGTTTTTTGTTTGAAGAATGTCACTGCTTGACGCTCTAGGTAAGACGCGTGTTCTGCCTGATTGTCAGCATTTACGACGCGGTAGAGATCGTTCATTTTGTTTTTCTCTAATCTCCATCCGTCTTTTTCTTCTAATTTCTCCCAATATAACATTTCTTTGTTATATTGTGGATAGTGAGCATTACCGCGAGATAATACTTGAGCAAGTTCTAGTGGGTCTCCACCGAAAGTACTTGTTAAAATGTCGCTATCTCTGAATAATGCACAAATTGAAACACATGTTGTCCAGTTTGGAACTATTCTTTCTTTTTCGATTTGTACGAGTGTCTTTTTAGAAAGACCGACTGTTTGACTCATTGAATCTTGAGTATACCCAGCTTCTGTTCGTACTATTTTGAACTTCTCCTGAATGACCTTAGTAAAGGCTTTTTTGTCCATAACTAAAATTCTTCCCTTCATTTATACGTTAAACTATGTGTTAACGTGTGTTTTCCTCATTCGACTCGAGGATATTAACATCCCATTTAGCAGTCGCACCTTTTAGTTGAACAAAGTTTAATCTTAAAGTAACTCTTCGCAACGATGAATGAAACTGGTAGGATAATATTTAAAATGACATACAATATAATACTGTCAACGTTTGATGAGAATTCTATATACATGAATTTCATCGTAGAAACACATTTTAGTACATAATGTAGTGTAAATGCAATTAAAACGCATGTTATTCATATAATTTTCTAATGAATTTCAAATTAATACGTCTTTTTATTTTATAATTATGCCATTTTGTTTTCTGTTTGTTAATACCTATCGTGCTATTTTATTATATTCCTTTTTAGACGTAAAAGTAAAATAATACATATGTAATCTCAATTAAAAAGTGATAAAATTTATATCTAGATTATTTTTGTTCGAGGTGCTTAAATGCAAACGATTAAACAAAATATTAAAAAAGCACGCCACGGTGCAGTGCTTTCTATTTGTACATATATTTTTTTAACAGTCGTTAAAATTACCGTTGGTTTTTTCGATAAGTCCGATGCGTTAATCGCAGACGGATTAAATAACTTTACTGACGTGATTGGATCGACAGCGCTATTTATCGGTTTAACAATCGCTTTAATTCCAAGAGACGATAACCATACGTATGGTCACTTTCGTGCAGAGTTAATTGCAGCGTTAATTGCAAGTTTCATTATGTTTGCGGTCGGTATACAAGTCATTATACAAACGGTTATTAAATTTATTAATAACGACTTCGCTGAACCGAGTACGACGTCGTTATATGTATCTCTGTTTTCAATGATTGTAATGTTTATCGTCGCGGTCATTAACTATAAACTTGCAAATAAAGTCAACAGTGTCGCGTTAAAAGCTGCGAGTATCGATAACTTCCAAGACGGCATGGTATCTCTTGGTGCTGCGATTGGTATCATTGGAGTATTACTTGGTTTTAAAACACTGGATACAATTGCGAGTTTTTTAATCGGAGCGTTAATTATATACACTGCGATTATTATTTTTAAAGAAACCGCAACGACATTAACTGACGGATTTAATAGCAAAATATTGAATCAAATGAAGACACTCATCGAAGATGTCGACGGTGTCATAGACGTTGTAGATATTAAGGGTCGTTCTCACGGATTTATTTATTTTATCGATGTGACAGTCACTGTCGATCCACATTTAAACGTGATAGAAGGACATAAAATTACCGAACACATCGAACATGCTATGTCCGACGCATTCGGTGATACTGAAACAATCGTTCATATTGAACCCGCAGTTATAAATTAATAATGTGATGACGAATCGCATAGACGACAGCTTGTGTACGGTCAGACACTTCGAGTTTATTTAAAATATGACTCACATGTGTTTTGACCGTTTTTTCACTTACAAACAGCGTCTCTGCGATTTCTTTATTACTTTTACCGAGTACCATCTCTTTTAGCACTTCTAATTCTCTAGTTGATAATACATTTTTTTGATGTGGTAATTGCCCTTTAGATAACATTAACTCCACATCAGGATGAATAACCTGATCTCCATTTGCAACTCTTCTTAATGATTCGATTAAATCATCCGCATCCATTTCTTTAATTAAATAGCCGTCTGCTTTTTTATTTAATGCAGGACGTACGTACTCTTCTGACGTGTAGCTCGTTAATATAACGACTTTTAATTTTGGAAAATCTCGCTTAACGATTTCTAATACTGCCATACCGTCCATTTCAGGCATGACTAAATCGAGTAATACTAAATCTATCATTTTATGATTGTCTTCTAAAAACTGAATTAACTTCGCACCACTATCGACATCTTTTACGACTTTTAAATCTTCTGTCGTACTAAGTAAAAACTTCATACCTTCACGCACGACTGCGTGATCATCAGTAATTACAATATTCATAGTTATATCCCCTCTATTCAATCGGTATCGTAAAGCGAATCGTCGTACCATGCCCAAGACTAGATTTAACACTAAACAACCCACCGAGTCGTTCGACACGTGCTTTCATATTTTTTAGACCGTGTTGGCGCGTAACTTCTTTCATATCAAATCCGTCACCTTCATCTCTTACAACGACAGAAAACACACCTTCAGAAACGATAATTTTGACATCACTTTTATTAACATTCGAGTGCTTGCTCGTATTATTTAACGCTTCTTGGATGACACGAAACACTTCAATTTCACTATTATCTGGTAACTGATAAAATCCATCGATATCAATCGATAATTCAATATGAATGAGCGCTGCATATTCTTTTAACGCGTCGACGAGCCCGTTTTCTAACCCAATTGGTTTTAGCTGCCAAATTAATGCTTTCATTTCATTCATTGCATATTTAGACGTCGACTCAATTTTTTGTAGCGTCGATTTCATCTCTTCTGACTCTGCAATTCTAACTCCAGCATTACTCATAATGTTAATTGAAAAAATCGTCTGACTAATCGAGTCATGAAGATCTCTTGCGAGGCGTTGACGTTCTTGAATACGTGCATTTTCTTTTTCAATCTTTGTCAGTTCAAGTCGCTTTAACGTTGAACCGATTTGAAACGCGACGGATTCTAGCAAATCTAACGTGTCCTTATCGTATGCTTTAACGTATTTAGAAGCGACGTTTAATATACCGAACGAATCCCCACTAGATATAAGCGGTACTGTCGCGTGATGTGTGATCCCTTCATTTTTAGAAGCATCTTCACGCATCAATTTTTCTAGTCTAGAACACGCGATTATATTCGTCGCATTTTTTAAATTATCATGGTTATACTGATTGACGCACCAACATTTACCGTTAAATAATTTCTCATAATCATTTTCCTTTAATCCAACTGGTAAATTATAATGAGCAGCGAGGTCGTGTTCTCCATTATTATCAATGAAAAAGATCCATCCTGTATTGAATTCGCTATTGTCGATCAGTAACTTCAGCGCCTCGTTTAACATCGTGTCTCGATTTGTCTCTTGATTTAAATACTCTGCAATCATTCGTAGTAATTCTATTTTACTTTTCACATGCATGCTCCTTGTAAAAAATTAGACACTTTATTTACTCTATACAATTCTCTTTATGTTAAAATAAAACTTAACGTACGTAACACATTGAGGTGATAGGTTGAATAAGAAATTTTTAATGCAACTCATTTTCTTAGTGTCACTCATCGCGACACTCGGGTCTTTATATTTTAGTGAAATTAGAAACTACATACCATGTGAGCTATGCTGGTATCAACGAATTTTAATGTACCCACTTACTATTATATCTTTAATCGCAATAATTAAAAACGACATAAAAGCGAACATTTATATATTATCGATGAGTGTATTCGGCTTTTTAATCGGCATTTACCACTATTCACTTCAAAAACTACCGGCTATACAAGACGGGTTGAATGCGTGTAGTGATAACTCTTGTACAGTGACATACGTAAACTATCTCGGATTTATAACAATTCCGTTCATGTCGCTTACAGCGTTCTTTATTATTATTATTTTATCAATACTCACTTTTAAAAAGGAGAAAAACTATGAACAATAAATTATTTTACGGTGTTATCGCGGTTGTTATCATCGCCTTTGCTGCGGTATTTTTAGTATTACAGTCTGACAAAAATAATCCAGAAAAGATTAGTGAAAGTGGTTATTATCCATATACTGATAAAGAGGTCAAAGACCTCCAAGGTCCAACAATCGACAGATTAGACGATGAGAACTATCATTTCAATGAAACACCTGAAGTGACACAAGAAAAGATCGACTCTGAAGAAGAATTATTCGTCTATTACTGGAGCCCAGTTTGTCAGTATTGTATCGAATCTACACCACTATTAATCGGTGCAAAAGAAAAAGAGGATTTCCCTCTCGTTCAACTTAACGTGTTAGAATATCCAGAATACCAGCAAACTGCAGGGATTACTGCAACACCAACACTCGTCTACTATAAAAACGGTAAAGAAGTGACGCGTGCAGAAGGCGGCGCACAATCGGCAGACAACTACGTAGAATGGATTAAAAGCGTTAGAAACCAATGATTTTTACCGTCACACAGCAAAACGAATCGCTAGAAAACATTTTAAAATCAATGCATATTCCTAAAAAAGAAATGCACTGGTTAAGAATGAGTAAAGAAATTACGATAAACGGCGAACAAAAACAATTAAGAGATTTAGTCAGTCAGGGAGATGTTGTTCATCTTCCTGATTTTTCACAAGATAGTAATTATATAAAAAGTAACGAGACAGTAAATGTCATGTACGAAGATGATTATTTAGCAGTCGTGTTAAAACCGCACAATAAAAAGACGCATCCGAACGACGACGAAACAAATACGTTAATGAACGACGCGGCGAATACAATTTCATCTGCATACTTAGAGCCCGTACACCGATTAGACTACGACACGAAAGGCCTTCTCATACTCGCTAAAAATAGCTACGTTAAAAAGATGTTAGACTATATGATCGAACACCATGAAATTATAAGAGAATATACAGCATATGTCTCTTCAATCGGTAGATTAAAAATCGGTAAAATAGAGTTACCAATCAAACAAGCGAAAAGTAGAAATCATCAAGAAGTGAATCGACGTGGAAAACACGCAGTAACAAACGTTATTTCAATCAAAGATAATAAAGTGACAGTTCAACTGGAAACAGGACGTACACATCAAATTCGCGTTCACTTGTCATATCTCGGCGCACCGATTATTGGAGATAAAATATACGGTGGCACTAACAATGATACACTACGACTCTACGCTTCACGTGTCCAGTTTAACCATCCCGTTACAGAAAAAATTATCAATGTAGAAATATAAAAAATGGTCAGTCTCATATGAGACTGACCTTTTCTATTTCAATTACGCATTCGGATGAATCATGTCTTCTGGACGGATCCATTCGTCGAACTGTTCTTCTGTTACTAGACCAGTTTCTAATGCTGATTCTTTTAATGTAATACCTTTTTTATGTGCGTTTTTCGCAATAGTCGCTGCATTTTCATAACCGATATGTGGGTTTAATGCTGTGACTAACATGAGTGAACGATTTAATAACTCATCGATTACTTCCATGTTCGGTTCAATTCCAACTGCACAGTTGTTGTTGAACGTATCCATACCGTCGCCTAGAAGGTAAATAGATTGTAACGTGTTCATTAAAATTAATGGTTTATAAACGTTTAATTCAAAGTTACCTTGTGACGCACCAAATCCAACTGCTGCATCGTTACCAAATACTTGTGCTGCAACCATCGATAACATTTCAGCTTGCGTTGGGTTTACTTTACCTGGCATAATTGATGATCCTGGTTCGTTTTCAGGAATCGTAATTTCACCGATACCTGCACGTGGACCAGATGCTAACCAACGGATATCGTTAACGATTTTTAATACATCTCCGGCTAATGCTTTTAAAGCACCGTGGAAGTATACAACTTCATCGTACTGTGATAACGCGTGGAATTTGTTGTCAGATGAAACAAAATCATATCCTGTTTGCTCAGAGATTTGTTTTGCAACTCTATCACCGAACTCAGGGTGTGCGTTTAAGCCTGTACCAACAGCAGTTCCACCGATTGCTAAGTTTGCGAGTTGTTTTTTAGATTCGTTGATCATTTCTAATGACTTATCTAAAGAATATCTCCAGCCACTCACTTCTTGACCAAGTGAAAGTGGTGTTGCATCTTGTAAGTGTGTACGACCGATTTTAATAATATCTTGGAACTTTTCTTCTTTTTCTTTAAACGTGTCGCGTAACTTTTGAAGTGCTGGAAGTAACGTCACTTCTGTTTCAGTCATTAACGCAACGTACATTGCTGTTGGGAACGTATCGTTTGAGCTTTGTGATTTGTTGACGTCATCGTTAGGATGAACAACCTCGTCACTACCCTTTTCTTTTAAATAATCGTTCGCAACGTGTGCAACGACTTCGTTCACGTTCATGTTACTTTGCGTACCGCTTCCGGTTTGCCATACGACTAACGGGAAGTGCTCGTCTAGTTCTCTAGCGATAATTTTGTCTGTCGCGTAAACAATTGCGTCTTTTTTCTCTTCAGATAATTTACCGAGTTCAGAGTTCACAATTGCAGCCGCGCGTTTAAGTTGTGCAAAAGCAACAATCACTTCAATCGGCATTTTTTCTTTACCAACTGGGAAGTTTTGACGACTTCTCTCAGTTTGTGCTGCCCAAAACTTATCTGCTGGAACTTTAATTTCACCAAACGTATCATGTTCTATTCTGTAAGACATTAAAAAAATCCTCCTGAATTTGTATTTACCATTAGTATAACTGAAATTACAGGAGGATTCACTTAAAATTATTTAGTTCATAATTACTTTTCCGGTTCGTCTTTACCGAGGTCTTTATCTTCTAAGTCCGCACCGTGGTTTGTATGGTCTATTGACGCTGTTTGGCCCTCGGAGATAGCTTCCATCTCTTCACCGAGTGCTTTTACGTCTTCTGTATTAAACGTCATCGTATTTTCGTCAGTGTATTCTTCATTACGTTTTTTATCCATCATTATCTCTCCTACGCAAACTTGTACGTGTAAAATTCGCGAATGTCTCTATCTAGTTTACTCGCCGCTTCAGCGTCTAAAATAACAGTTACCATACGATGATTTTTTACTTTACTTAACGGAGAATCTTTACTCATATCTGCGTCGTATAGTTTACGAACTGTTTCACTCGCACCGCTACCTGACGCATATATAAATAACTCTTTTGCTTTAAATACGTCGTCGCTACTACCAGATTTAAATCCTTTAAATTCATGATCTAAATTTAATACCGCAACGTTTACTTTCTCTTTTTTGTCGAGATAACGATTTAAATCGTCATCTGATTTTACGTTACGAATTTGTTGCTCTGGAATATCGAGTGCGTTAAATTTCGCACCCCCATCACCATTTGCAAGTAATAATTTCACGTTTGCTAAATTGACTGGATGGTTATTTACTTCACCGATTAAATAATCATATGCGTTATCTAATGTATCGTTTAAATCAAGTACTAATGTAGAATCCGGATTTAATGAAATTTGTTTTCTTAATTGATCTGCTAAAAATAAATCCGCATCATGTTTTGTTTCATAAATTCTAAAGTTTAAAGCCATAATTGTCGTCTCCTATCAGAACAGTTATTAATAATAGATTACCCGAAAACAGCCATTTTAAACAATGTTTAATTGATATTTAAAATACGCTTTGTTTCACTGACAAAATAGTTTATAATGAGAGTAACTATTAAACGCACTGGGGGATATTATAGATGAAAGCAATTCTTATCTTTATGGTATGTGCAGCATTCCTAACTTCGATTCTTACAGCTGGTAAAGAAAACAAACCAGGATACGTCGATAACGGACCAGATGAAAAATAATAATGACATAACAAAACGCAAACTTCTAAAGTTTGCGTTTTTTCGTTTAATCTTTTAAAAATCCTTGTGCATTTAATACGTCTTTTATATCTTTACGGACTTGGTCCATTTTTGATAATTTCTTAACGACTTGCTCTGACCAGTTATCTTGTCGTTTATTTTCATCGCGAGTTTTATAATACTCTGTAATTGTTTCATCGTAATCATTTAGGGACGCTTCGATTTGTTCAAATTCTGGATACGTATTTTCAAAGTAAACTGTGTCTTGTGGTAATCTTTCTTTAAAACTACCTTCGCTATTTTTATATCCAACTGCCATACCAATCACTGGGAACGTTCCTTCTGGTAGTTCTAAAATTTCAATCATTTTTTTCGTATTGTTGCGAATCGAACCTAAATAACAAATCCCTAAGTCTAGAGACTCTGCTGCGACTGCTAAGTTCTGTGCTGCAAGCGCTACGTCTACGACACCGATGAGTAAACTTTCAGTCGTATCAAAATGTATTTCATATCCTTTACGTTTTGCAAGCTCTAAATGACGATTATAGTCTGCGACAAAGATAAATAAATGACCATTATCTTTTACGTACGGTTGTGTACTAATTTCCATAATCGCTTGTTTTTTATCTTCATCTGTCACACCGATAATTGAATACGCTTGAACGTAGCTTGACGTCGAAGCTTGCTGTGCAGATTTCACTAGTGTTTCAATCACTTCTCTTTCAAGTGGTTGATCTTTAAAATCACGAATCGATCGGTGATTTTGTAATAATTGAATTGTCTCGTTCATGTTCATCCTCCTATATAAGTCCTTTAAAACCTTGTTGACGTAGCGCTTCGTAAAGCACCATCGCAACTGTATTTGAAAGATTTAAACTTCTAAAATCTTCGTGCATCGGAATACGCATTAAACGGTCTTTGTACTTTTCTTTAATATAGTCGGGAAGACCTTTCGTTTCTCTGCCGAAGATTAGATAGTGGTCTTCATCTGAATCAGAATAATCCTCTTCATGATAATAATTTTCTCCGAATTTAGAAATAAAGTAAAGTTTCCCGTCTGCTTCTTCTAAAAAGTCTTCGATACTCTCGTGATATGTAATATCGAGATCGTACCAGTAATCCATACCTGCACGCTTTAAATGTTTGTCAGTAATTTCAAACCCTAATGGTTTTATTAGATGCAACTTCGTTTTCGTCGCTGCACATGTACGTCCGATATTCCCTGTATTTTGTGGAATATCTGGTCGAAATAATACGATATGATTCATAATTTAACCCTCTTGTATACCTTTTAGCATTTCTTCTTTTACTGCTTCGTCTGTTTCTTTACTGTAGCGCTCGTGAATATAATCGAGTGCTCTATCGCCTAAAATTTGTCCAATCGCCCAGTACGCTGTCCCTTTAATGACAGGGCGTACGTCGTTTTCTGCGACGTCTTTTAACGTCGGGATCGCACTTTCTTCTTTAAAATGTGCGAGCGCGATAATTGCGTTACGCTGTAACGGATTTTTACCGCGCCATACACCTGCTAAGTGACCATACGTCTCTTTGAATTCTCTATTTGACACTTTTAAAAGACTCGTTAATTCCGGCTTTAAAATTTCTGGCTCTAAAATAATATCGTCTTGCTGGGTATTGATACCAACGTTTAACGGGCACACTTGCTGACACGTGTCACATCCGTAAATTCTATTACCGATGGACTTACGATACTCGTCTGGCACAAATGTTTTCGTCTGTGTTAAAAACGATATACACTTTTTAGAATCGAGTTGTCCGTTTCCAACGAGTGCTCCCGTTGGACAGCGGTCAATACAAATCGTACAGTCCCCACAAGTTCCAACGAGTGGTTTATCTGGCGGAAACGGAATGCTAATAAGCATTTCACCTAAGTACGTCCACGTGCCAAGTTTCGGATTGATTATAAATCCGTTTTTACCGACAAATCCGAGACCACTTCGTAGCGCAACTTCTCTATCAGATAAAACACCCGTATCGACCATAGACATCGTTTCAACACCGTCGACTCGTTCTTTTATAAACGCCTCTAACTTTTCGAGCCTCGTTCTAAGTAAATGATGGTAATCAAATCCCCAAGAAGACCTCGCGAATATACCACGACGTTCGCCTTTACGAGACTTCGGTGCGTCTTTTGGTAGACGATTCGGATACCCAACTGCAATCGCGATAATTGAACGCGCACTCGGGAGAGACAACTTCGGATTTACACGCTCTTCAATCGTCCCTTTTTCAAAACCAGATTCATAATTGTTTTCGTAGTACGAAATTAATTTATCTCTAAACTCATGAAACGGTTCTGCTGTCGTAAAACCAATTTCGTCAATGCCGATTGTATGTGCGTATTCTATTATTTCATCTTTTAACTTTTGATAGTCCATACGCCACCTCTTTAAATAGATTAAAAAAGAAGCCGAAGTTGGCTTCTTTTAATACTGCATTGCTTTTTTTATACGATCAGGAATGATGAGTACCTCTGACACCATGTCTTCCGGATGGAACGTGTGATCGATACAGTCTTCAAAAAAGTCGATATGTGTTTGATCAATCGGTGAAGTCGTTTCACTTTCTGCTGCTTCTTTATCTTGAATTGTATACCAGTAAAGATATTCTACATCGTTAAACGCTTCACGGAAAATCGTCTCGACATATACTTTTTCACCTTCGACGTTACGAATGACACCTTCCATATTTTCTTGGATGTATTTCAACCAGCGGTCTACTTTTTTAGACTTACCTGGCTTCACTCTAAATTTAGTTAATTCCACTTTATACATTTATTTCACCTCTTGCGATATGCAAATAAACATTCTAAAATGATACTCAATACATTATTAGATTATACACTTATTCTAGAATATCTCCACACCGATTATAAAGAAAGGATTGAGACAATTTATGCTTATTTTAGCATCTGGATCACCGAGACGGCAAGAGTTATTAAAACAAGTCGAATTAAACTTTTTAACTATTATCCCAAATGTTGACGAATCTTCTGTCACTGAAAGAGATCCACAGAAGAAAGCAATGGCTCTCGCAAGCTTAAAATCATACGCGATTGATAACGACGAAGACATTATTTTATCGTGTGACACACTCATACAGTTTAACGGTGAAATATTAGAAAAGCCGGCTGACCGAGCCGACGCACGCCACATGCTTAAAATGCTATCGGGCAAAACGCATACTGTTATTTCAGCAGCACTCCTGCGTAAAGGTGACACTGAAATACCAATCGTTAGAGAAACTGAAGTCGAGTTCTTCGAGTTAGACGATAAAGAAATCGAACACTACTTAAACACAGACGAACCATATGACAAAGCAGCAGCCTACGGTATCCAGGGACTCGGCGCGAAGTTTGTTAAGCGAATCTCCGGCGATTACAACGCTGTCGTTGGATTACCACTTGGAGATGTGTGTCGGGAACTGAGATTTTTTGAATAAGGAATAACACTTGCTAACTTCTATTCAGTTAACTAGGGGAAGAAGATTAGCAGGTGTTTTTCATCAATAAGCCACTATTCGTCAAGCTTTCGGGTAAATCTACACTATTACTTCATGAATAAGCCACTGTTCGTCAAGCTTTCGGGTAACTCTACACTATTACTTCATGAATAAGCCGCTATTCGTCAAGCTTTCGGGTATCTCTACACT
>NZ_KV793623.1:37545-48440 GCF_001808485.1 Nosocomiicoccus sp. HMSC09A07
CGGGTATCTCTACACTATTACTTCACGAATAAGTGCTCTCTTATTAATTATTACTTCATATTATCCATTTCTAGTGACACTCCAGTAATTTCGGAACATACAAACATAAATTGTTGCGAAATTTTAAGAGGCACTATGTATTTCTTCTTTTAAAATTCCAATATCATTACAGTTTTTTAATAATGGGTTGCAATTTTTAAGTAATTCACATGATTGTTTCGCAGAAATTTTAAAACAGTATATTTATAATCAAAACTTGTAATTAGCTTCTATAAAGAGTAGAAAAGTTTATAATTATATAGTGAATATTGTATATAGGAGGATTATATGAAGATAAAAAAATCGCTTGCTCATCGTCAGTTAATCGCTTTAAAAAAGAGGGGGCATTTGAATAGCCATGAGAATCAATATTTGAGATATCTGAATTTAGGATATGAAGGAGAAATCAGTTTTTCTAATAATTTTGATCGCATTATGTCCGAATTTTGTACAACTATTCATGACTTTAGATTTATAATCAACGGATCTGAACGACAAATTGACACGTTAGCAATTTTTAATAATAAGATAGTACTTTTTGAAGTAAAAAACTATAACGGCAATTTAGTATTTCAAGACAATAATTTTTATACCTTTAAAACAAATCGACTATTGAAGTCTCCAATACAACAAATTAACGATACTAGTGATAAATTTACTCAATTGCTGCAGCAATTAAATTATAGTATTCCTATTGAAAAATATGTGATTTTTCTTAACAATAACTTTCATCTTTTTAATGCGCCGATTGATGAAATGATTGTTACAAACGCGCAACTTCCAGCATTTCTTGAAAATTTGAAGAAAAACAATTTCCCACTAAAATCTCATGCCAATTCGATTAGACAACGTATATTAATGTGTTACAACGAAATAACTCGTCATTGCGATGTTAATTATACGTTCAACACTATAAATAAAGGTATTTTTTGTAGATTGGATGGTGAGAAATTAGTCGAAAATGGTCATGAAAAATATATTTGCAAACAGTGCGGTAGTTTTTATCATCAAAAAGATATCATTATTGAAGTTATCCAGGATTTTCAGAGCTTATTTCCAGACGAAAAAGTGACTTATAAAAATATATATGACTTCACGGATGGTCGCATTTCGTATTATAAATTGAGAAAAATTATGAATCGCTATTACGAAAGAATTGGTACAAGTCGTATGGTCTATTTTGTGGATAAAGAAAATAATCACTAACAAATTAACGGTTACGTCTAGAATTGATAGTTCTTCTTTATGTTTCTGTGTAACTCCTATTCACTTTTTCTTAATGAATGTGACGCTGTTCATCAAGGGTTCGGGTAACTCTACACTATTTCTTAATGAATGCGACGCTGTTCATCAAGGGTTCGGGTAACTCTACACTATTTCTTAGCGAATGAGCCTTTATTCATTAAGTTACAGTGTAACTTCCCACAATTTCTTCACGAATAAACCTCTATTCGTCAAACATTCGAGTAACCATACACTATTATTTAATGAATAAAACCCCCTCACACCATGTGAGGGGGCACTAACTTCTATTATCTAATTACAGCTTGTAGTAATCAACCGCGATTTGTGCGCCGATTTTTGCGTTGTTGTATACGAGGTTGATGTTAGCTTCTAAGCTTTTTCCGTCTGTTTTTTCAACGATTGCTTTTAATAAGTAAGGTGTTGCTTCTTTACCGCCGACACCGTCTTTTTCCATTTGTTCTACCGCTTCTTGGATCACACCGTTGATGTAGTCTTTGTCGAGTGCTTCATCTTCAGGAATTGGGTTTACGACGCTCGTACCACCTTCAAGTCCTAAATCGTGTTTTGCTTTAATAACTTTTGCGATATCTTCTGTCGTATCGAAGTGTGATGCGAGTTTAAGTCCGCTTTCTCTCGTGAAGAATGCTGGTAACTCTTCTGTTTGATATCCAATTACTGGTACACCTTTTGTTTCAAGGTATTCTAATGTTCTTGGTAAGTCTAAAATAGATTTCGCACCTGCAGAAATTACGACGACGTCTGTTTTACCAAGTTCGTCTAAGTCTGCTGATACGTCCATATGCTCTTCATATCCGCGGTGTACCCCACCGATTCCACCTGTAACGAAGAATTTGATTCCTGCTAGGTTCGCACAAATCATTGTAGATGCTACAGTCGTCGCACCGAGTGTTTTCATTGCGATAACTTCTGCTAAGTCACGACGAGATACTTTAGTAACGTTACGTCCTTCTTTAGCAAGTAGTTCTAAATCGTCTTCAGTAAGTCCAACTTTAATACGGCCGTCCATAATTGCGATTGTCGCTGGTACTGCACCGTTTTCTCTAATGATTTCTTCAGTCTTTTTCGCCATCTCTACGTTTTGGGGATACGGCATTCCGTGAGAAATAATAGTCGACTCTAATGCAACCACTGGTTTATTATTTTCTAATGCTTCTTGTACTTCTTTTGTAAGATCAATTAAATGATTCATTCCTATAAGCCTCCAAATCTAATTTTAACTGCTTTTCTGTTAAATCTTGACGTACTGTAAAATCTGTTTCAATCGTTTTTGTTGAGTTGACCATACCAAGTTCAATACAGTCATCTATACTATACCCATTTAGCCAACCGTAAATCACTGCGCTAGAAAAACTATCGCCAGCTCCTGTTACGTCGACGACGCGGTTCGATTTTTTAATTGGGTAAATCTTTTCATAATCTTTAGACGCATACGCTAAAGATTTAGATCCGTTCGTTACGATGACGTTAGACACACCGCGTGCGTTCCAAAGCTTCGCACCTTCCATTAAATCTTCATCCGTCTGAATGACCATATTAAACTGCGCTTCGGTCTCATCGCGGTTTACAATCAACCAGTCCACTGGCTCTAAATAATCCGGCAGACGCTCCATTTTCGGTCCAGATACAGGAATAAATACGAGCTTAATATCGTGTTTTTCTGCATATGCCACTAAAAATTCAAGCGTTACTTTCGGAACGTTTAAATCCGCTACAATACATTTTGCACGCTTTAAAATATACGTCTGACGAATTAGTACTTCAGGTGTGAATTCATCGTAAATACTCATATCCGCAAAACCGTACTCCATTTCGCCTTCACGGTTTATTAATGCGGTATATGCGCCTGTATTTTTCCCTTCGATGATTTCAGTAAAATCTAAATTAATATACGCTTCAGAAGCTTCTTTTACCTTCAGCCACTCTGCGTCATCACCTCTTGTCGTAATGAGCGCCACATTTTGGCCTAAACGACCCAAGTTCTCAGCGATATTACGCACGACTCCACCGACAGAATGCGCAGAATCAATCGGATTCGACGTTCCATGAATCAACTTTTCATGAACAAAAAACTTCTTATCAATATTCGCTGCACCGACACAGACAATCGGGAACTCTTCATTTAAAACATAAGCTTGTCCCTGAATAAACTCTTTATGCACGAGATCTGCTATAATTCTCGATACACTCGAAGCAGTTAAACCAAGCTTTTTAGACAACTCCGACTGAGAAATAAACGGGTTCTCTTTTATGAGATTTAATACTTCAGTCTCTCTTTGATCCAACAGCCTATCTCCTCTCAAACGATTTCTATCTATTATTATACAGCACATTGATAAAATTTTAGCAGTATAACTTTGTGAAAAATAACGCATTGCTACTGCTCACTTATTTTATCATGACGATATATATTTTTCTATTAATTTTTAAAGCAAATTTGACCCTTTCATTTTTGTATGATATATTTTCTCTAATCGAAATTTTCAGATTTTTATAAAACTTAATATTCAATGTAACAAGAGGCCGCGGTGCGCTAATAGTAGAATTTTCGAAAGGAGCCATCGCCGAAACGATATGATCGTTGGGACTATTTCTGAATAAGAATAGTACTGTCACTATAAGACGCCCAATCTTATAGTGGTGAGCAGTTGCATTGAGGGCACCGAACTCATGAGTGCCATTTGTACTCATGAGTTTTTTATTTGTAAGGAGGATAATGATGAGATTATTTGGTACTTCAGAAGTGATTGATAACGAATTAGTAATTGGTGGTGTAGCAACTTCTACGCTAAAAGAAGAGTTCGGTACTCCACTCTACGTGTTTGATGAAGCAGGAATCGATGAAAAAATTAACCTATTTAAAAATCATTTTAAATCAAGTATTTTTAACACAAATATTATATACGCTGGAAAAGCGTTCTTATGTAGTTATTTAGTAAAGCAATTAAAATCTCATCAACTGTCACTCGACGTTGTGAGTGGTGGTGAACTGTTCGTAGCGAAACATTCAGGATTTGATAGTAAAAATATTTACTTTCACGGTAACGCAAAAACTTATGAAGAACTCGAATTCGCAGTAAGAGAAAATGTCGGTACGATTGTTTTAGACAATTTAAGTGAAGCAACTATATTAAACAATATTTTAAGTAACTTAAATAAAACACAACGTGTCTTGTTAAGAGTCAACCCAACGATTGAAACGGATACTCATAAATATATTCAAACGTCTAACGACGACTCTAAGTTCGGAATGACATTTCAAGAAGCTTTACAGTTTTTAGTGGAACTTAATCATTTAAATCATTTAGATTTTAAAGGGTTTCATTGTCATATCGGATCACAAATTTTTGACTCTAAGTCTTATTTTACTGAAGCAAAACGTATGATTGAATTTTATAGCGACGTTCAAAAAGAGTTCAATTTAAAACTCGATGAATTAAACTTAGGTGGCGGATTTGGTGTTTACTACACTAAAGGTGATCAGCCGCTTCAACTCGAAATTTTTTTAAATGAATATATAGACGTACTCGAAAATTATATCCGTGAATATGATATTGATGTTGAAACGATTTCTATTGAACCTGGTCGATCATTAATTAATGATTTTGGAACTACCTTATATAACGTCTCTCATATTAAGCCGTCAAGTCACATTGACTTTTTACTGATCGATGGTGGTATGAACGACAACTTACGTCCTTCTTTATACGAAGCAAAATACACTGCGGCAATCGCTAATAATATGACTGCTAATAAAATAACTAATTACCGAATTGCCGGTAAGTTATGTGAAAGTGGCGACGTCTTAATAGAAAATATTAAGTTACCAAAAGCTAATATTAACGACACACTTGCAGTACCATCCACTGGTGCGTATACAGAGTCGATGGCGTCAAACTACAACAAAATCCCGCGAGGCGCAGTCGTATTTGTTAAAGATGGTGAAACGCACCTTGCAGTAAAAAGAGAAACTTACGAAGATTTAATAAGAAATGAGGTCTTTTAAAATGGAACGACTCGTCATGAAATTTGGAGGCTCGTCTTTAAAAGATTTAGAAAAGATTAAAAGTGCGAGTGACATCATACTAGAAAAAAGTAAAACAGAAGAAGTCGTTGTCGTCGTTTCAGCAATGGGAGACTCGACGAATGAGTTATTAGATATGGCACATGCGTTGTCCACGACACCTTCTAAACGTGAACTCGACATGCTCGTGTCAACTGGTGAAAACAAAAGTGCTGCACTCCTCGCGATTCACTTAAATGAAGCCGGGCATAAAGCTGTCGCGTTAACTGGATTTCAAGCTGGATTTCAAAGCGACGGTGTTCACGGTAAAAATAAAATTACTGACGTTAATATCGAACGTATAGAAAATCATTTAAGACAAAATGAAATCGTCGTCGTGACTGGATTCCAAGGAATAAATCCTCTAGGAGATATTACAACGTTTGGTCGCGGAGGATCAGATACGTCAGCTGTTGCCCTCGCTGTAAAATTAAATGCGAAATGTGCAATTTATACGGATGTTTCCGGCATTTACTCTATTGACCCGAGAATTTATAGTGACGCGAAAAAGTTAAACGTCGTCACATACGAGGAACTCATGGAAATGGCGCATCTCGGCACAAAAGTCATTGAACCAAGAAGTGTTGAACTTGCGTATAAATTTAATGTCCCGATGGAAATTTTATTAAACGACGGTAAAACAAAAGGCACAAAAGTACTGGAGGCTTATGATATGGAAGATACAAAACTAACAAGTGTCTCAAAATTAGATGACGTTGTACTCGTTATTATTCACGATACAAAAGACGTCAATATTTCAAATATCTTTTTAGAACTCGCTAAAGAAAACGTCAACGTAGATATTATTAGTCATACACGGTTAAACGATAGAAAAGAAGTGACGTTTACGAGTGAAAAATCATCGATAGAAGATACGAAACGAGTGCTTACAGAGCTTAACCTAGATTATGAAATTAAAGATAACCTATCCAAAGTCTCAATCGTCGGTACTGCGATGCGTAGTCAAGTCGGTATCGCTGCACAAGTGTTTGAATTGTTCGTTAAAGAAGATATTTTCTTCTATGAAATTTCAACGTCAGAAATTAGTATTTCATATGTCGTCGATAGCAAAATCGCAGATGACGTCGTAATAAAACTCGGAAAACATTTTGATCTTTAGGAGGAATTTACAATGAATATTGGAATTATTGGTGCAAGTGGCACAGTTGGACGTACGATTTTACAAGTGTTAGAAGAAAGAAATTTTAACGTCGATGAACTTTATCTATTTAGTTCTAAAAAATCCGCAGGAGAAACAATTACTTTTAGTGGTAAAGATTATACGTTAGAAGAATTAGAAGAATCAGTATTTGATAGAGACATCGACGTACTATTCTTTGCCGCAGGTGGCGCAGTTTCAGAGAAATTTATCCCCCTTGCAAAAGAAAAAGGTATTGTTGCGATTGATAATAGTAGCGTGTACCGAATGGATGAAAACGTGCCGTTAATCGTCCCTGAAGTAAACAGAGACGATTTAAATGATGAAATACTCATTGCAAATCCAAATTGCTCGACAATTCAGTCAGTCGTTGCGTTAAAGCCGCTTCAAAAGTTTGGTATTAAACGCATCACATATACGACATATCAAGCCGTATCAGGATCTGGTGCTCGGGGTATTGAAGATTTAAAAAACGGTACGACGAATACGTATCCGTATAACATTCAACAAAGTGTTTTACCACACATTGATGTATTTTTAGATAACGGCTATACAAAAGAAGAAATGAAAATGATTGAAGAAACGAAAAAAATTTTAAATGATGATCAGTTAAAAGTAACCGCAACAACGGTGCGTGTCCCTATTGAAAATGGTCACGCAGTCAATATTGACATCGAATTTGAACAAGATTTTGATATTAAAGATATTTATAAAGCATTAGAAGAAGCTGAAGGTGTTGTTATTAAAGACGATATTGAAAATTTAGTTTACCCGATTACTGAAGATGCAAATGGTACAGATGACGTATATGTCGGTAGAATTCGTAGAGATTATAGTACAGATAACGGTATTCATATGTTCGTCACTGCGGACAATATCCGTAAAGGTGCAGCGACAAATTCTGTTCAAATTGCAGAAATTTTAAATTAAGGAGAGATTATTATGTTATTTAAAGGTTCAGGTGTAGCGATTGTTACACCATTTACAAACACAGGTGACATTGATTTTGAAGCACTCGGTGAACTTATTGAATTTCAAATTAAAGAAGGAATCGATGCTATTATTTCAATCGGTACTACTGGTGAAGCAGCAACATTGTCTATTGATGAAAAACTTGAAGTCATTAATTTTACAATCGACAAAGTAAATCGACGTGTACCAATCATCGTCGGTACAGGAAACAATAACACCAAAGACGCAGTCTCATTTAGTAAAGAAGTGTCAGAATTAGACGTCGACGGACTTCTCGTCGTCTCCCCTTTCTATAATAAAGGTACAGACACTGGTTTAATTGAACACTTTACTGAGATCGCAAACGTCAGCAAGGTCCCTGTAATGCTCTACTCAGTTCCAGGACGTACGGGTCATAATATTCCACTAAACGTTGTTGTTGAATTATCTAAACATAAAAATATTTGTGGTATTAAAGATGCATCCGGTGATTTATCGTATACGATGAATATTAGAAATAATACACCTGATGAATTCCAGATTATTTCAGGAAATGATGATCTAACTGTACCGATGCTAGCTGTCGGTGCTGAAGGAGTAATCTCAGTCGTTGCAAATGTCTTCCCGAAAGAAACGAGTGAGATGGTCCATAGTTTCTTAAACGGTGACTCTAAAAAATCAAAAGAGTTACAGTTAAAATTATTACCATTTATAGAAGCGGCGTTTTCTGATGTGAGTCCAGTACCAATTAAATACGCGACTCACTTACTCGGGTTTGGTACACCAGAGTTAAGATTACCTCTTACAGTCGCTGAAGAAAACGTGCAGCAAAGCATTCATCAAACACTAAAGAATTTAAATAGATTATAAGGGTGAAGTCTATGAATATACTACTTGTTGGAATTACCGGTCAAATGGGACAAGTATTAGTTAAAACAATTGAGGATTCAAATCATACAGTTGCTGCTGGTATCGGTCATAGTAATGAAGATCATATATACGATAATTTTAACGATGTGAAGGAAAATATCGATGTAATTATTGATTTTTCATCGCCTGATTTACTCTCTCCTCTACTCGATTTCGCAACAACTAAAAAGATTCCAGTCGTTATTGCAACGACTGGAATTGACAGTATGGAAGAGATCAATAAAGCATCAAAAGAAATTCCTATCGTTTATGCTGGTAACTATAGTCTCGGTATTAACATATTAGAAAAACTTGCTGAAACAGTGTCTCGAGCGTTACAAAATTTTGATATTGAAATTACTGAAACGCACCATAATAAAAAGAAAGATGCACCAAGTGGTACAGCTCACATGTTATTTGATGCGGTAAATAATGGTAGAGATAATACTTTATCGGAAAACTACGGTAGAGAGGGTATGGCGAAAAGAGAAAGTAATGAAGTCGGTATCCACGCCCTAAGAGGTGGTACAGTTGTCGGAACACATACTGTTAGTTTCTTCGGTGAAGATGAAGTATTAGAACTAACACATACCGCATATTCTAAACGAATATTTGCTGAAGGTAGTTTAAAAGCTGCACAATTTATCGTGACAAAAACTCAAGGATTATATGATGTAAATGACATTTTAGAGGTGAAATATAATGAGTAAAATTAACGTAGGTATCGTTGGATATGGAAACTTAGGTCAAGGTGTAGAAACGAGTCTTTCTTATAATGACGACTTTAATTTAGTCGGGGTATTTACTCGTCGTGATCCAAAGTCTTTAAACACGATAGCATATCATGTTGACGATATATTAGACTTTAAAGAAGATATCGATATTCTTATATTATGTGGTGGATCTAAGAATGACATCCCAGAAACGAGAGAATTTTACAGTACTCACTTCTCTACAGTCGATTGTTATGATAATCACCAAGATTTACTCAACCATTATAATATTTTAGATAAAATCACAAAGGACAATGAAAACGTATCGATTATTGGTACAGGTTGGGACCCTGGAGTGTTCTCTGTACAAAAACTATATAGTGAATCATTTTTACCAAATGGTGAAACATATACATTTTATGGTCCTGGTCTATCTCAAGGGCATAGTGACGCTGTTAGACAAGTCAACGGTGTAAAATACGGTGCACAGTATACACTTCCAAATGATCACCTCGTCAAAGAAATCGAAGACGGTAAAGATGTCAATTATACAAAAGAAGCTGCACATATTCGTGACGTATATATCGTGAGCGACAATACAAGAACTGACGAAGATATAAAAGAAGAAATTATTAACATGCCAGACTACTTTAAAGGCTATGAAACAAACGTCTACTTTATCTCTGAAGATGAATTTAAAGAAAGTCATCAAAACTTAAATCATGGTGGATATGTATTAAGACGTGGGTTTACGAACAACAATCAAGCAACCTATAAAATAGAATTAAACTTAGACAGTAACCCAGAATTTACAGCATCTGTCGCAGTTGCCTCTGCACGTGCGGCATATAGATTTTTAAAAGATAAAAATTTCGGTGCAAAATCATTATTCGACGTTCCACCAAGCTACTTATCAAGACGCACAACTGAAGAGATGATTCAGTCATTACTATAAGTCCTACATTATGTAGGACTTTTTTAATACAAAAAAACACCACACATTGCTGTTGTGCTACCCAAAAGTTGGACTTTTGGAATTAAGCAGATTGTAAGGTATGTTTCCTGAATTCTTCAGGAGACATGCCTTTTAATTTTAGCTTAATTCTATCTTTATTATAGTATCTAATATATTCATGTACTGCGATCTCTAATGCTTCATATGTCTTGAATACTTCTCCATAAAACATTTCCTGCTTTAATAAGCCAAAGAAGTTCTCCATCGGTGAATTATCTAAACAGTTTCCTTTACGTGACATACTCATTGTTGCACCATATTCTGTTATGGTATTTCCCCAACTACTATGCTGATAATGAAATCCTTGATCCGAGTGAACAACTAATTGGTTTAGATTGTGTTGGTGTTCCTCAAGTGCTTTATTTAAAGGATTTATAGCGATTGCCAGGTTTGGTGAACGACTTAATTGATAGGCAATCACTTCAGAGTTATAACAATCCATAATCGTTGATAGATATAGTTTCTTTCCTTTGATAGGTAACGCAAACTCTGTGACATCTGTCACCCATAGTTGATTAAATGTTTTCGGCTTAAAGTTACGCTTTACCTTATTTGGAGAGATTTTCCCAACTTGCCCTTTGTATGAACTGTAACGTGTTCTCGATTTGTTTTTGAATTTTTGACACAGTAAATTATAGGTTTTCATAATACGTAACAAGCGCTTATGATTCACCACAATTTGTTCTCTGTGCTCGAGTATTGCTTTGATTCTTCTGTAACCATATCTACCTTTATGTTTTGATACAATTTCTTTAATTTTTTCTACTAGCCATTGATCTTTCT
>NZ_KV793623.1:48460-49735 GCF_001808485.1 Nosocomiicoccus sp. HMSC09A07
CCATATGTTTTATCCAGTAGTAATATACAGACTTTGGTAGCTTCAACACTGTTAAAATCTCTTTTAGTGTATAAGTCGTTTCTTGCCTTACCTCAAGCGCTACTTTCGTTTTTTGTCTGTTGGATCTGTCGGTAAGGCATTTAACTTTTTTAGAATGATATTTTCCAGTTCTTTCATTCTTAGTTCTTCTCTTAGACGTTCTAACTCTTCGCGTTCTGTTTCATTCAGTGGTTCACTCTTCGATACTTGTTTTTGGTTATTTTCTTTATTAGGCATATGTTTTATTGGTCTCCCTTGTTTGCCCTCTAGAGCAGCTGGGCCACCTTCTTGAATCTTGCGATTCCAGTTAGCGATTGTTGAAAAATTCTTGATACCAAAGTATTCCGCTGTTTCTCTATAGGACAATTGATTTTCTTCTCTATATTTTAAAACAGCTAACTTAAATTCACTAGTATATTGAGTATTACTTAGAGATTTAGTGAGGCCCTGATAGCCATATGTGTTGTATTGTTTTACCCATGTTTGAACAAGCGATCTATCCACATTATGCTTTTCACCTAAAAATTTATATCCTCCTGCTTCATTTAAATATTCATTAACTACTTTTACCTTAAATTCAAAGCTATGCTTTTTATACTTCATACAAAAACACCCCTAAAGTTGGATTTTAGTGTCCAACTTTAGGGGTGCACCTCATTGCTGTGTGGTGTAAACTTCGATCAATAATTACTTCTTCAATTATTTTTCTTCGTTTTCTTTACGTCTTCTTCCAAGTACTAATGCACCCATTCCTGCGAATAATGCTGCAGTACCTGCAACTAGACCTTTATTATCTTGAGCTTCACCAGTGTTTGGTAATACTTTTTCTGAGTTAGTAGTTGTAGCTGCATCAATTTCTGCTGCTTTTGCAACACCTGACTCAGTTCTAGAAACTTCTTTACCTGATTCTGGAGCTGAAGCATTTCCATCAGTTTCATTATCTAAACCTGCGCCTACAACAATTTGTACTGGTTCAGAAATATTACCATCTTTATCTACTTGAACTGCTGTAATAATGTCGCCTGGTTTAAGTTCTACACCCTTAGGTACATTAACCGTCCAGTTACCATCATTGTCAACAATTGCTTGTCCTGTAGATCCATCTGGGAATTCAACAATAACCGTATTTCCTGGTGTACCTTCACCAGTCACTTGTTTATCACCAGCATTTGGCTGATTGATTGTTGGTTTGTCAACAACAACATCTGGCTCTTCAACTGTTACTGTTACGTCTAC
>NZ_KV793624.1:0-2438 GCF_001808485.1 Nosocomiicoccus sp. HMSC09A07
CGCATTAAACGAAGAAACACCAAACGAAGAAGCATCAGCAGACGAAAAATCACTAACTGAAGAAATCACTAAAGAAAGTGAAGAAGTAGCAACTCGATCTGCACTAAATAGAACAGCAGAAGATGAGGTAGATAAAACTTCTTTAGATGTAACTTCTGACGATGTTGGTAATGCCAGACTTGATGTTGATGGTGTGAAAGTAATTGAGTCAGGTACTGATCAAGAAGATGCTAGACGTACCGTTAACGGAACAGTTTATCAGTACTATAATTCTACACCTACTGCTGGAAGTGTAAGAGACGGAGTTAGAAGTCCTTTAGAAGACGTTAGAGTATACGCACAGTGGTTTGAAAAAAGCGGAGCAGCCTCACCTATCTATACTACTAAAACTGATGCCCAAGGTAATTATCATATCGTAATGAAAGATTTTGTTTTAGCAGATGGAACAACCGCACGTTTTGATGCGGATCCTTTATTACCTGAAGGAGAAAAATTCAGAGTATGGGCTGAAACTCCAGATGGATTAAGTCTGATACAGTCATGGAACCTAAGCCAAGTTGGTCCACGTGGTAAAGTTATGGATACTATGAATGGTGCTCGTAACTGGATTCATACAGATAGACTAGAGAACTTCAACTTTGCATATGCCGAAACGCCGGATCATGAAGCGATGCATAATTTAAATGAAAAAGTTGACAATCAAGGATTTAACGAAACTTCAGGTCAAATAAACGGTCGTGTTTTCTGGGAAAATAGTCATCAAGCTGGAGCATCAAATATGTCTGAGCTTTCTAGATTTGGTGGAGCAGACACACCAATCAGAGATGTTGAAGTCATTGGTTCATACCTTTCAGACTATGCAGTAAATAAAATTTATAATGAAGCACCAGCTGCGATTGGTACAAAGAATATTCGTGGCAATGGTTGGACAGATGAAAATGAGAATGCTCTACAAGCATGGATTAAAGAGCAAATTGAATTAGAAGGTAAAGATTTATGGATTGGTGAAACAGTATCAACAAGAACTGATGCAGATGGTAAATATGTTCTTCAATTTAATGGTACTTATGGTCAGGACTATAACAATAGAGGATATAATGATAACATCAATCTTGGTACTGGGCGTCGCTCAGTGTTATATCGTGAAGATGTTCTTCCAGAAGATATTGCCTTAGCTCATGGATTAGAGGAAGGATCCACTTATGAAGATTTAATGGGTAGAACGGCTAGTTCACCAGATGTTGGTAACTGGTGGAGAATTACTTCTCAAAGATTAGATAGAGAAGCAAGCTTAGATGCTGCTCCTAAGCACATTAACATTGATTGGACTTATGTATCAATTCCAGGATTAGAGAACTTTGGAATGATAACACCATTCTTTGGTAATCGTTATGAGTTTAGTAGAGGCTCTGCTACAACTGGATTTTTAGAGACTTTCCGTATTAACAGTAATGAACAACAGCGCCTCAATAATGTAAATTTTGGTATGTTCTTAGACGAGTATATTTTCGGTATTGATGAGTATAATACAACTACATCACCAGCATTACCTGGTGCTAATGTATCTACTACAACGGTAGGTTTACCATCATCAGACCTAGGTAACAATAAGTATCAGGTTGTTTGGTATGATAAGGATGGTAATATTGTTCATGAATCGGAAGTTAAAATCCCATCAAATGAGGGTAAAATAACAACAGATGACTTTAAAGTTCCTGAAAATGCGCAAAGTGGTGATATTTTCACAGCTAAATTATTCGCGATTAGTCCTGGGGAAGAATCTGTTCGTGATGAATACCCACTTGCGCAAGACTCGTTTATTGTGAAGCTTGCAAATGAACTTTATGAACCATCATACGAAGAACAATTCGTAGTACCAGGTACACCATCAGAATCAGAACCAACATTCAAAGACAAAGATGGTAATGTAGTATCAGCACCAGAAGGATCTAAATATACAATTGGTAAAAATGCGGATGGTTCAGACTTTGTAGTACCAGATGGTTACACAGTCACTGTTGATGAGACAACAGGTGTAGTCACAGTAACAGCAGATCCAGAGGCATTAGATGCAGATACTGTAGAAGAATTTGATGTACCAGTTAAAGTGACTTATGAAGATGGTTCAACTGATGAAGCTAAAGCGAAATTCAAATTAGATACAGATGGTGACGGCACTCCAGATATCGAAGATGAAGATGATGATGGAGACGGTGTACCGGATGAAACGGAAAAAGATCATAATTCTAATCCTAAGAACCCAGATTCAGTGCCTAACAATGAAGAATACGAGCCTGGATACGAAGATGGCAAAGGTAAACCAGGTGAAGATGTAACTGTAGAAGCACCAGAGTTCAAGGATAAAGATGATAACCCAACAGACGCACCAGAAGGTACGACGTTTACACCAGGTGAAGACGCACCAGAAGGTGTTGAAG
>NZ_KV793625.1:0-1334 GCF_001808485.1 Nosocomiicoccus sp. HMSC09A07
GGTCAAGTCCATAATATTGTGTAAAATTATATAGTCTCTGTTACAAACTTAGTTACAACTTAGAAGCCCGATAAATGTCTAGTACTTTTTTGGTAAGCTTCATGATGATCAAGTAAAACTGCTCCAATTAATCTAAACGCAGAATCAATATTAGGAAATATACGTACAACACGCTCACGGCGACGAACTTCTTCGTTAAGTCGTTCGAGTGTGTTTGTACTTTTGATATACCTCTGCCTACTTGCTGGAAATATTGAATACTGAATTGAATCCTCAAAACCTTCTTCTAGTATTTCTATAGATTTATTATATCTTGGATTGTCTGCTACATACTGAATAAAGCGATCTTTTGCTTCTCTCGCATGTTGTGGAGTGGATGTATGGAATATTTGTCGGAGTAAAAATCGCTCTTCTGAAGTATTCTTTTTAGGCATCGTTTGAATAATGTTTCTTAAAAAGTGAACGGTACATCTTTGCCAAGGAGTTCCTGGAAATTCTTTACGAATTGCTTTCTTTAGACCAATATGAGAGTCTGAAGTAATTAACTCTGGTTGTGTTAAACCGCGAGTTTTAAGCATACGTAGAAACTCTCTCCAGTCCATTTCAGATTCTTCATTAGCGACCTGAAAGCCAAGTACTTCACGAAACCCTTCTGATGTAGTACCAAGCGCGATATATACAGCTTTTGATACTACTTGATGATTTTCACGTACTTTAATGTACATCGCATCTACAGAGACAAATGGATATTCTTTTTGAGTTAATGAGCGCTTTGAAAAAGCCTCGATTTCAGGGTCCAGACGTTTCATCGTATTCGATATAAAAGACTTGGACACTGATTCACCAACAATTTGCTCAACGATATTTGTGACTTTGCGTGTTGAGACACCATTCACTACCATTTCTGTTAGTGCGAGTAGTAGTGATTGATCTTGTCTTTGCCATTTTTCAAATATACGTGTCGAAAACTCTCCAGAACGGGTACGTGGTACTTTTAATTCGATTTTCCCAATGGATGTCATATACTCACGGTTATAGTACCCATTTCTATAATCATTTCTTAAGTTGCTGCGCTTATACTCATCGACACCCATGAACTGATTACGCTCTTCTTCCATAACATTGTTTAAAATAATTGCGAGCATTTGCTTTGATACTTCATTTAAATTACTCATAGAGATGTCCTCTAGAAGTTCCTCTAAATCTATTGTAATATTGAATTGAGTCATTGGTATTCTCTCCTTGTTAAAATTTTGTTTCGCAACTAAATTGTAACAGAGAATACCTGACTCTTTTTTATTTATTTAATTTTACACAATTATATAGACGCTACT
>NZ_KV793626.1:0-19408 GCF_001808485.1 Nosocomiicoccus sp. HMSC09A07
ATTTAGCTGTTGCATTTCATTTTACAATGAAGCATTATTTTTCATTTGGTTGATAATGAACTGTATTTATTACAAAAATGCTAAAAATACCCAAGTGCTAATTCTCCTTCCGTTTTAAGTGTTAAAACTTAGACGAAAATGGAGAAGTCAATTACAAATAATGAACAATTACCCATTTAAATTCCTCCTTGTTAAACCTAAAGTTATTTTAACACATAAATTGTGAATTAAACAGTGAATATTGTTCTGCAAAAGGGTACAGATTGTGGAACAATTAAATAGATGTCTTAAGCTCAGATAGCAATCTGGGCTTTTTTGTCGTGCAAAACTTTATAAATTCATTTAGTTTTTTTATTTGCTAAGGGGGTGGTTATAATTAGAAAGCTAGAAATTTATAAACCAACAATCTTTAAAGCTGAACAATCTTACTACGATAAGGATGCTGCTGATATGGCAGTAAACTTTATAAGTTATTTAAAACATACAAAAGGTGAATGGTTTGGAAAAAACTTTGACTTGATAGATTGGCAGGAGCAGATTATTCGAGATGTATTTGGGACGATGAAGCCTAATGGCTATCGACAGTTTAATACTGCCTATATTGAGATAGCTAAGAAACAAGGAAAGTCAGAACTTGCCGCTGCGGTTGCCTTACTTTTAACATGTGGTGACTTTGAACATGGTGGAGAAGTATATGGATGTGCTGCGGATAGGCAACAAGCATCGATTGTATTTGACGTTGCAGTTGATATGGTGGAACAATCACCCGCACTTAAGGCACGATTTAAACCCGTCCTTTCACAAAAACGATTGATTTATAAACCATTGGGTAGTTTCTATCAAGTGTTATCTGCGGAAGCTTATACAAAACATGGATTGAACGTCCATGGGGTAGTTTTTGATGAGTTACATGCACAACCGAACCGAAGGCTATACGATGTTATGACTCATGGTTCAGGGGACGCAAGGAAACAACCATTGTATTTCTTAATCACAACTGCAGGAAATGACCAGCATTCAATATGTTACGAAGTACATCAGAAAGCAAAAGATGTACTTGAGGGAAGAAAAATAGATCCTACTTTTTATCC
The DNA here is from genome assembly GCF_001808485.1 of Nosocomiicoccus sp. HMSC09A07. Taxonomy (NCBI): domain Bacteria; kingdom Bacillati; phylum Bacillota; class Bacilli; order Caryophanales; family Staphylococcaceae; genus Nosocomiicoccus; species Nosocomiicoccus sp. HMSC09A07. Next base: position 1,092 of record NZ_KV793626.1, read on the forward strand.
TGTTATCTATGGTGCAGAGGAAGATGATGATTGGACAGACCCTGAAGTTTGGAAGAAGGCAAATCCATCACTAGGAATTACAGTTGATATTGAGAAAGTCGAACAAGCATGTGAAAGTGCGAAACAAAATCCAGCTGAGGAGAACTTGTTTAGGCAGTTACGACTGAATCAATGGGTAAAGCAATCTGTCAGATGGATGCCAATGGAAAAGTGGGACAGATGTGGTTTGCCAGTTGACCCTGAAAGTTTAATTGGTAGAGAGTGCTATGCGGGTTTAGACTTATCATCGACAACAGATATAACCGCATTTGTTTTAATCTTTCCACCAGAATATGAAGATGATAAATATGTGATATTGCCATACTTTTGGATACCAGAAGAAAACATCAGACAACGTGTGGATCGGGACAGAGTACCTTACGAAGAAATATATCGATTGCGGGAACTGAAGCAGGAAGTCATGATGAAAAACGTAGCGCGAGAAGGACTTAGACAGCGGATTGTAGAAATGACAAAGTATTTAAAAGAGCAACCGCAGCAACTTGAAACATACGATGACCTGCTTGTAAGGCAGTTAATTGAAAGAGTGACGATTCATAAAAGGAATTTAACGATTGAGTTTAAATCGGGTATTGAAAAGGAAATAGCAATATAAAATAAAAACTAACGCAGCGTATTTTCAGAATATGCTACGTTAGTTTAAATTAACAATATAGGATTAAACTGTTTCTTTGAATGTAGAATGATAATTAACTTTCAAGATATCTATATAAGGTAGATTTACTAATACCAGTTTCATTTCTTATTTCAGATAGGCTATATTTTTTACTTTGATACATATTAATAGCGCGTTTTACATTTTCATCAGGTAATCGTGGTCTTCCGGCAGTAACTCCTCTTTGTTTTGCCTTATTTAATCCCTTCTTGGTCTTTTCGCTAATTACATCACTTTGAAATTCAACTAGATGTTTTACAATATAACTAAATTGATACCCACTTTCATTGCTCGTATCAATATCTTCTCTAATTGATTTTATGTAGGCACCTTTGTCTTCAATCATCTGTAATAGCTCGACTAAATGTAGTGTAGAGTCCGCTAGCGAATATAATTTAGTGATTATTATTTTGTCACCTTGTTCAAGTGTATGGATCATTTCGTTAAGTTTAGTTCGATTCTTTGCGGAAGAATGATTTTCGATAATTATTTTATCGCAATTTATTTCACGAAGTGTTGTTATTTGTTTATTATAATTATCATCATCACTTTCAGGTCTTATATAACCAATCAACATATTAAACACCCCTTTATTTTAAAAAAGAAGCCCTAATAATTATATCATAAAATATAATATGTTATTTCCCATAATGGTTCCATTTTGGGACGAAAGGTGTTAAACTATTTTTATTAAGGTCAGTTTGGATTTTTCGAGGGATAAAAAATAAATTTAAACAGAAGAGGTGTAGACTTAAGTGTTAGAGAAAATAAAAAGAGAATGGTTTTCAAATGTGAGAGGGGATATACTTGCTGGAATTGTTGTTGCATTAGCACTAATACCTGAAGCAATTGCATTTTCCATCATAGCAGGTGTAGATCCCATGGTTGGTTTATATGCCTCCTTTTGTATCGCTGTAATTATAGCATTTGTCGGAGGACGACCGGGAATGATTTCAGCAGCAACTGGTGCAATGGCATTACTTATGGTTCCTTTAGTAAAAGAACATGGACTTGATTATTTACTGGTTGCAACTATCCTAACAGGTGTAATCCAAATATTATTTGGTATATTTAAAGTAGCTAAAGTGATGAAATTCATACCAAGAGCTGTCATGATAGGTTTTGTAAATGCATTAGCGATTCTAATTTTTATGGCTCAGGTACCTCACTTTATTGGGATTTCTAATTTGACGTATGTATTTGTAGCAATTACATTAGCAATCGTGTATATACTTCCGAGATTTTTCAAAGCTGTTCCAGCTCCATTAATCGCAATTATTGTATTGACAGCCGTAGCACTTTATACCAATGTTGATTTACGCACTGTCGGTGATTTAGGAGCTATCACAAGAACATTGCCAGAGTTTTTTATTCCAAACGTTCCATTTACGTTGGAAACATTAGTAATTGTATTTCCTTTTTCCCTAGCGTTAGCTATTGTTGGATTACTGGAGTCTTTACTTACAGCTTCCATTGTAGATGATATGACAGACACAGAAAGTGATAAAAACAGAGAGTCAAGAGGACAAGGTATTGCAAATATTGTTACAGGGTTCTTTGGTGGGATGGCTGGATGTGCAATGATCGGTCAATCTGTTATAAATGTGAAGTCTGGTGGACGTGGAAGGTTATCTACCTTTATTGCCGGGATATTCTTGATGTTTTTAATTATAGTATTAGGGGACTTAGTCATACAAATCCCAATGCCTGTATTAGTAGGAATAATGATTATGGTTTCAATAGGGACATTTGATTGGTCATCGTTTACTTATCTTAGAAAAGCTCCCAAAACTGATTCTATTGTTATGTTGGTAACCGTAGGAATAGTTGTAGCTACCAATGATTTATCAAAGGGTGTTATTGCGGGTGTTATACTTAGTGCGATCTTCTTTGTAGCTAAAATATCAAAGTTAAAAGTGAAAAATAAACATCAAGATAATAAAGTAATTTATGAAGTGGAAGGTCAGTTGTTTTTTGCATCAACTGAAGACTTTTTAAAGTCATTTGATTTCAATTTGGAGAATAAAAATATAACAATTGATTTTTCAGATTCACATATTTGGGATGACTCTGCTGTAGGGGCAGTTGATAAAGCAGTGATTAAATTTCAAGAAAAAGATAATAAGGTAACTATCATTGGTTTAGATACATCAAGCAGAGAGATATTCCATAAACTCGCTGTGAATAATAATGTAAATTAAACAATTAATAAAATGGGAGGTTAGAAAATGTATAAAAGGTTATTACTAGCTGTTGATGGATCAGAAAACTCATTACGAGCAACTGATGAAGCGGTGAAAATCGCTTCGTTAATTTCCGATTGTAGAATTGAAATTATTTATGTTGCTGATTATTCAAAATCTAAAAATGAAATTCTTCATTCACAGGGAAAAGAAGAACTTGAATATACTCGTCGCAAAAAACTTTCCCCAATAGAAGAAAAAGTGAAGTCGAAAAATATAGAATATAAAATTGAAATACTACATGGATATCCTGGTCCTACTATTATCGAATATGCAAATAAGGAAAAGGTTGACATGGTTGTTATAGGTAGTCGGGGACTCAATTCATTGCAAGAAATGGTATTAGGTAGCGTAAGTCATAAAGTAATGAAAAGAGTAAATTGCCCAGCTCTAATAGTCAAATAAAAATATTAAAACCAAAAATTTTTATCATAAAAAATCAGTTGATATGTTCCCACGAACCTACTAAATAGTCGACATGTTTCCACAAACGACCATTTTGCTAAAAATCGTAAATACATCAATTCTATCAACTCGTCCCATGTGGAGTTGGTGGCGTTATTAGAACGAAAATAGATATAGAAATAAAAAAATGCCCGTTAGATTTTAGTCTAACAGGCATTTTTTATGAAATGAGTTTTAAGCCAATCGCACTGCTAAGAATCAGTGCAATAAATAATATTCTATAAATACTTTTTGATTCTCCAAAGTAAAACATACCAATAAGTGAACTACATACAACGCTTATTCCTGTCCATATTGCGTAAGCTGTTCCCATAGTAATATAAATCAACGAATAGTGAAGGAACAATAGTGACATACCTATACCGATGATAATGTAAATGACAGTTTGCCAATCCTTTTTTATAGTTAAGCGGTTGATCATTGAAACAGCAAATGTTTCAAATATGCCTGAAATAACTAAGCTTATCCATGCCATTAGCTCTCATACCTCGCTTCACTTTGCTGTTTTTCATAATCTGTGACAATCATTAACCCAATCACGCTAGTTAGAAGTATTAAAATTAAAAAAATCTTCAACCAATTGAAAGGTTCTCCAAAGAATAATATTTCTGCAACTACAGTACCACCAGCTCCTAATCCAACAAACATAGTATATACGGTAGTAGTAGGTAGTACCTGTGCAACTTTGATCATTAAAGTGTTACTTAATATGATTAAAATGACAGTAAGTGTCCATGTTAAAAAGTTATACGAATGAGCAAGTCCGATCACCCATAATACTTCAAAAAAAGATGCTAAAAATAAAGTGAACCAATATTTTTTCATTGTTACCCCCAATAAAATTAAAAAGCCTGAGAAAACTGATATCAGTTTCTCCCAGGCTTTTATCCTTCCGTGACACAGAAAAATCTGTGAGTTTTCTCTCGGACCAGGCTAACTTAAAAGTTATGGAACCCTAGAAAACATTTCATATTTACTTATTAGTCAATAATATTTTAGATGATTTTAATATCATTTTCAAATCAACAAGAATTAATTAATAACAGTATTTCCCTTTTAATTATTATATAACTAGAAAAAGTCGTAAAAGTAGAGAATGGAGAAGTGACCATAAATAAGATTAAACCAACAAAAGATAATCTTAAAAATTTGAAATCTGACGCGTGTCAGAATATACTAAATGGTGTAGTACGACGCATGTGAAGTTAGACGAAATTATAAATTATATATAGAGGAGCATGCTTAATGCAAATATATTGGACTAAAATAAATAAGATTAAAGATGAGAATTCAGAAGTCAAAACATACTTCTTAGACTGTCCTGAGGACTTCACTTGGGAAGAGGGCGCACATACGCATTTTGCACTGAAAGGTTTCCAAGATGAAAATGTTGGCAAGAAAATGGTACGCCATATGTCTATCTCAACAACGAATGATGAAAGTGTAATAGGAATTACAACACGTATCAGAGATCTGCCTTCTGAATTTAAAAAAGCATTAAAGGAACATTCAGTTGGAGATGATGTTGCATTATTTAAAACTCATTCCAACGTGCCGCTAAAAAGAGAAAACAAGAATATTTACTTACTATCATCAGGTGTTGGTTTAGCAACATTTAGACCACTTGTTCTTGAATATTTAAAACGTTCGGATGACGTAAATCAAATTCATTCACTAAATATTGATTCATCAAAAGAATTTTTATTCTCTGATGTATTCGAGAGTTCGACAGAGAAGAAATTTACTTCTGAGTTTGTGGATAACCGTCAAAGTTATTATGAGAGAGTAAAAGAACTTGCTGAAGACAAAGGCGGTCTATTTTATGTTGTAGGTAGCGACGAGTTCATTGTACAAAACATAGAATTATTACGCGAACAAGGTATTCTAAAAGAGCAGATTTTACTTGATAAGCATGCAGTACAATTACCTAAATATTTTACTGCTTAAGTAGTTAGGAGTAGTTAAATTGAGTAGAGATAAAATTAAAGAAGTCGCAATTCAACATTTTAATCATTATGGCTACAGAGGGACAAGTCTTTCTAAAATTGCAGCAGAAGTCGGTATTCGTAAACAGTCACTAGCATATCATTTTCCAAATAAATGTGAGCTATTTCAAAATGTATATAAAGAGGTAGTGGAGAAAGAAATTAATTTTGTCCAAAATTATTTTCAGGAAAATAAAGATAAACAACTAGATGAGCAGCTATATAATTTTTTGTCTCTACACAAAGAACGATTTCTATCAGATCATAATGCAACACTTATGTTAACGACAACGCTTCAGACACCTGAAGGTATACCAAAAGATATCTTAGAAGCGCCCTATAGATTTATCAGAATATTAACTGAAACACTAAAAAGTTGTTTCCAAAAAGAATCATTCCGACTAAGTGCAGAAGACTGCGCACTCGCTTTTGTTACGTTAATCGATGGTCTAAATATCCAGCTAGTTTATGAAGACAAAGAGAGATATGAACGACTACAAAAGATAACATGGGATATATTTTGGTCAGGGATTCAAAAATAAAATGGTTAAGACCTATCACAGTCCGAATTTAAAACGTTACGTTGGGCCAGATAATGGTTTGTTAGGGAAAAACCAATGTAAGAATCACTAGGATCATCAAAACAAAATGCCGAAGATAACGATGTTACAAATAATTATTTGCTCCCAAAAGATATCATATGGCTCAGAGACTTTGGCTAAGACTAAAAATGGTATAACCAGTGGACCTAATCCCCTATACGGTTCATGTAGAGACGGTGGTATTACTTGTGAAAAGCACAAAATAAATTACAAAGACCTTTACAATAGCTATCGAATAAGGATGAATGAAGTGAGGAAATGATTAGAGACAATGAACCGCTAAGTGTGTGGTAAAGATTCAAAAGGTTGAAAAATGAATCGTATAAGGAGACAGGGTTCTTGGGCGCTTACCAGATGTCTGAGGGTCCTGTTTTTAACTTTTAAGTGCATGCCGAACTATGTTACAGAATGGGGGATTGCATAGTTCCGTGTCTCTCTTTTTGGTATAATGATTTAGAAGTAAATAATCGTGAGTGAATCGTGCGAAAATCGTGCGAACAAAATCGGAAAATCTTGTTTTGATGCGGTTTGTTATGAAAATAATCGTGAGTGAATCGTGCGAAAATCGTGTAAGATTCTAACCAATATAAGTGCAGTAATGGAGGGTTTAGGTGAAACAATCTGAAATACTAGGAATTGTTGAAGGGAAATATGTAGAGTTAAAAAGAGCTAAAAACAAAATTCCCGATTCTTTTTGGGAAACATACTCCGCATTTGCAAATACAGATGGTGGTATTGTTATTTTTGGTGTGGATGAAAAAACAAAGCAAGTTGTAGGTATAGATCAACCAGAAAAAATGAGAGATGATTTATTTAATATGGTGAATAATCCCCAAAAAGTAAGCATCAATCTCATCAACGATAATGATGTGAAAATTATAGATAGTGATAATGGTGTTCAAATTATGATGATAAAAATATCGGAAGCACCTTATCAATCGAAGCCAGTTTAATTAAAGGGAAATCCTCAATTAGCTTTTGAACGACTTGGAGAAGGTGCTAGACGATTAACTCCGGATAAATGTAAAGAGTTAGTTGTGGGATCTCAACCTGAGACAGATAATGAGCTATTAAGCAATTATGATTTGTCGGATTTATCCGTTGATGATTTAGAAGTTTATCGAACGGCCTTATATGAGCAAACAAAAAATGAACGATATAGAAGTATGGATTTCAAAGATTTATTAATCGAAATCGGAGCGTTTAGAAAGGATAGACAAGGTGACGGTCAGTATCACTTAACAGTGGGAGGGTTGTTGTTTTTTGGGAAGTACACAGCAATTACAGATAGGTTCCCAGGGTTTCAGTTAGATTATTTTGAAAAAGAATCCTCATTGGACGTTGATTGGAAAGACCGGATTTCATCAGGAGATGCAGGGTATCCCCAATTAAATGTGTATAGTTTTTATCGAATGGTAATGGCTAAATTGAGTACCACATTAAAAGATGAGTTTATTTTGGATGAAGATACAAAATCTAGACTTCCATTTAGAACAGTCCTACAGCATGAAAAGAATTTTAAGGATTGTTGAAGATAGGATTACTAAGACATCATAGAATAAATATGTAATTTCCATCCTAACTACCTAATCACACACTCTAAATCACTTTGTAACTTAAGGTCGACACATGGTAGAGTTAGTAGCATTAGTGTTAAGAGTGGTTGAATAAAATGACTTTAAGTGTTGATGTAATAAGGAATATAGGGTTTCACCTAAGTTTGTTTTATGAAAATAAATTGGTGAAACTCTTTTTGTTATTGGTGTTGTAAGAACTAGAATTTGGGGTTAAGTTGACGGATTAGATTTTGAGTAGGACAGTTGATAGACTAGATAAGTTTACTATGCGAATTGAAAATATAAGAATGGTAGGTGGTTTATATGCAAAAAGAATTAGATTACTATCCAACAAATGCAAAAAACTATACTGTCGATGAGTGGATTCTGATGTTACAGGAGAAAGACTGTTTTACACCTTTCTTACAGGAAGCAATCTATGTTTTAGTGTTCGAAATGGATGGTAAAGGATCAGCCAAACAAATATCGGAAATTACTGGACGCCCATATCAAGTATATAATACATCTATGGCTCAAACAGTTAAACGGCTAAGAAAAAAAGGCTATACTTTTGAAACTGATTTAAGGAATAAAAGTAAAAAAGAAAGGTACTGGTGTCATTTTTTTAATGGGTATTATGAGAAGGAATTATTTATTTGGGAAGTGAAAGATTCTTTACAAGAAGCATTTATGAAATATATTGGAAAGTTTGATAGAGACGATGCCCTCACTTATGATAATGAATTAGCGAATGAATATGAAACTATAGAAGGAATGAAACGCCATCGTACTCATTATCAAATTGAACGTAATTCAAAAATCATAAATATTGCAAAGAAAGAATTTATTAAAAAGCATGGGGAACTTTTTTGTGAAGCTTGTAACTTTTCATTCGAAAAAACATATGAAATTGAATTTATTGAAGCACATCATATTTTACCACTATATATGGGAAAAAGGAGAACTAGAAAGATAGACTTAATTATGCTGTGTGCAAATTGTCATCGTGCAGTACATAATAAGAAGTGGATTGATAAGCCGATAGATGAATTTTTGGAATATATGAAAAATAAATCGATTAAATATTAATTCATATTAAATTAACTAAACGAAAAAGATACGTTGAGATGATGGCATTACTTGAAAGAATTGAAATTTAAACAATGTCACAACTAAATTTAATTTCTAAAGAACCAATTAATAAAGGTTGATCGTGCGATAAAAAATATTGTGTTACAGCGGACGATGGTGTTAAATACTTTTTGACGATAGCCCCCGAAGAAGAAAGTGCTAATCGTGCAGAGATGTTTCGAATGATGCAACAGCTAGCCGCTCTTGATATTTCTATGTGTAAACCAGTTGAGTTTGGAAAGTGTGATCAGGGTGTTTATATCATTGAGAGTTAGGTTGAGGGTAGAAATTCTGGAGAAGTCATTCCTAACCTAACTAACAGTGAGAAGTATGATTTTGGTCTTGAGGCAGGAAGAATGCTCAAAGCCATCCATTCTATTTCAGCTCCGGAGAATCAATCTGATTGGGAAACTCGATTCAATGAGAAGATGGATTCTAAAATCAAGATGTATAAGGATTGTCCCATTAAATTTGACGGAGCAGAAGATATTATAGACTATATAGAATCCAACCGTCAATTGCTTGTAAACAAACCACAAACCTTTCATCACGGAGATTTTCATATTGGCAATATGATGATTGAAAATAATAAGATAGTTATAATTGATTTTAACCGTTACGATTTTGGTGATCCTTGGGAAGAGTTTAATCGTATTGTATGGTGTGTTCAAGCTTCTCCAATATTTGCTTCAGGCATAATAGATGGATATTTTGATAATGAAGTACCGATGGAATTTTGGAAGTTACTTGCCCTGTATATTTGCAGTAATATTCTGTCCTCCATACCGTGGGCTATTTCATATGGGGGAAGTGAAGTACAAACGATGCTTAACCAAGCAGAAGATGTATTGAATTGGTATGACAATATGCGTAATCCTATTCCAACTTGGTATATTAAAGAAAAAATTTAATAGATGTCTTAAGCCCGGATTGATATCCGGGCTTTTTTGTCGTGAAAAAAATATAACAGTACAATTATAAATACAAATGGTAAACTATAAATTAACTATAGATCACAATTTTGTTTTTCGTTTAATATATTGGAGGTGAAGTGTTGAACTTTAAATCTAAAAAAGATATTTGGCTTGCTGTGTCCATTTGGGGAGTAATTATTTTAATGTTTTTTATGATGATAACTGAGCAAAATATAGTGGTATATATTGTCGGAATATTAAACAATGCACTACTATTATGGCTATGGTTTGGTACAAGTTATAAAATTGACGATGAGAATCTTATAGTTAAAAACGGACCTTTTAAAAGTACGATAGATATTAAAAGTATTAAAAAATTACGAGCTACAAAAACATTATTAGCAGGACCAGCATTATCTATCGATAGAATAGAGATTCAGTATAAGAGATATGATTCCGTAATTGTATCTCCTAAAGAAAAGAACAAGTTTATTGAGTCTTTATTAAGCAAAAATACATCAATTGAAGTTGATGAAAAACTGTATTCTGATAATTAATAAAGCTACACGAAATATACTTCATGTGGAAGGATTGAGATGATGACTAAATATTATATTGCATATGGTTCCAATTTACACCTTGAACAAATGGCGAAGAGATGTCCAACTGCTAAAGTGGTTGGTAAGAGTGAAATTAAAGATTACACGCTTACTTTTAGAGGGACAGATAACCGCTCTTTTGCAACAGTTGAACCGTGTAAAGGTGAAAGTGTTCCGGTTCTCGTCTGGCAGATTGCACCGAATGACGAAAAGGAACTTGATATATACGAAGAGTACCCAGATTTATATAGAAAAGAATTAATGGAAGTTATTGTTGATAATCAACCAGTGAATGCGATGATCTATATTATGAACGAAGGCAGACCACTAAATTCGCCGAGTAAAGAGTACTACTCAACGATTCTAGAAGGGTACAATAGTGCAGGGTTTGATGTTGAATATTTAAATAGGGCGGTTGAAAATTCGATTGAAAATGAATAATAGTAAAAAGTATACAGAGTTAGATTATGCTGTATATGAATTTCCGTTTGGCTTTTTAAAAATAGGCTATAAGAAAAATGTTCTAACAATGCTGAAGAAAATCGATGAAACAAGCGATTACGGCAGGAAGACAGAGTTTACGGAACGTGTTTATCGTGAAATCATGGAATATTTGAATGGTGAAAGAACATCGTTTGATATTTCATATGAGCTTAAGGGAACGGATTTTCAAAAGCGAGTATGGGAAGAACTTACACGAATACCTTATGGTGAAACACGTACATATAAAGAAATTGCTAATGCAATAGGTAACGCGAATGCGAGCCGCGCAGTAGGAATGGCAAATAATAAAAATTCATTCATGATAATCGTCCCGTGCCATAGAGTTGTTGGAGCAAATGGAAAATTCATCGGTTATGCAGGTGGAATCGAAATGAAAAAAGAACTGCTAGATATGGAAGAGAAGGTTGTAATGGAAGTCGTAAGGAAACATTAAATAATATTATGCTTTTTTAAATTGTTTAAATGAGAGGAGGATTATTTTGAACCTAAAGGATTACATTGGTGAGACCAATTTCTATGATAAAAAAGAAAGGTTAGAAGTAAAAAGGCCTAAATCATGGCTAAAATCTGTATCTTCTTTTGCAAATGGAAAAGGTGGTAAGTTAATATTTGGAGTTCAAGAGGATAATACAGTTCTTGGTCTCGAGGATTACAAAATGGATTCAGAAACTATTAGTGAGATCATAAAAAATAAGATGGAGCCAAATCCAGAATTTGATATGGAAATAATCGAAATTGAAAACAAGTTTATATTAATTTTAAGTATTTCATCAGGAAAAAACACACCTTACTTCGTAGTTGATAATGGCTCAAGAATAGCTTATAAAAGAATAGGTAATCAGAGCGTTCCAGCGAATAACTTAGATTTATTTAACCTAACACTAGAAGGAGAACACCTTAGCTATGATTTACTTAGGACAAGTAAGAAATTAGAAGATGTTACGTTTCATGATTTAAGTTTAGAATACAAAAATAGGACGAGAACAGAATTTCATAGTACAGATTTAAAATCGTTTGGACTTGTTAATGATGATAACACTATAACAAATGCAGGATTGTTGTTTGCAGATGGTTATCAAGTTTATCAATCTAGAGTGTTTTGTACAAGGTGGAATGGTTTAACAAAAGCCAATGGTAGAATAGATGCTATAGATGATGTTGAGTTTGAAGGAAACTTAATATATCTCTTAAAAGCAAGTTTAGACTTTGTAAAAAGAAATATCAAAAAAATGTGGATAAAAGGACCTACTTTTAGAGAAGAATATCCAGAGTATCCCGAAAGAGCGATACAAGAAGCACTTGTAAATGCTTTGATTCATAGAGATTATTTAGTAACAGGAAGCGAAGTACACATAAGCATCTATGATAATAGAGTGGAAATATTTTCACCGGGTGGAATGTGTGATGGTACTTTTGTTCAAGATCTTAATCCTTTAAACATTTCTTCGACAAGAAGGAATCCAATTATAGCGGATGTATTTGCAAGACTAGGTCTAATGGAAAGACGTGGATCAGGTCTTAGAAAAATAATTGAATCTTATAAAATAGCGGGAAATTATGACGAAAGACTTCATCCAGAATTTACATCTACAGAAACATCTTTTACAACCATACTTTGGAATATGAATTACAATAATGAGAATGTCACCCAAAATGTCACCCAAAATGTCACCCAAAACAATGAACGAAAATTAAAACCAAATGATAGGCGTAAAAGAATTTTAGAAATATTAAAAAACAATCCAAAAGTAACTGCTTTAGATTTGTCGATTCAATTTAAAGTGACAGAAAGAACAATAAAAAGAGATTTGAAGATTCTAACGGATAAAGAAATAATAAAGTATGTTGGCAGTGCTAAGGATGGACACTGGAAGTTAATAAATGAATAGTAAATAATATAGATATAAAATTACCATGAGATCTAACATTTCTATGAGAGGAATGTTGGGTCTTTTTCTTTAAGATAGCCAACTTGAAATGAAGCAGCTACATATTTAATTATCTAAAATTAATCTTATTTAATTAAAAGTAAAATAAAAATTTAACTTTATTAAAGTTTTATTTTACAAAGTTAAATATAAATGATAATATTAAATTAGAAATAAGGAGGTCAAGTGATGTGGAAAGAGATAACATACCAAATTGGATTTTATCGTTAGAGCAAGAAGACTTAGAGTTTATAAAAAAGTTTACGTTACTCTCGGGCTCTTTGAAAGAAGTCGCTAAAATGTATGATGTATCATATCCGACGGTTCGCATTAAGCTAGACCGTTTAATTGAAAAAATTAAATTGCACGATGAAATTGAAAATGAAGATTTTATCAGTTTTATTAAACAGTTGTCAATTGATGATCGAATTGAATTAGAAGAAGCAAAGTTAATTATTGAAAAGTATAAAAAAGAAAGGAAGAATTCATAGTGTTTGGTTTAGGGTCAATTTATGATGTGTTAATTATAGCAGCCTTTTTAGGATTACAGTTCTTTTTAAGTACGAGACAAAGTAAGTTTTGGGGGTTAATATTACCAGTTGTTTTCTTAGTTTGGAGAGGGACTATTATATTTACAACAGATGTAAATGTTTTAGCGGAGGTATTAATTACAGCAGTCGGACTTCTGTTTCTACTTGGTCAGTTTAGCGCTGGTCGAAAACAAGTTAAAGAAAGACAAAAGAAAGAGTTAGAAAAAATGACGTCGCATGATCTAAATTAATTTAGATCATGCTTTTTTAATATATAAAAGTATACATGGTCTCTTCAAAAATCTTTGTAAAAAATATGTAAATATAAAGTTTAATTGACTGAAAACAGATAAAATAAACGATAACTATCGATGCTAGATTATATAATTTTTAAAGGAGAGAGTGATGAATAAAAATAAACGTAGTAGTGTGAAGTCACTTTTAGAAATTTTGATTGTATCTACGCGTCTCGGTTTAACTTCATTTGGTGGGCCGACTGCACATCTCGGTTATTTTCACGAAGAGTATGTCCGTAGAAGAAAATGGATGGACGAAAAGAGCTACGTGGATTTAGTTGCATTATCTCAGTTTTTACCAGGTCCCGCGAGTAGTCAGGTTGGAATTGGTATCGGTGTGATGCGTGGAGGTGTTCTCGGTGGAATCGTATCTTTTATTGGGTTTACACTCCCGTCCGTACTTTTACTGATTTTATTCGCTTTATTTTTAACAGAGTTTGACGTTGCAAATGCCGGGTGGATTCACGGGCTAAAAATTGTTGCAGTTGCGGTCGTTTTACATGCAATTATCGGTATGGCAAAAAGTTTAACGCCAGACTTAAATCGAAAAGCACTCGCTTTATTTGCGTTAATTATTACACTGCTTTGGCCGGCTGCTTTTACTCAAGTTGGTGTGATAGTAATTGCTGGTGTAATCGGGTTTTTAATTTATAAAAATCATAACAAAGATGAAGTACTAAGCACTAGATTTCCAATAAGTAAAAGATTTTCAGCGGCTTGTCTTATTCTGTTTTTCGGATTGCTCGTAATGTTACCGGTTATAAGAGAAACGACTGGATCATACTGGATTGCGATGTTTGATAGCTTTTATCGTTCAGGCGCATTAGTGTTTGGTGGAGGGCACGTCGTGTTACCACTATTAGAACAAGAATTTGTACCGACAGGTTGGTTAAGTGAAGCGGAATTTTTAGCAGGTTACGGTGCCACTCAAGCAGTACCTGGTCCACTTTTTACATTTGCTGCGTATATCGGTGCAGTGATGAACGGATGGCTAGGCGGACTCATCGCAACGATTGCGATTTTCTTACCCGCATTTTTACTGATACTCGGCGCGTTACCGTATTGGGATCAATTACGAAATAACCCGAAAATTAAAGGCGCAGTCATGGGTGTGAATGCCGCGGTTGTCGGGATTTTAATTTCTGCGTTATATCATCCGATTTGGACGAGTTCGATTTTAAAACCAATTGACTTTGCATTAGGCGCGATATTATTTAGTATGCTTACATACTGGAAATTACCACCATGGATTGTCGTGTTGACTGGAGCTGTTGGTGGGATGTTTATTCATCTTCTATGAATTGAACCATGAATATATCCGTATCACGGGGAAGGTAGATGATTTCTGCCTTTCCTTTTTTAAGTTCATGTAGTTCTGTTAAACTGATGACATTTTAATTCGCTTCGTTAGTTTTTTACCTTCGTCTGTTACATACTGGATGCTAAAAAGCACTTGAGGTTGTTCGTTTACGTGAAGTCCAGTTTGAGAGTAACTGAGAATTTCACCTTCGACAGTTTTTCCATATAATAACAATTCTCCAAACTCTTCTTCAGAATTAAAAGAAATGAGTGGGTGGTATCTCATGACGATATCGAAACTACTCGAAAGTTTCAGTAATATTCTTAAAAGGATAATCCCAGAAATCGGTGCCCATAGCCAAGACGTTACTGGACTTAAAAATCTCCAGCCGTATCCGTCATTTTGAACGTAATACGTCACTATAAAAAATCCAATCATATAGACGATGTTAAAAATAATCCACACCGAAGCAAAAGGACTCGTCTTCGTTTCGTATTCTCCGTCATTAAGAGTAAACGGAGGCTGAAAACCGTTTTTATTTAACTTTAAATCAATCGTTTTACCTCTTTCAAAACGGTGTTCGTGTGGCTTTGAATCGACAACTTTAACATATGACTTTACGGGATTTCCTGCTAAATTTAAAAATTGTACGAGTAACCTTTTAGAGATTTCGTGATTGCTTTCTTGTATAACCTCTTCATTTAATATTTCAGCGTGTACGAGTTGGCCTGAGTACCTAATATCCTCATGTTGCGTCAATAGTTTTTGAGGTCTCGTTACAAATTTATAAATCATAAATGTTTGTACGAGATAAAGTACCACGCCGACTACTAAAAGAATCGTTGCAACGATTGAAGTAGTTCGAATGACTGGTAAGTATAAGAAAAATATCGGAAACACGTACATAAAAAAGAATATGAGTAGTATAAATATCATGTTAAATCCTCTCTTTCTTTATGAGATTGCCCTTATGGTCAAAAGTTAAGTGATAATCTTCTCTCGTTCCTATAAGTTGAGTGTTAAAAGACACGTCATTTCCATCAAATCTCGATTGGATCGTTGAGATATTATTATCGTTAATAATCGTGGTTGATTCATCGTATTCGCCCATATCTTTTAAAATTTCTATTAACGTATCTACAATTTTTTCATAGCTATCAAAATTAAATTGAGACACTTGGATCGATGCAGTGACAGGATCGACATCTTCCTTTATTTTTTCAGGGATGATACTCCATGATCCGATTGACATATTATAATAATAAAGGTCAACATGTTTTGTATTATTTGGATCGACAACATACACGTATAGACTAGTAGAATTCAGCATGATACGCCCTTCATACACGTAAAATTCACGTGTACCGACAAGTTCGAAAAGAGATTCCATAATTTCATCGCGTTTGTCACGATTTGTCAAAAGATTATTTGATTTGAAAACATTGATAATTTCCATGATTTCTTCTTCAGACAAATAACGATTGATATTCTCTTCTTTTAAGTACAAATAAAATTGTCGATTGATTTCGACATCAAACTCAGTACCATACTTTTCTTCTGCATCTTTAATAATGTCTGAAGAAGTAATGACTTCATTGCTCTCGTCTAAAAACATCGCTTTAACTTTATCGGTTAACGATTGTTCACTGTTTTCTTTGTTCAATTTTTCCGGACTTTTTCTGAACGTGTCTTCAATCGCCTGTTCGACTGCTTGACAAGAAGTTAAAAACATAATAGTTACAAAGTTCAGCAAAATGAATCGAGTTTTATTCATTCCTTATCACCTTGAGAATGTTTATTTAAAATATGTATATTATTTACTTACTTATAATTTTAGCACCCTGAAACCATTGAAATAAAGCGATTTATAGAACATTTACAAAATCTTTACAATATGAAACGAATTGATGTAAAGATGAAATCAAAGTGTTTGAAATGTATAATGAATAGTAAGTAGAAGAGTGTTAAGGAAGTGTAAAGATGAATGTTAAAAAGTTCTTCGTCATTTTATTTATAGCATCACTCGCAATATTTTTAGGCGGTTTTGTAGTAAGTCATTATGAAACTCTACGACCGTTTAAACCGTTTTATTATGTATTTACATTTGCAGTGACGATCGTCATACTCGTATTTGGATTTAGAGGGTTATATAATGCTTTTGATGAGGAATGATAATATGAAATTTAAATGGCTATTCGTTTTATTGTTTGTCGCATTCGGTGGAACGTTTCTATTTTCGAATATTGATATGTTAATTCCATACAGAAAAATATTTTTATTTGTAGTATTGCTTTTGTTCATAGTAGCATTTATTACAAGTATTTTTAAGTTAAAGAATGAAGCCTGAACTTTTTTGAGTTCAGGCTTTTATTATGGAAACAATAAATTATCATTATTGCCACTTTTAAAATATGGCTAGGTTTTTAATCGATTTATAAAAAATAGATGATTAAATGATTCAGATTTTAAAGAATGTAATGATTTACGTGAATTTATGGAGTTTTTGTATTTGCCTGATATGAGTTAATGTATGTCTAAAAAGGAGTTTTTACTATGAAATCACTCGTACATAGACAACTTGATGCGCTGAAATGGAGAATGGATTTAACGAATGAGCAGTTATATTATTTGGAAAATTTAACAAGAGGCTACAGCGGGGAAGAGGAGTTTAAAGGTTTCTTGATGAATTTAGTTGGTGAGAGTGCCTGTATACTCACAGATTTTACATTTTCAGTCGATGGAGTAGTTAGACAAATTGATGCACTGGTTGTGTTTCGAAACGCAATTTTTATATTCGAAGTAAAGAATTATCATGGAGACTATCTGTTTAGAGATGGTGATTTTTACAACACAAAACTCACTAGTAAAGTGAGATCACCACTAGAGCAACTGGATAATACAGTAATATTATTCAATCGTCTGACTCAAAAGGTGGGGATTACTCTTCCAATAAAAAGTTACGTCGTATTCATTGGTAAAGATTTTCATCTATATGAATCACCGCGTGGTCTTAATATAATCATGCGCGGTCAACTTAAAAAGTTTTTAAATGAATTGCGGTTAAAATATCAGCACGCAGATCAAGGTACAAAAAAGCTTGTCGAGAGTATATATCAGTTTAGACATTTAGAAGAACGAAGGTTAGACATCAACTATTCCTATGAAAGTTTAAAGAAATCTTTGTTTTGTAGTGATGATGGAGGAGAAATTATATTAAACAATCGAACGTATTATGAATGTCAGAAATGTAACGGGAAAACTCCAATAGAAGCGGTCGTCCTACAAGCAATTAAAGATTTCCAAACACTATTTCCAGAGATGAAAATAACAATTTCTAATCTTTATAATTTCACAGGAGAGAAAATCTCAAGATATCACTATAGAAAAGTGTTAAATTCGCATTATCAGCGAGTAGGTAATGGTCGCGGTGTTCAATATATAGAGAAATAGCTGATTAACAGTAGCTCGGTTTTTCATCTTGTTAAATTAACGAGGGTACCTTTAACGGAAACGCTCTTTGTGTAAACGAAATAAAATTAATTTTACACA
>NZ_KV793626.1:19428-42263 GCF_001808485.1 Nosocomiicoccus sp. HMSC09A07
AGCGGATCGGTTTTTCATCTTGTTAAATTAACGAAGGTGCCTTTAACGGAAACGCCCTTTGTGTAAACGAAATAAAATTAATTTTACACAACTCTCGAATACGTCAAAGGGTACCTAGTTAATTGCACACAAAAGCTCTAATTGTCAACGAGCGCGCAACGCTTTTAACACAAATCGGATTTGCGTAAAATTAAACCGAAAACGGTCCTGCTGCCACTAATTTTTAAGATGAAAAGCTGTTAAACAGCGGATCGGTTTTTCATCTTGTTAAATTAACGAGGATAGCTTTAACAGAAACGCCTTTTGTGTAAACGAAATAAAATTAATTTTACACAACTCTCGAATACGTCAAAGGGTACCTAGTTAATTGCACACAAAAACTCTAATTGTCAACGAACGCGCAACGCTTTTAAAATAAATCGGATTTGCGTAAAATTAATCCGAAAACGGTCCTGCTGCCACTAATTTTTAAGATGAAAAGCTGTTAAACAGCGGATCGGTTTTTCATCTTGTAAAATTAAACGAACCAAAACCTAAACTCAACCAAAAATCATAGAACAATTCACCGACTCTTAGTGGTATAATTAAATTAATTCTATTGTATAGGGTGTGTTGGCATGAAAAAAGATGTTATTCGTTATGAAGAGATTTTAAACCGTAGTGCAGATCTTAAGGATGAAATGCAAAGTCTCCTTGAAAAGTTCGAAGAGAACTTAGATGAATATAATGCACTGAAAAATTATTATGGTAGCCAGGAATATTTAAATGACCTCGAGGTGTCGAATACGACTGACGAATACGATGATATTAACCAAGGTGTACTGTCTGAAGATGCAGTGTTTAACCTAATTGGTGAGATGTATCATTTAAATGTTGATATGCTAGAAATTGCTGCGAAATATTTAAGAACTCATTAATATAACCGAATTGAAATAAATTGAGGAGGGACGTTCATGAAGCATTATTATTTTGAAGTGGAGAGACGACACCGTGAAAGTCATGTCTATATTACGAACGAAGCGAGTCAGAAGATTGGTGAAATCATCTTGAATCCGCGTGAAAAGTTCGATAAGGAACATAGCTTTTTGTTTCGTTATAGAGACGGTGAACGTTACTTTTTAGGATTACGTCAGCGCCGCTTTAAAGATATGAACGTCGCTCGTTATGAATTATTTACGGATGATGAGAAGTTTAAATTTAAAGAAAGAAAAATACATAATATAATGAATTTTCGAGTCGATGGGGTGATTGACGATTCGAACTATTCATTTACAGAACGCGTGGCGAATACGCTAGAGATGGTAAAAGAAGGTGTGACGATTGGTCGTATTACTGAAGATGAAATCGTCGTAAACGATCACACACTACGCGTTGAAGAAAGTGTATTATTTTTAATGTATTTCATGTTTAAATTATATAAACGTGAACCTGTAAGCTTTAAAAAGTACCTTTATAATATGGGGTGACATCATGTCTTTATTAGTGTTAAGTTTTATAATCCCGTTAGTTGGTGTCTTTTTACCGATTTTTATGGAAAATGATTTCGGATGGACACTGACGATTTTATTTTCAGTGCTCGGCGTACTGTTTAGTGCGACAAGCGTCAAAGAAAGAAAAGATAAATGGGCGATTATTGCCTTATTATTAAACGTCGTAGCTGTTGTTTACGCAGCATATGTGACGACTCAATTTTTTATGAGCTGATAAAGTATCAGCTCATTTTTTATTTATAAATAACTATACTTATTAATATCGAGTTCAGCATCGTTAAAAATAATAGTGTCAGCAATTACTTTTCCTAAAAATGGAGCAGCTGTTAATCCGCTTGATCCGAGACCATTCGCGACGAATGTTCTTTCATCGACAAATCCAATGAACGGTAGGAAGTCTCTCGTATATGGACGGAGACCAACTTTCATAAACTGTTCCACAATTTCTATATTAGGATAAAACTCCTGAAATACGTTCAATAAATACTCCTCATTTTCTTTTGTCGGAGTGACGTCAAAGCTTTCCGTATCAATATGTGTCGTACCGATAGCAAAGTGGTTTTTACTTAAGTTAACGATGTAGTGACTTCTATGCATGACGACCGGTAGATGTTCAAAGTGACCAGAAGTTTTCACGTGTAAAATCTCAGCTTTTTGGTGGCTGACTTTTGGTTCAAAAGGTTGTTCAGCGCCGTATGCACCGGTTGCGTAAATTTTAAAATCATCATCGTTTGGAATGTATGATTCATTTTTAATCGTGCCACCGGATTTTAAATACGCATCTTTTAATGCGTTTAAAAGTGCATCGCCTTTTACTTGCATCGCACCTTCAACGAATATGTTATAGTACTTGTTGTTTAAATATTCTACAGGCGCATCTTCTGACACAGAAATCATTTCTTCGTATACGTCATTATTTTTTTGAATACGTTTCAGCGCTTTACTATATTTCTTTTCGTCGTCGAATAAGATGTACGCACCGTTACGTTCAAATGATGGATTAATTGGTGAAGTTTTAGCGAGTGTTTCAATAAACTTTGGATAATACTTCGCACTTTTAGTGACCATATCGAGCCATAACTTGTTGCGTCTTTGACTGACCCATGGACAGATGATACCAGCTGAAGCTTTAGTCGCTTGTCCTTCATCTTGTCGGTCGTACACAATTGTATCTGTATGTTGTTGTAAGTGGTAGGCGATTGACATGCCCATAATACCGCCGCCGATAATAGTCATAATGATTCCTCCTAATCATATTATAACGATAAACGTTTAGATTTAAATTTAGAACAAATGTTCGATTTTTGGTATACTATTGTTGGTGAGGATAATGGAGCGACGGATTATTCATATAGATATGGACGCTTTTTATGCACAAGTTGAACAAAACGATAATCCTAAATTAAGAGGGAAACCGGTCATCGTTGGTGGGCGGTCTTTTAGCCGTGGCGTCGTTTCGACCGCGAGTTACGAAGCGCGTAAATACGGTGTGCATAGTGCAATGGCAATGAGTCGTGCGCATCAGTTATGCCCGGACGGAATCTTTTTACGTGCGCGATTTAACAGATATCGTGAAGTGTCGAGTCAAATTATGGATATCTTTTTATCGTACACAGAGATTGTTGAGCCATTAAGTTTAGACGAAGCATACCTCGATATTACGCATTTAGTGAGTAAAACTAGACCTGCGAAATCAATTGCGTTACAAATTCAACACGATATTTTTGAGAAAACGGGACTCACGTCTAGTAGTGGGATTTCATACAATAAATACCTCGCAAAACTCGCTTCAGGTATGAATAAACCAAGCGGTACAACGGTAATCGATTACGACAACGTCGACGAAATTTTAATGCACCTGGATATCGGTGATTTCCCAGGAGTCGGTAAAGTAACGAAAGAAAAGATGCACCGACTTAAAATATTTAACGGGCAAGATTTATACGACAAAGACGAAAATTTTTTAATCTTTCATTTTGGCAAAAGAGGAAGAAGTCTTTATGAAAAGGCACGAGGGATTGGAACGAATCAACTCGATTACGACCGTGAACGTAAATCTGTAGGTAAAGAAACGACATTTAGTTACGATAGAAATGACGATGAAGAAATGGTACGTGTTTTAAAAGATTTGTCAGAACAAGTATCCGTAAGACTTGAAGATAAAAAACTATGTGGACGCGTCGTCACAGTAAAAATTCGTCACGACAATTTTACAGTGCATACAAAACAAACAGGGACGAGTAATCCAATATTTCGTACAGAAGACATATATGAAGTCGCGCATCATTTGTATTACGAGTTAAAAGATCCGACGATACCGATTCGTTTAATCGGTGTCACTGTTTCGGACCTAGAAAAACGATCGTATCGGAACATGACAATATACGACTTTTTAAAATAAAATATGATTTGTTATACTATATAAATATAGAAAAAAGCGAGGGTTTAAAGTGATAGTTGAAACAGATAAAGAACTAGAAGGATTAAAAGAAATCGGTCAAATTTGTGGACGCGTATTAAAAGAGACAATCGAGTACACAAAAGTAGGGATGACGACAAAAGAAGTCGACGACTATGCAGGTGCTTTACTCGAAAAGTACGGTGCAAAAAGTGCACCGATTACTGAATATGACTTCCCGGGATATACGTGCATTAGTATTAACGAAGAAGTAGCACATGGTATTCCAGGAAAACGAGTCATTAAAGATGGAGATCTTGTGAATATTGACGTCTCTGCAATGAAGGACGGTTTTTATGCAGATACAGGTTTATCATTTGTCGCTGGAGAAGTGGATGATGAACAAAAGCAAAGAGTTATCGACGTTGCTGAACTGGCATTTGACGAAGCGATGAAAAAAGTAAGACCAGGAGCGAAGCTATCTCAAATTGGGCGTGCAGTGCATAATACAGCACGTAAACATAATATGACAGTCATTAAAAACTTAACAGGGCACGGAGTTGGATATAGTTTACACGATGAACCACAGCACGTTTTAAATTATTATGATGCATCGGATAAGACGATTCTTAAAGAAGGTATGGTGCTTGCGGTTGAACCGTTTATTTCAACGAAAGCAACTCTCGTTTATGACGGAAAAGACGACTGGGCATTTGAAACAAAAGACGGTAGTTATGTCGCTCAAAAAGAGCATACAATTATGGTCACTAAAGATGGCCCAGTATTACTCACTGAAGTAGAGTAACAAAAAGACGATCAAACTTTATGTTTGATCGTCTTTTTCTTTTAGTAATCGTTATGAATAACTTCTACAGCACCTGTACCAGGGTCCATGACAAGACCGTGAACAGGAACATTTTTATCCATTAAAGGATGTTGTTTAACGATTTTGATGTTTTCTTCTACACTTTCTTCAACGCTATCAAAGCCCTGTAACCAGTCGACGACGTCAATTCCTGAATGCATTAAAGTATTAATGACTTCTTCACTTATACCGCGGTCGTGCATTTCTTTTAAAATTGGTTCTGGCTTTAACGCACCAAATCCGCAGTCATTATGACCCATAATGATAACCTCTTCAACACCGAGCATATATACAGCGACGAGTATACTTCTCATCGTACTGCCGTATGGGTGTGTAATCATAGCGCCAGCGTTTTTGACTTGTTTAATATCGCCATTTTTAAGACCGAGTGCTTTATAAGTTAGTTCCGTTAGCCTAGAATCCATACATGAAACGATTAGCACTTTTTTATCTGGCGTTTTTGACGTTTGATAGTTTAAATAATCTTTGTTTTCTACAAATTTTTCATTGTTTTCTAATAACGTATCGAGTAATCTCATGCTTTTTCTACCTTTTCTCTACTTCCGTCTTCATTGACGTTTAAGTATTCTTTATGTTTAATTGCGTTAATTTGAGCACCTAAAATTAAAATGATACTCGTAATATATAGCCATAAAATTAAAATGATAACCCCTGCGATACTTCCGTATGTTGCAGAGTAGTTACTAAAGTTAGAAACATAGAAACTAAATCCGAGTGATGCGACGATGAAAAGAACTGTTGCAGTAATCGTGCCTGGTAATACAGATTTAATTTTCACTTTAATATTCGGTGCAAAAATATAAACGATTAAAAATGAAACGAAAACGAGTAATACAGGAAGTAAATTACTCACTAAGTTCCATACAAATTTTAACTGTTCTGCATCAACAAAACCAAAAACGAAACTACCGATTTGGTTACCGAGAATCATTAACACGAACGTACCGACAATACCGAGAGCAAGTATCAGTGTAAATACTACAGATAAAATACGAGAGACAATTCCGTTACGATTGTCTTCAACATCATAAGCGACGTTAAATGCACTCATTAACTGGTTCATACCGTTCGAGGCAGACCATAGCGTTAAGAGTAAACCGATAGACAGTAATCCGCCAGAACTACTCGATAGCACGTCGTCTAAAATTCCAGTCAGCATTCCAGAAATCTCTGATGGTGCGTATTCATTGATCAGATCTGTAAATTGAGACTGATCGACATTAAATAACGGTATGATACTCAGTAAAAAGATTAACGCAGGGAAGATTGAAAGTAATAAATAGTACGCAAGCTGAGCTGCCATACCTGTCGTATTGTCTTTACTAAACTGGAATAACAACTTACCTAAAAATCCAGCGTCGTCTTTTACTTGAACGGGTTTATTCACTTTTGAGACGTATACAGATGATCCAGGTTTAGGAACGACTGATTGGAACGTCTGATACCCGACGAAATACTCGTGCTTTTTGTTATCTTCTTTTTGTTTTTCATTTAACTCTTTCATGAGTTTTTTCTCTTTTTTCTTTTCGTCAGCTTCGTCTTCTTTTTTTTGTTCTTTATATTCAGCCTCGGCCTTTTCTTGCTCTGTTAACGCATCTTCTTTAGCCTGTGCTGTTTCGCCTTTGTTGCCTTGAGCTTTATGTTCTTTGTTGTAATCATCACCGTGCTTTAACTCATTTAAAAAATCGGTGTTACGTTCACGGTTCGTTTCTTTACTCATACATATACCTCCTATAAAAAAGAGCGCCATTCGACGCTCTATATTGTATTATTGCAGATGCTTTTGATCTTTATTTTTATCGAAAATTGCTTTTGCGTTTTTAAGTGATTCTTCAAGCTCTGGGTTGTTACGGCGAATTTCTTCGAACGTATCTTTCCAGAATAGAACCTCTTCTTTAATTTGCTCAAATTTTGATGGTTCACTTGAATTTGACGCAAATTGATTTTTTAATTCGTCTGGATGTTTTGCATAGTCAATTGCTTTTTTAGAACCTTGAATGACAGATTCTCGTGTGTTTTTATCTATTAGACTAACGAGCCCTCCGACTGCTGCACCTAATAAAACGGCAGGTAATAGTTTGTTTTTCATAATCCATCGTCTCCTTTAAATCTCTCAATACTTAGATATAACCATTTTAGCGAACATTTAAACGAAAGAAAATATAAATCGACAGTAAACGCTATTATTTGGTAAACTTAACTTTATGATAGTACGATTCGGGAGGCCTTATACGAAATGGATAAAGTACAAATGTTAAAAGAAATCGAAGAAGCTTTGAATGTCGTCAGTAAAGGAATTTTAAGTGACGAAGAATTCCCTGACGATAAAATTGATGAATTAAGAGATTACCATCGCTACATCAAAAATCAAAAACAAATTTCACCAAAAGAACAAACGATGATCATCGACGAAATTGGTAAACTTAAAAAGTAAAGGGGTACTACATATGACAAACAACAAGTTAACAAAATACGCAGAGTTACTCGTAGATGTAGGTGTAAATATTAACGAAGGTAAACGTCTATTTATTTCAGCGACGACAGATGCGTTACCACTCGTTCGTGAAGTGACGCGTGTTGCGTACGAACGCGGAGCAGCTGAAGTCGTTACGAAACTTTCTGACGATACGTTATCACGCCTTCACGCTGAAAATCGTTCAGCTGAAGAACTCGCAACAGTTCACCCGTGGATTGTAGAAGAGCGTATGCATTATAGCGACGAGCATGCTGGATTCTTAAGCATTATCTCAAGTTCGCCAGAACTACTAAAAGGGATCGACCCGATGAAACTTAGAGAAATGCAAATCGCAAATGGTAAAGCATTAAAAGATTTCTCTGCACGTGTACAATCAGATTTCCACTCATGGTGTGTCGCAGGGTATCCGTCTGTAGAATGGGCAAAACTCGTTTACCCAGATGAAACAGAAGAAGTCGCATTTGAAAAGCTATTAGATCTTATTCTTTATACAGTTCGTGCTGATCAAGAAGATGCTGTTAAAGCGTGGGAAGAACACGACAAAACGCTACACGAAAAAGTAGATATTTTAAACGATGCGAACTTAAAATCGATTCGTTTTGTGTCTGAAGGTACAGATTTAACGATCGGTTTACCGGAAGGATATCTTTTTGCAGGGGCTTCAAGCGTTGACGCGACAGGTCGCAAATTTATGGCAAATATGCCAACTGAAGAAGTATTCACTGCTCCAGATAGAAATAACGTAAACGGATATGTAAGTAATACGTTACCGTTATCGCACGGTGGAAACATCGTCGATAACTTTAAATTAACGTTTAAAGACGGAAAAGTAGTCGACTTTGAAGCAGAAGTTGGTTACGAAATTTTAGAAAACATTTTAGAAACAGATGAAGGTGCACGTTACTTAGGTGAAGTGGCACTCGTACCGTATGATTCTCCAATCAGTAACACGAATACGTTATTCTACAACACGTTATTTGATGAAAACGCGTCATGTCATATTGCGCTCGGAAGTGCGTATGCATTTAACGTGAAAGACGGAAAAGAAAAATCACGTGAAGAATTAAGCGAAATCGGTATTAACGATTCAATTACGCACGTTGACTTTATGATCGGCGCTAGTGACACAGATATTATCGGTTTAACAAAAGATGGAGAAGAAATTCAAATCTTCAAAGATGGAGACTGGAGTATTTAAAAAGTCTATCCCACACTATTTAAAGTATGGTATTATAGTAGTAGTATAGGAAAGTAATGATTCGGAGGTAAAAGCTATGTTCTCATTCGGATTTTTTGGAATGACGTTAAGTATTTTAATTGCTGTTTCGATTACTCTCGTCGCTGTATTAGGTTTCGGCGGTGTAGTTTTCTATTTCTTAGCACAAGCGTTCAACAGTGAAGACGCACTTGTTGTTGATACGAGAGAAGAAGCATTAAACCGTAAAATTTAACACATAATTTTAGAGGAGACGATGATCTCCTCTTTTTTTACTTAAAACAAATCGAGGTGACAACATGATTAAGAAAATGTCAGAATCATATTCAGTAAAATCAGCAATTGTTTTCCCGCAACATACGAACAATTACAATACGATGTTTGGTGGCGTGTTACTCTCTCAAATTGATGATATCGCAGCAATCACTGCAAGACGCCATTCAGGAACGCAAGTGTTGACTGCATCGATTGACTCGATGGACTTTTTAAAACCGATAGAGCTCGGTGATATCGTCGTGTTAGAAGGTGTTGTGACACATACAGGTACTTCATCGATGGAAATTATGGTAAAAGTATCTCGTGAAAGTCACGGGAGTAATGAAAAGAAACTCGCAGGGTTTTGTTTTATGACATTTGTCGGTGTCGATGAAAACGGTAAGCCGGTACCTGTTCCTAAAATTGAATGCGACTCAAACACGCTACAATTTTTAGTCGATAGTGCAGACGTGAGAGTAAAACGACGTAAAGAACGATTAACACATACAAAAGAGCTCGCAACATATATTGAACAAGAACTTTTTTAGGAGGACGTTATGAAAGTAGAAAGAGTCGTGCAGTTAAAAAATAACTTTTACGACGTATACTTTAGCGATCAGTCTAAATTAAAAATACACGAAGAATCACTCGTAAAATACGAGCTATTGCCTGGCCGAATAATTTCTAAAGATATGCTAGACGATATAAAAACATCAATTGAATTCGACCGAGCATATATTAAAGCAATTCAATATATATCGTATAAAATTCGTTCCACTCAAGAAGTAATCGACTATTTAAAAGACGAGTATGCGGTGGATATTATTAATCAAACGATTATTCGTCTAAAAGAAGAACGATATATTGACGATGCACATTATGCGACGAGTTTAAGTAATACGATTTTTAATACGACAGATAAAGGACCAAAACACCTTGAACGTAAGTTGTTCGAAAAAAACATCGATGAAAATATAATCGTCGAAGAAGTTGAACGATTTAACGACAAAGTCGACGAAGGGCGTATTGAACGAATCACTCAAAAAGAGTTAAAAAAATATAAAGGTTCGTCAAATCATTTCGAAATGAAGTTACGTCAAAAACTGATGCGTGATGGTTATACGAACGCACATTTTGATTTTATTCCGTCAGATATTCAGTTTGACGACACTGATTATTTTGAGAAAGAATTTGAAAAATATTATAATAGATTGAAACGTAAATATGAAGGATTTCAACTAAGACAAAAACTAACGGCGTCACTGATGCGCCGTGGGTTTAGTTACGATCAAATTAACGAGAAGTTAGAGGGAATTGAAGATGAATTTTAGTACGATGACGAGAGTTGAATTAGAGCGATACATTCAAGAGACGCGTGAAAAAATGCGTAAAGCTGAAATGATGGGAGTCGAAAATGAATACCGCGTATTAGAGCGTCAAGCACTAATTGCGGAGTGTTATATGATCGACTTATCACTCATTCAACCAGGGAAAATATATAAAGTGATTGCAAACGAAGATCACTACTTTAAAGTCGAATATTTAAAAGGTGTGTTTGCGTGGGGCTTTTACATCGGTGGAGACGAACCAGAAACAGCAATACCTGTAAGCTTACTTCAGCTGGATAAAAAGTAATGCAAGATATTATTCTTCATAAAGCGACAGGAATCGTCTACCATCATAAAGAGCGCACGAAAGATACGCGTTTCTTTTTAAAGCCGACGTATCTCATATTACGAGACATTAATACGACATTATACCGAGGAGAAGTTCTCGGTATACTCGGTGATTATTCAACTTTAAAGTATTTAAAAAATGTGTTTTCTGGACATTTAAAACCTGAAGAAGGTCGCGTGAAATACGACGTCTCATTTTTAAGTTTAGACGTTGAAGATCATCTTTTAAACGATAAACCTCTACATACGTTTATAGCTGAAATATTAGAAGAGTATATGACAGAGCGAAAAGTGAAAGAGTCGCTCGAATCGTTAAAACGTCATCCACTCTTTTTTGACTACTGGGAAAACTCAGTGAGTCAATTATCGCGTCAAGATATCGCAGTCATTTTGATGGAACTATCGTCAGAGATAAAAGCCGATATTACGTTATATAATAACTTTTATCGTTATTTAAACGACGATGGTTTTAAACGATTAAAATTCATCATTAATACGTTAGAATCTCGCGAGCTCGGTGTGTTTTTACTCGAGTCGAATTTCGTACCGATTGAAAAACTTGCCAACCACTTCGTATGGCTCAGTTATGGCCAAATGCGTTTTGAAGGCACCGTTCAAAATGGTCGTAAAGTGTATAACGATTATATGAAACTACGTTCTCAAATTCGTAGTACGGATGAAGAAGCGCTTTTTGATTTAGATTGGAAAGAGCGTATGTATGAACCGATGAACTTTAAGCACGGTTTAAAACGACGAAACCGAAAAGGTGAATCGGTCATCGATACGTTAAACATACAAAGACTTATTATCGCGTTTGTCGTTTTCTTTACGATGGTACTCTCATACTTTTTAGTCGTTATGGATTTTGAATTCACAAAAGAAGAGCATCCATTTGTAGAAGTTGCTGAAGAAGAAGAGGAAGAGACACAAGTCGAAAGGCTGCGTTATGCGTTTATAATTAGTGATGACGTCACTGTCAATGATACGTCTATACCTAAATACGCCTTAATCGCTATCGATGAATCTAATAAAAAGAATGTGACGACAACGATAGATAATGAAACAGTAAAAATACCGATAGACAACGTCGTATTATTTAACCCGTCGAGTATGTATGAGACGCTTGATTACGACACGATGCTTCAGTATATGAATGATCAATTTTTAGACAATCATCTTTTTTATGCAAACTACTTAAACGTAGACGTTAGTCATATTGAGTCAGACTTTAGATTATCACGAATTGATTCATATGAAGCAGAAGTTGAAGGTGTCGATATAACATTTTTATTAGACCGTGATACTTCAATTGGTTTAATGACGAGTGGAAAAGAAAGTGACAAAATAAAAAGTGAGTTTAACATTACAGAAGATTATAAAATTTTTAGAACAGATGGTGGATTTGTATTATATGATGCACCAAATAACAAATGGATTTATTTAAGTAGATAGGTGAAACTATGAATCATACATTTCAATATTTATGGAAGAAGACATTTACGTTCCGTGGGCGTCACGTCTTAGCGAGCTTAATTCCGACGTTCATTTATATCTTCTTTATGATTATATTAATTGCAGGACTCACATTTTTATCAGCGGACCAAATGACACGACTCACTTATTTTGTAATCGGTATAACAGCAGTCGTTTGGTTATACAACTCAGCGATGTTGAACTATTATGAAATATTTAGAAAAGACTCGATTATACGGATGAATTACATTCCGTTATATTTAAGAGTATTACCGACAATTGTATTCCAAACAGCGCTTTATATATTGTTTACAATTCTTTATAGTGCGATACTTTCACTAAGAACGGCTGATTTTATGTTGAAATTATTCTCGCTTGGATATTACGTCATACTCGGTATGATTTTAATCGTTCCGTTTACGATATTTTATATTCAACTTCGTCAGCATATAAAATGGAAGCATACAGATAAAGCACTACTCGTTATTTTATTAATTACGACACCTGTATTTTACATCGGAGATAATTTACCGACGATTTTACAAAATATATTAACGTTGAACCCATTTTACTACATCATTTACGGGATTGAATTATCTGCAGTAAATGTTTCGTGGTCGACGAATAGGATTCCGACAGATCTATTATTTTTATCTGAGATGACATTAATATATATGGCGTTATATGCAGTGTACACAAAGACAAATATATATATGAAAAAATAATTCCCATTGAATTGATATTCAATGGGAATATTTTTAAGTGACTTTACTTTGGAGTTTTTCTTCAGAAAATACCCAACCTGTAAAGCTCGATTTAATGTCGTTTGTGTCTTGATTTATAATGATAATACATACGAACGGGTAGTGTCCATTTTGTAAATATCTTAAATCGATGTACCTTACTTCGATATGTGACCGATCGACTTGTGTGACTTCATATCGGTAAATACTTGAAAAGTAGGTAAACGCATTAAAGTCTTTGTTTGACTTTACGATTTCGTATAACTCTTCTTCAAGTGGACCGACTTTGTCGAACTCATCATATATAACGACTTGTGTTTTAAACGCTCGACCGACGACAAACTTGTCTTTTGTGACGAGCGCGATACGCCACTCGAAAAATTTAATCGTCGGCATAACAAATAGTCTTAGAATTTCAGAATTTGGTAACAGTCGACTGACTTTTTTCATCAGCATGCGTTTATACATTGCACGCATGACATAATAAATAGCGAGTAGACTATAAATGATGAAAAATAGTATGACTGGGTTAAATCCAAATGCCCATAAAACTAAATATAGTGAAAGTAATATTAATATTGGAATATCGATCGTGTTGATAATACCGAGTTGAATCCAACGGTTATCAAAAAATCGCAACGCTTGCGTACCGTACATATTAAATATGTCAACAAACACATGTAAGAACACAGCAAACAACGACCATAAATACATATGGAAAAAATCTAGGCCGAATATTACGTTTGATACAGTCGCGAGTAGAAGCGGCCAAATGACAAACGTAAATGGTAAACTATGTGTTAACCCGCGGTGGTTTTTAATGTACGTCGCATTATCTTTTGCTTTTAATACCGTATCGATATCCGGGATTAAACTTGCGGCAACCATCGTTGAAGCGAACCCAACAGTGACAGCGTCAACGTGTGGGTCGATTGTTGCGAGTCCAACGAGCGTACCACCCATTAATCCGTGTGTTACAGTATCCATATATAAAACCTCATTTAATATATTAGAATAGGTGAAAAATTTGAACTATAAATTGTTTAACGAATCACTTTTAGATTGGTATTATGAAGTGCGCCGTGATTTACCGTGGAGAGAAACTTCAGATCCATATAAAATCTGGCTATCTGAAGTGATGCTCCAACAAACTCAAGTGAAAACCGTCATCCCTTATTATAATAAGTTTATCAAAAAATACCCAACACTTGATTCGATTGCGAACGAAAATAGTGAATCGCTACTGAAAGAGTGGGAAGGGCTAGGTTATTATAATCGTATTCGTAATTTCCATGAAGCGGTCAAAGAAGTCCAATCAAGTTATCAATCCGAAGTTCCAAATCAACCTGAAACGTTCTTCACATTAAAAGGTGTCGGACCGTATATCGGCGGTGCGGTTCAGTCGATCGCATTTAATCATAAAATTGCCGCAGTGGACGGGAATGTCCTTCGTGTTATGACAAGACTCACTGAAGACTCTAGAGACATTTCAAAACAAAAGACGATTTCCTCAATTAAAGCACATATAGAAACGTTTATGCCAGACGATGCGGGTAATTTTAACCAAGCAATGATGGAACTCGGTGCAACTGTTTGTACACCACGCGCACCAAAATGTATTACGTGTCCAGTTCAAGCACACTGTGAATCATTTAAAAACAATACTGTTAATCTATACCCGTTTAAGAAGAAAGCTAAAGCTAAAAAAGAGTTGTATTTTAATGTCTATCTTATCCTAAATGATCAGAATGAAATTTATCTCTATAAAGAAACGAAAGACTTACTCCAAGGCATGTACAAATTTCCAAAATTTGACGTCGACACGAATGTAGAAACGATAGAGGATAAATTACACATTGAATTATCTCAACCTCAATTTTTAGGAGAAGAAAAGCATATATTTACTCACAAAGTATGGTATATGAATATATACGTCGTTCATACGACGTCTACAAATGACCATTTTGTACCACTAAATGAGGTACGAGAACTTCCAATGAGTGTTGCGATGCAAAAAGTATATAAATATATCGATGAAACGATTTAGTAAAGTTCGTATGTTGAATGTGATATACTAACAAAGTAAAAAGAGGTGTGGCGAATGATTAAAGAAACCATACCGAAAACGGGTGAAACCGTCAGAATACAAAGTTATAAACACGACGGTAACATTCATAGAGTGTGGAAAGAAACGACAATTTTAAAAGCGACAGATAATATTATCATCGGTGGTAATAATCATACACTCGTCACTGAAAGTGATAATAGAAAATGGGTGACGAGAGAACCTGCGTTAGTATATTTTCATAAAGAAGCATGGTTTAACGTCATTGCGATGTTTAGAGAAGACGGCGTATATTATTATTGCAATTTAGCTTCTCCATACGTTTATGATGGTGAAGCAATTAAATACATCGACTACGATTTAGATATTAAATTATTTCCAGATGGGAAATACTTTTTACTCGATGAAGATGAATACATCCAGCATAAAAAAGAGATGAGATATAGTAAAGACATCGATGATATACTGCATTATCAAGTTGACACACTCCAAGAATGGATCGAAGAAAAAAGAGGCCCGTTTGCGGAAGATTTTGTACACATATGGTATAAACGTTATCAAGAATTAAACCAATCGTAAGATTGGTTTTATTAGTGTAGGGGGGATTTCTTGGTTAAACGGTATTTAAAATTTGTTAAACCGTATACGTGGCACGTGATTTTAACGATTATTATCGGGATTATTAAATTCGGTATTCCATTACTCATTCCGTTACTCATCGCGTACACAATCGACGACGTGATTCTCGTCGACAATTTAACAAATGATGAAAAACTCGATAAAATGTGGCGCGTACTTATGCTGTTTGGTGTCATATTCGTCTTAATTCGTCCGCCGGTTGAGTATTTAAGACAATATTTAGCACAGTGGACGAGTAACAAGATTTTATATGACATTCGTCATTATTTATATGCGCATTTACAGCGTTTAAGTTCGAAATATTACGCGAACAATAAAGTCGGCGAAGTAATTTCACGCGTCATTAACGACGTAGAACAAACGAAAAACTTTATCGTCACTGGACTTATGAATTTATGGTTAGACTTAGTCACGATTTTAATCGCGTTAGGTATTATGTTTACGATGAATGTTCAACTGACGCTCGTATCGATGATTATATTTCCGTTTTATATTTTCGGCGTATGGTATTTCTTTTCTAGACTACGCCATTATACGCGTGAACGTTCACAAGCAGTGGCAGAATTACAAGGGTTTTTACATGAAAGAATTTCAGGTATTAACGTGATCCGTAGTTTTGCGATTGAGAATTACGAACAACAACGATTCGATAAAGTAAACGATAACTTTTTAAATAAAGCGACAACGCATGCAAAATGGACAGCGTATAGCTTTATGACGGTCAATTCGATTACAGATATCGGGCCGTTACTCGTTATCGGCTTTGGTGCATATCAAGTTATAGAAGGAAGCTTAACGGTCGGGGTACTTGCAGCGTTTATCGCGTATTTAGACCGATTATATGGACCGCTTCGTCGACTCGTTTCTTCATCTACAACGTTAACACAAAGTATCGCATCGATGGACCGTGTGTTCGAGTTGATCGATGAAGAATACGACATCGTCAATAAAGAAAATGCGTATGAATTAAAAAATGTAAAAGGTGAAATCGAATTTAACGACGTATCATTTAAATATAGTGAAGATACACCACTCGTTTTAAATGATGTTAATGCAAATATTGGTGTCGGAAAAACTGTCGCGTTTGTTGGAATGAGTGGTGGGGGTAAATCTTCACTCGTATCACTTATACCTAGATTCTATGAAGTCTCAGACGGACAAGTTCTAATTGACGGACACGATATTAGAGACGTTACGTTACATTCATTAAGAGATAATATCGGTATGGTCATGCAAGATAATATTCTCTTTTCTGATTCGATTAAAAACAATATTTTACTCGCAAAACCAGATGCGACTGACGAAGAAGTGTACCGTGCAGCAGAGCGCGCGAATGCTTCAGCGTTCATTGAGAATTTACCAAATGGTTACGATACAGAAGTCGGTGAGCGTGGTGTGAAGTTATCTGGTGGTCAAAAGCAAAGAATTGCAATTGCTAGAGTCTTCTTAAAAAATCCACCGATTCTTATACTCGATGAAGCAACGAGTGCTTTAGATTTAGAAAGTGAAGCGATTATTCAAGATACGCTAAAAGAACTAGCGCACGACAGAACGACGATTGTCGTTGCACACCGACTCTCTACAATTACACATGCTGACACGATTTACGTCATCGAAAATGGTGAAATTGTAGAAAGTGGAACGCATGAAGAATTACTTGCTAAAAATGGTGCGTATTTTAGACTTTATAGCATTCAGGATGTTGAAGTATGAGCTATTTAGATCTTGAGTTTTTATCAGAAGATACGTTAAAAGCAGCAAAAGAGTTACTCGGTAAAAAAATTGTAACGTATACAAATGGAGTAACAACGAGCGGGTATATTACTGAGGTCGAGGCGTATTTAGGAACGAAAGACCGTGCAGCACATACGTTTACTGGAGTAAAAAATAAAAAGAACAGTACGATGTTTGAACCGTACGGTCATATATACGTCTATACGATGCATGGACATCACTGCATGAATTTTGTCACAACAAAAGACTTACCTGAAGGGATTTTAATTCGAGGAATAGAACCTGCTGAAGGTATTGAAGAGATGATTTTAAGGCGCGGTCGAGAAGTGAATCTTACAGATGGACCGGGTAAATTAACTGAGGCACTTGGTGTTAAAAGAGACACGCATAACGGTAAGATATTAAATACAGGGTACGTCGATATTTACGACGGTAAAATCCCTAAGGAGATCGTTGCGACACCACGTATCGGAATCGATAATAAAAAAGAAGCGGTCGATTATTTATACCGCTTCATCGTAAAAGGCAATAAACATGTTAGTCGTTTTAAAGGAAAACAAGATGACAATAACGGCTGGCAGTAAAAAACGTTCGATGAATTTCATCGAACGTTTTTTTAATCTAAAGTTTCTTCAGTAATTGATAAATCTTCGTCATTTGCGTGATATTTAAAATAGCTATTAGTAATACGGTCCGCATTTTCTATAGACGTATGGTACTCGTTAATTGCGGTAATACTGTTTAAAATGTTTTCGTATCGTAATCGAACGTCTTCACTAATGAGTTTATGATAATCATCTAAAAAGTGTTCGATTAGCGTGTTTTCATAATGGTATAGATTATCTTGGTAATACTCTGACGTTTCTGGTGGGATTTTCTCAGAAATTTTGAGTAAGACTTGTTCATGATACGCAATCAGTAAGTCCATTTCATAGCGAATTCGGTTAATAAAGTCTTCAGTTAAATATTTATAGTCATTTTCAAGTTTGTTTAAACTTTCTAACACATACCACGCGTTACGCGTCATCTGAACGACTTGTCTAAATAATATTTTACTACGTAAGTCACCAAGTTTCGTTTTTCTGAGGTATGGTTTTTCTTCTTCGTACCAGGCGTATAATGTTTCTAATTTAGTGACGCGTTTATCGAGTGATTTCACATCTTTACGAATAGTGATTGCGTCACTCGCACCGTTTAACTCTAATCGAATGAGTTTAAATATGTCGTTACTGATGACGACAGAGTGATTATATAGCCGGTCTTCATATTTAGGAGGAATTATAAATAAGTTAATGACTAACGCACATAATACCCCAATCATAACGAGTGAAAATCGAATAATTGCTGTTTGTAAAAAGTCTCCAGTCGTCATGTCAGCACCGAGTGGTTCATCCATAATTGCGATTACTGTAACGACAGCAAGACTCGACACACTTTGTAAATTGAAAAACATGAGTATTGAAAGAACGAGTATAATCGTTAAACCGATGACGATTAAGTTACTTTCAAATAAAAGAACCATGACGATCGCTGAAATTGCACCGATAATGTTTCCTCTAAACTGGTTCCACGTTTGAGAAATACTGCGGTGCACGTTTGGTTGTAGTGCGTTCACTGCAGCGATACCAGCGATTAACCCTGGTGTTAAACCGAGCAATTGCACAACGAGTAATGTTAAAACGACCGCGATTCCCGTTTTTAATATTCGGGCGCCAAACTTCATAGCACCATCTCCTAAAAGTCTTCTTTAAAGACCGCTTCAATAATGTTAAGCGTATCTTCGATATCTTGATCCGTATGTTCAGTTGTAATAAACCAAGCTTCATATTTGGAAGGTGCGATGTTAATACCACGGCGAATTAGCCCGTTAAAGAACGTGCTAAATGCTTCACCGTCAGTATCTTCTGCACCGATATAATCCGTCACTGTTTTATCTGTAAAGTAA
The DNA here is from genome assembly GCF_001808485.1 of Nosocomiicoccus sp. HMSC09A07. Lineage (NCBI taxonomy): Bacteria > Bacillati > Bacillota > Bacilli > Caryophanales > Staphylococcaceae > Nosocomiicoccus > Nosocomiicoccus sp. HMSC09A07. Next base: position 38,425 of record NZ_KV793626.1, read on the forward strand.
ATTGAAAAAGCCCCAACTTTACGGTTTACAACTGCTTTAATATTATATTGTTCGATTAATGATTGAATACCTTCAACTAATCGTTTACCTTTACGATCTAATTCTTCATAAACACCGTCTTGTTCTAATACTTCTAAACATGCGATTCCGGCAGCCATCGATAACGGGTTACCCGCCATCGTACCTGCTTGATATGCAGGGCCAAGTGGAGCGACTGATTCCATAATATCTTTACGTCCACCGTATGCACCAATCGGAGTACCACCACCAATAATTTTACCGAGCGCTGTTAAGTCTGGTTTTACACCGAGTAAATCTTGTGCGCCTCCGTACATAAATCTAAACGCTGTAATGACTTCGTCATAGATGACGAGTGCACCGTGTTGATGCGTAATTTCATTGACTGCTTCTAAGAATCCTTCTTTTGGCTCGACGATACCGAAGTTACCGACAATTGGTTCAACTAACACGCCAGCAATTTCATATCCAAAACGTTCAAACGCTTGTTTTAAACCTTCAATATCGTTAAATGGAACGGTAATCATATCTTTCGCAACAGCTTCCGGTACACCTGCAGAGTCTGGTGTACCGAGTTGAGCTGGTCCACTTCCTGCTGCGACTAATACTAAATCGGAATGACCGTGGTAGCAACCTTCAAATTTAACGATTTTGTTACGTTTCGTATACGCTCGTGCGACACGAATCGTCGTCATGACGGCTTCAGTACCCGAGTTTACAAAACGAATGCGTTCTAAGTTTGGCATTGCACTTTGAATTTTTTCAGCAAAGAATACTTCTTCTTTTGTCGTCGTACCATATAGAATCCCTTTTTGGCTTTGTTCGACGATCGCTTTATGAATATGAGGGTGTGCGTGTCCTGTAATAATTGGTCCGTAAGCTGCTAAATAATCGATGTACTTGTTACCATCGATATCATAAAAGTACGCACCTTCCGCGCGGTCCATTACAACCGGTGCACCGCCACCGACTGCTTTATATGATCTAGATGGTGAGTTTACTCCACCTAATATAATATTTTCTGCACGATTTCTAAATTGTTCTGAATTTTTATGACTATACATATATGTGTCATCCTTTAATATGAGATTATTATTTATATAGTAACATATTTACACGCACTCTTTAATTAAGAAGATAGACGTTTAAAATCTTCATATATAAGGTATAGAAAAAGAAACACTTGAATTTAGGAGCGATAGAGATGGAACAGTTTCCACAATTTAAATTAGAAAATCAAAATGGAGATATTATTACAAACGACGATTTAAAAGGGTTAACAGTCATTTACTTTTATCCAAAAGATAATACACCTGGATGTACGACTCAGGCGTGTGATTTACGCGATAATATAGAAGCGTTTAACGACTTAGATGTTACGGTATATGGTGTCAGTGGAGATACTAAAGAGTCTCACCAAAAATTTATCGAGAAAAAAGACTTAAACTTCGATTTATTAGTCGATGAAAATAATGAGCTTGCGAGTGCAGCGGGAGTTATCGGAGACAAAACAGTTTTCGGTAAAAAGGTTCGAGGTATTGTCCGTACGACATTTATCGTGAATGAAAATAATGAAATCGTAAAACGTTTTGACAAAGTGAGTCCTAAAAAACACGTCGAACAACTACTAGAATTCTTAAAAGAGGGATAATATGGTAAAAATTTTATCAAATGCAGAACTAGATGAAAGTAAATTAAAACAACTAGAAGAAAAAGGCGTTGAATTTAAATACGTTTCTAATAAAGAAGACTTAACTGAAGACTTACTTAAAGACGTTGACGTTTTTAATACGTACGGCGGGAATTTAAAAGAAGATATGGTTGAACTCTTACAATCAGTTAAATGGATAAACGTCATGAGTGCTGGTGTCGATAATATTCCAGAATCGTTATATAAAAATAAAATCATTACAAATGTGAGTGGTATTCATAAAATACCGATGGCGGAATATACGATTGGATTACTATTAGCCCATTATAAGAAGTTATATGAGGCGTATGATAATCAAAAGAACAAAAAGTGGGATTATAAATTAACAGGCGGAGAACTCTACGGTAAAACAGCGATTATACTTGGAACAGGTGAAATTGGTAAAGAGCTCGCGCGACTGTTAAAAGCGTTCCATGTAAAAGTAATCGGATTTAATACGAGTGGTAGAGAGGTCGAGTATTTCGACGAAACTGAAAGCATTGATAATGTAAAGAATAGACTGAGTGAAGCGGATTTTGTTGTCAGCATTTTACCGAGTACGAAAAAGACGAGAGGATCTGTAGATATAGATTTCTTTAAACATATGAACGATGAAGCGGTATTCGTAAATATTGGGCGCGGTGATCTTATCGAAGACGAGACATTAAAACACGTGTTAGATAAAAAACTCATATCACATTTAATACTCGACGTATTCAATGACGAACCTTTAGACAAAGATGCGTTCATTTATGAATATGATAACGTCACAATTACACCTCACGGAAGCGCACGGACAAACCGATATACTGAACGTGCACTCGATATGTTTTTAGATAACCTAGAGAATTATTTAAACGATGAAGAACTATTTAATGTCGTTTCCTATGAGAAAGGATACTAACATATTTGACATTGTGAATGGGTTATTTGTAAACTGTAATTATATAGATGTAACGAAAGTAGGTTAAACCCTATGACAATTATCGATTGCGATACAATGTTTAATGAGTCGATTGAAAAGTTAAAAGAGACAGGAGTTAGAATTACTCCACAACGTAAAGCAGTGCTAGAGTATTTAATTGAAACAGAAACTCACCCGACTGCAGATGAAATTTTTAAAGCATTGTCACATAACCATAAAAATATGAGTGTTGCGACAGTTTACAATAACTTAAAACTATTTAAGGAAGTCGGTTTAGTAACAGAGTTAACATATGGTGATGCATCAAGCCGATTTGATTTTAGAACGACACCACATTATCACGTCATATGTAAAGACTGTGGTAAGATTATGGACTTTCAATATCCAGCACTTGAAGAAGTGGAAGAACTCGCAAGTCTTTTAACAGGTATGGAAGTCGACGGGCATAGACTAGAACTATATGGTCGATGCCGAACATGTAACAAAAAAGAAGATTAGAAGGTTTAACTTCTAATCTTCTTTTTTTAATTGTGATTTAAGTTTTTCGCGTCGATGTTTTACATTGTAGTCGATGTTAAATTCTTCGCCCTCTAAATCTTTATCTAAAGTTAGTGGTTCTTTACAATGTTGACAATAATCGACTGTGCCTAAAATTTTTGTATGTTTACCGCAGTTTGGACATTGTACTCTCACTGCACGTGCACTAATCATGCCGACGTAAAAGTAAATAACAAAACTTAAAAGAATCGGTATTACACCGAGTATTAAAAAGATCAGCATTAACCACGGCGTCGATCTAAAGAACATTCCCGCATACATAATAATCATACCGATAAAAATTAATGCGAGTGCCCATCCACGTATACGTAATATCTTATTACCTGGAAGTCTCATATTTTCACCTCAAAACTTATTATATACAAAAATCATTTTATATTGTATTATAGAGAAAGTCTTTCTTGAGACGAATTAATTTTTAAAAAAACTTATAAAAACTCTTGACTATATTTTCCAAGGTGTTATTATAGAGTAGTCGCTTCAGTAACGGCGACAAAAATCAAGTAACATATCATCAAATCAAAAAGTTTTAAAAATAATTTTTAAAAACTGTTGACAAGATAAAAACTACTTGATATAGTTAAGAAGTGTTCGCTTCACAGCGACGCAAAAACAATGAACATTGAAAACTGAATGACAATATGTCAA
>NZ_KV793627.1:0-206939 GCF_001808485.1 Nosocomiicoccus sp. HMSC09A07
TTCGTGGAAGCTAAAGAATAACAGAGAGATTTTTTATTTTACACAATATTTAAGACTTGACCTAAATAAATGATTATATCTAACAAAAATTCGTTGAACAGACTCAAATATGTAAATAAGAAGAATAAAAACGTTCATAATGAAGCGCTCTAAAGTGTTAGAGCGCTTTTTTCTAATTTTATCTATAAAACTTACGATTATTCAAGTGCTGCAGGATTTTCCTGACAGTTTTTTAAATACTGTAATGATAAAAAGCTATTTTTCAAAAATTGCAATTTTACATTCTTGAACGTATGGAATATAGTTAGGGCAACATTTTGGAGGTGGTCGTATTCTTTTATTATTAATAACTGGAGGGATACTCGCTTCATTTATATTTGTTGTGTTAGAGGAAAAGAGTTTTAACTTTAAGTTTTTATTCAGAAGAAGTAAGTGTAATCATTGCAATCATACGATAGATGCTGTTGCACTCATACCGATCTTTGGATATATATTGTCGAGGGGCAGATGTAATAAGTGCCACGGATATATACCTTTTATTTATGTGTGTTCAGAAGTTGTACTTGCACTGCTCTTTATAGTTCCAAGTTTAGTTTACATACAGTTTAGAGATTTTTCACTTTATTACTTATTGATTGTATTTCTAGCACCTCTTGCGTTATACGATTTTAAGCATTATAAAATACCTAATTTTACGTTAGTTATACTTTTAACAACAGGTCTCTATGTAACGAGATTTAATTATGTAGATGTAATAGACGATCTGATTATTATAACTTTAGCTCATGTTATTTATATTCTGTTTGATAAAAAAATCGGCTATGGAGATATAAAGTTACTGTCTGTGATAACTTTAATCACTCCTACGTTGTTATTTAGTTTTATCTTGTTATTTTCATTTATAGTCGGTGGGTTTTACGTGATTATTATGGAGATTATAAAGAATTCAGATAATCGTAAAATACCGTATGTACCTTTTGTAGCCACGAGTACGATTCTCACTTTTATTATTTATGATGATTTATCAACTATATATTTTGGAGGTTTCTTATGAACGATTTAATGATTAAAGAAATGATGTCTTCTGATAAACCGAGAGAACGATTGAAAATATACGGTGCTGATAATTTAACGAATAGAGAACTTTTAGCAATTATTATAAACACAGGTAGTCGGAATGAAAGTAGCTTAACACTCGCAGATAATGTGTTAAAGAATTTAAAGAAAATCAGCGATTTAAGAGATGTTACGTATCAGGAGCTGACTAAGATTAATGGTATCGGTGAAGCTAAAGCGATAAAAATATTGGCAGTGATTGAACTTGCTGTAAGAATGCATAGTCATAGCTTAGAAGATGATGTATTCATTCATTCTCCAGATGACGTATCGAAACTTTTAATGGAGAAAATGAGATATTTCCAACAAGAACATTTTGTCGTCTTATATTTATCGACTAAATATAAAGTGATTCATCAAGAAACAGTATTTAAAGGATCGCTTAATACAACCGTTGTTCATCCAAGAGAAATTTTTAAAGAAGCGGTCAAAAGAAGTGCTGCAGCGTTTATTTGTGTTCATAATCATCCAAGTGGTGACCCAACACCTTCAAGTGAAGATATTGAAGTAAGTAAACGACTTAAAATGAGTAGTGAACTCATTGGTATCGACTTTTTAGATCACATTATCATTGGTAATGGTAAATACATTAGCCTGAAAGAGATGGATTGTTTTTAATCCAGCAATGATTACATAGGGGTTTCTGACTCACTATTCTTTAATATTTTATGTTAAAATTACAGAACATTAATTTTATACATAATAACTATTGAGGCAGGTGTTCCTATGTTTACACATAAAGTTGACGATGATATTTCTTTGAAGTTAGTGGATCATCGTGATGCGGATGCTATTTTTGAATTGACGGTTAAGTCACGTGATTATCTGAAAGAGTGGTTACCGTGGCCTATTTTTATTAAAAAAGTAGATGATACGAAAGATTTTATTAAGTCTTCGATGCAAAATTATGTAGATAATAAGAGTTTAGTTACAGCAATTATTTTTAAAGGTAAAGTCGCTGGTATAGCGAGTTTTAACTCGTTTGACTGGACAAGTCGTATTGGTCAAATCGGTTATTTTCTTGGCGAGGAGTTTCAAGGGCATGGTATTATGACAAAAGTTGTTCGAGCATTAATGGATATTGGTTTTACAGAGTTTCGTTTAAATAAAATAGAAATAAGAGTTGCAACTGAAAATTTTAAAAGTCGTAAAATTCCTGAAAGACTCGGATTTACTGAAGAGGGAATTTTAAGACAAGTCGAGTGGTTATATGATCACTACGTCGACCATGTGGTTTATGGGATATTAAAAGATGAGTGGGTGGACTTAAATTAACATTTATAATTAATAAAAAAGCACTTGTTTTTAATTTTTGAATAAGAGGGTATAAGAGTACAAAAACATAGAATGAGGTGGCTCTATGCTTGCTTATGTGTATGCTGAAGATAAAAATGGCCTAATTGGTAAAGGAGACAGACTACCGTGGAGTCTTCCTGCAGATGTAAAGTTTTTTAAAAAAGTAACGATGCAAGGGGACGTTGTCATGGGCCGCGCGACTTATGAGTCAATACCGAACCGTCCGTTAAAAGGTCGACGTAATATCGTGTTAACTCATAATCCAGATTATGAAGCACCTGGTGCGATTGTCGTTAATAGTAAAAAAGAAGTTTTAGAGTTATATGAAAAGTACGCTGAAGATTTTTATATTATCGGCGGTGTAAGCTTATTTAAAATCTTTGAAGATGATGTTGATTATTTATACCGTACGGTAATTCATGACGAATTCGATGGTAACGTATATTTTCCTGATGACTTTGATTACAATGAATTTGAACTTGAAAAGTCTTGGGACGGTAAAGTAGATGAAAAGAACAAGCATCCCCATACTTTTGAAATATGGAAAAGAAAATAGAGTGATTGGAATTAAAAACCCCTAGAGTTTCGATATTCAAACTCTAGGGTTTTTTTACATTAATAGTAGCACTAACGTTGACGCAATGAGGTGATTTATCATCGTCCATGTAAAGAATGGATACGTGCCATTATGAAGTTTTAACATTTTATTTGTGTTAAATACAAGTACAAGTGTTAATACGAATTCAGTAAAGCCATCCATATTTAATGTTAAGTTCATTTGGAAATATGCGATATACATCGCGATTGCGTTAAATAGTGCTGTCCCTGCAATCATATATTCTTTTAAAAGTACATTAATGATAATTGTTAATACTGATACGATCAGTCCAAATAATATTAAGTTTGGAATGACAAACGTTAAATTACTACCGTATCTCGCATAGTCTGGCATTGACGGTGCGATGACGATTGAACCGATGATGAAAAACGCAATGATAAACCAAATGTTGTTAAAGTGTCTGCGCATTTGTGGACCGTAGTTTAAGACGAACGAATATATTTTTGTATTCACTTCTTGACCGTTAATTTCTGCTTTATCATCTTTTACATTGACCATAGGCTGTTCTTTCTTTTTAAATAGGAAAGCATGGTATGCAAAATATATTTGTGTGATGATGAGCACAATGATGAAAGTTTTAAGTGTCATGCTTAGCCTCCGTTTTATATTACGATTACTAGTGTATAGGTTTATGTACATTATTACAAAATAAAACCCACTAAACTCTCGATTTAGTGGGTCTTTGACGTAGACGTTCTAAGTCTACATTTAACAGATAATAATATGATATCTAGCACTTAGGCGTGCTATCGGTGAGTGACATTTGCTAGGCACTGTCGTTCTCTATGTCTAATATATTCTCATTATATTTTAATGTATAGAGAAATGCAAGTTTATCTCGAATTTTATTTAATATAAACTTTTAAACACATATATTTTACAATTAGATATGGTAAAATAATGATAATTATGGGGGTGGAGTTTTGAAGTTTTTTAATAAGAATAAAATGATTACGATTGTCTTTTCAGTCATCCTCCTTATTTTATTAATAGGATTTTCTATATCTGATCGTACACATACGACAAAGGCGGAGATGTTCGTTGGAGATGCGACAGCTACGACACAAAAAGTAATGAAAACTCCGTTTAACTTATTAGGTTTTATATTCGGACCGTCAAAAAACGAAAAAGAACTTGAGGCTAAGTTAGATATGTTACCGCAACTTGAAGCGGATTTAAAACGCCTTGAAGAAGAAAATGAAAAATTAAAAGAAGCACTCGATGTATCTTCTAAAATCGACTATGAAACAATTAATGCACGTGTAATTTCACGTTCGCCAGATCAATGGTTAAATAGTTTTACTATCGATAAGGGAACGAAGCACGGTGTATCTGAAGGTATGGCCGTTATGACGCCAAAAGGTCTGATTGGGGTCGTAAAACGTGCGAATGGAAGTTCAAGTTTTATTGAAATGATTACGACAGACGCTGAAAAGAAAAACATTTCTGTTGAAATACATAACGGAGATAAGCGACATTATGGTACGATTCAAAGTTATGATGAAAATGGAAATACGTTACTCGTCGGTAATATCGTCAACGACGGTAAAATTAAAGAAGGATCAAAAGTATATACATCCGGTTTAACGGGTATTTTCCCAGAAGGGATTATCGTCGGTGAAGTTGTCGATTCGGTCAACGACCGATATGGCCTAAGCAAAAATGCAAGTGTTAAAATGGACAGCGATATTAATGAACTCGACATGATATTTGTCATTAAACGTGAGCCTGAAACTGTAGGTGAGGAATAACGATGCGTTCAATTTTTTTATTTATCGGATTCTTTACTGTATTGTTTTTAGATTTTAGTTTCGCTTCAGTGAGCCCATTCTCACTGTTAGGTTCTGACGTTTATTTTGTACCGAAGTTATTATTTATGATGTTATTACTCGTATCGATTTACTTCGGGCGATCATATAGCATATTTTTCAGCATCGTATTCGGAGTCATTTTAGATTTATACACAGGTTCAATTTACGGAATTCATTTATTTGGATTTGTCGTATTTGTATTATTTATGCATTCGGCATTTAGAGTATTCTATAGAGATATGATAGGGCTATTCTTTGTCGTTATCGTCAATACGTTTTTATTTGATTTTTATATATACGGAATATACAAAGTAATTGGATATGTAGATTTACCACTGTTTGATTATATCGCGTTACGTGCAGTGCCGAGTTTATTATTAAACGCATTACTATATATACCACTTCTCATCTTTGTACTCGTTTTAATAAAAATAAGAAAAAATGTATTCACAAAACATGCATAAAAAGATTGACTCGAGTAGTTAGTATGTGTATACTTTAGAAGTTGATGAATTTGTAAACATCAACCGCTCAGAACAGGTTTAAGTGATTATTTAATCCACCTATATGGCGTGTCTTATAATTAGGAGGTGTAAAGTATGTTTGCTATCATCGAAACAGGCGGTAAACAAGTTAAAGTAGAAGAAGGTCAAACAATCTTCGTTGAAAAGCTTGACGCTAATGAAGGTGACACAGTTACTTTTGATCGCGTACTTTTAGTTGGTGGAGACGACGTTAAAGTCGGTGCGCCAATCGTTGAAGGTGCTACAGTAACTGCGAAAGTTGAACAACAAGGCCGTGGTAAGAAAATCCATGTCGTTAAGTTCAAACGTAGAAAGAACTACTTACGTAAACAAGGTCATCGTCAGCCATTCACAAAAGTTACAATCGAAAAGATTGATGCGTAATGGTTCATGTTGAAGTCAAGTTGAAAGATGACGTTGTTAAAAGCATAGAAATGTCTGGCCATGCCGATTATGGAGAACATGGACAAGATATCGTTTGTGCTGGAGCGTCTAGTGTAGTATTCGGAAACACGAATGCGATATTTCAATTGACAGATGTCGAACCGGTGTTAGATATCAATAATGATGGTGGGTATTTCTTTTTAGAAGTAAAAGAATACGACCAATCTGTAGATCTAATACTTAAAACGATGATTATATCACTCGAAACTATAGAACAATCGTATAAAGACTATATTAAGGTAACTAAAAGTGAGGTGGACTGAATGTTTAAATTAACATTAGACTTACAATTTTTCGCATCGAAAAAAGGGGTAGGATCTACTAGAAACGGTCGTGACTCTCACGCGAAACGTCTTGGTGCGAAACGCCAAGATGGCCAATTTGTAACAGGTGGTTCAATTTTATTCCGTCAACGCGGAACTAAAATTCATCCAGGTGTAAACGTTGGTAGAGGTGGAGACGACACATTATTTGCTAAAGTAGATGGAGTCGTAAGATTTGAGCGCGTTGGACGTAACAAAAAACGCGTATCTGTTTACGAAGCGTAATAAAACAGGCATCAGCGATTCGCTGATGCTTTTTTTTATGTCAGTATATTATGTATAATAGATAAGAATGGAGGTGTCGGTATGTTTGCAGATTATGCGAAGATCTATGTAAAAGCAGGAAACGGTGGTAATGGAATCGTTGCGTACCGAAGAGAAAAATATGAACCTATGGGTGGCCCAGCAGGTGGAGACGGTGGTAACGGTGCAGACATCGTTATGGAAGTCGACGAAGGGCTTAATACGTTAATGGACTTTAAATATCAGCGTCACTTTAAAGCAGAGCACGGTGAATCTGGTATGAGTTCAAATAAACACGGTAAAAGTCGTGAACCGATGATTTTAAAAGTACCACCAGGTACAGTCGTAAAAAATGCTGAAACTGAAGAAGTCATTGCAGATTTAACGACACATACTCAGCGTGCAGTCATCGCAAAAGGTGGTCGTGGTGGACGAGGGAACTCTCGTTTTGTATCGAGTAGAAATACAGCACCAGATTTTGCTGAAGGTGGAGAACCAGGAGAAGAATTCGACCTTATATTAGAATTAAAGTTAATGGCGGACGTCGGTTTAGTAGGATTTCCAAGTGTTGGAAAGTCGACGTTATTAAGTCGTGTATCTCGCGCGACACCAAAAATTGCGTCATATCCATTTACAACGATTCAACCGAATTTAGGTGTTGTAATCGTTAGAGATAAGTCATTTGTTATGGCGGACTTACCAGGGTTAATTGAAGGTGCAGCTGAGGGAACTGGTCTTGGAATACAGTTTTTAAGACACGTCGAACGTACTAAAGTTCTCGTACACGTCATCGACATCGCAGAAACAGAGTATAGAGATGCGGTGGAAGACTATAAAATCATTCGCAATGAATTAAAAGAATACAACGAGAAATTATTAAAACGACCAGAAATTATCGCTTTAAATAAAATCGAAGTACTTCAAGATAGAGAAAATATTGAACGATTTAAACGTGAAGTCGAGACGGATTCTAAAATTGTTGAAATTTCAGCAGTGACCGGAGAAGGTATTCAAGCGTTAAACGATTTAATTATCGAAACGTTAGAAAATTATGTCCCTGAAGAGGAAGAAGAAACAATAGACCAAGACGTGCGCGTCGTGTATCGACATGAAAAACAAGAAGCACCGTTTGAAATTAAACGCGGTATGGACGGAACATTTGAAATTCACGGTAAAGAAATCGAAACGCTATTTATGCGTACAGACTTCTCGCGTGACGCAGCAGTCAGAAGATTTGCTCGCCAAATGCGTTCGATGGGTATCGATGATGCGTTAAGAGAAAAAGGCGTACAATCTGGAGATGTCGTTAGAATTAAAGACTTTGAATTTGAATTTATTGAATAGGTGAAAATATGTATCAGTATATTAAAGGCACGCTCACAGAAATTCATGCGAATTATGTGACACTGGAAACAGCTGGTATTGGGTATTTAATCGTTGCTGCAAATCCTTATCATTTTGAAAAGTATTTAAATCAAGAGACGCGTATTTACGTCGAACAAATCGTTCGTGAAGATAGTCTCACGCTATATGGGTTTAGCAGTATAAGTGAAAAGGAAATGTTTCAGTCGCTATTAAAAGTGACTGGAATTGGACCAAAAAGTGCGCTCGCAATTCTCGCGACGTCAACACCGTCTGAAGTCGTAAATGCGATTGAAAACGAAGATCAAAAGTATTTACAAAAATTCCCTGGTATAGGTAAGAAAACCTCTCAACAAATCATTTTAGATTTAAAAGGGAAGTTAAAAGCAGACTTTAAAGCTGAGGTAAAACTACAGCAATCAACGCGTTCAAACGACATCATTGTAGAGGAAGCACTTGAAACATTAAAAGCACTCGGATACAGCAAACGTGAGTTAAAATCGTTAGAAAAATATTTATCGAAGCAAGAACTCACAACTGTCGAAGATGCAGTGAAATTAAGTTTAAGACATATCGTTGAATAGAACAGGAGACGATAATCATGGACGATAGAATTTTAGATCAGTCGCTAATAGAAGGTGAAGCGAGAGAAGAGTTATCGCTTCGCCCGTTATATTTATCACAATATATCGGTCAAGATACGATTAAAAGGAATTTACAAATTTTTATAGATGCGGCAAAGATGCGTGAGGAACCACTCGATCACGTTATTTTACATGGTCCACCGGGGCTTGGTAAAACTACGTTATCAAATATTATCGCGCATGAAATGAACGTAAATATACGAACGACTGCAGGTCCTGCAATTGAACGTGCGGGAGATTTAGCGGCGATTTTATCGAGCTTAGAACCTGGAGATGTTTTATTTATCGATGAAATTCACAGGCTCCCGCGTATCGTCGAAGAAATTTTATATTCTGCGATGGAAGATTATTTTATTGACGTTGTCATCGGTCAAGGAGATGAAGCGAGAAGTATTCGTATTGACTTACCACCATTTACGTTAGTCGGTGCAACGACGCGTTTTGGGAGTTTATCCGCACCGCTTAGAGACCGTTTCGGAATACAATTACGATTAGAATACTACTCAAACGACGCGTTACAAACGATTGTTGAACGTACCGCGGATATTTTTGACGTGAAAATCGATGAAACGTCTGCATACGAACTCGCGAGAAGAAGTCGCGGAACTCCGCGTATTGCGAACCGCTTATTAAGACGCGTTCGTGATTTCTCAATGGTGAAAGGTGAAGCGTCGATTTCACTAGAAACGACGAATGATGCACTACGCGTTTTAGAAGTCGATGAAGAAGGACTCGATCCGATCGACCATAAAGTCATGACGACAATTATCGATACGTATGGCGGAGGTCCTGTCGGTTTAGAAACAGTCGCTGTATCAATTGGCGAAGAGGTCGTGACGTTAATCGATGTATACGAACCGTATTTAATCCAACGTGGATTTTTACAACGTACACCAAGAGGTCGTGAAGCGACAGCAAAAAGTTATGACTATTTTAAACGACACAAACATATAGAGGATAATGAATCATGAAATTAACCGATTTTGATTTTCACTTACCAGAATCACTCATCGCACAACATCCGCTTAAAAATCGTACGGATTCTAAGTTATTAGTGTTAGATAGAGAGACTGGTGAAATGGAAGATCGTCATTTTTATAATATAATCGATTATTTAAAAAAAGATGACGTTCTCGTATTAAATAATACACGCGTACTACCTGCGAGACTCCACGGACATAAAAAAGACAGTGGCGGTCACGTTGAAATGTTATTACTTAATCCTGAAACGAATGGATATAAAGTACTCATTAAACCTGCGAGACGTGTGCATGTTGGAACGGAAATAGTGTTTGGTGACGGTGAACTAACAGCAACTCCGTTAGAAAAGCATGACAACGGTATTTATATCGTAAAACTTCAATATGATGGTATTTTAGAAGAAGTGTTAGATGGACTTGGTGAAATGCCACTTCCACCATACATTAAAGCACAATTAGAAGATAACGAAAGATATCAAACTGTATTTTCAAAACATAGCGGAAGTGCAGCTGCACCGACTGCTGGGCTTCACTTTACGACTGAGTTACTTAGTCAAATAAAAGAAAAAGGTGTAGATATCGTCTACATTACGCTTCACGTTGGACTTGGTACATTTCGACCAGTCGCAGTAGAAAACGTTGAAGAGCATGATATGCATAGCGAATTTTATTCAATTGAAAAATCTACTGCTAAAAGACTGAACGAAGCAAAAGAAAAGGGCCATCGTATTATCAGTGTCGGCACAACGTCGACCCGCACGTTAGAAGCGAATTTTAGAACGTATAAAAAATTCGTAGCAACGAGTGATTGGACGGATATATTTATTTATCCAGGTCAAGAAATATTATCTGTAGACGGTCTTATTACAAATTTCCATTTACCGAAATCGACATTATTAATGCTCGTAAGTACGGTTTCTACACGAGAAAATATTTTAAAAGCATACAATCATGCGGTAGAAAAAGAGTATCGCTTCTTTAGTTTTGGCGATGCGATGTTAATCATTTAGAGGTGAAATTATGGCAATACGATATGAACACGTTCATACGTGTAAACAGTCTGGTGCACGTGCTGGGCGTTTACATACGCCGCACGGCATTATTGAAACACCAATATTTATGCCTGTCGGGACACTCGCAACAGTAAAAGGGATGTCACCAGAAGAATTATTAGAAATGGGTAGTCAGATTATTTTATCGAATACATATCACTTATGGTTAAGACCAGGCAGTGATCTCGTACGAGAAGCGGGTGGGCTTCATAATTTTATGAACTGGCAAAAACCGATTTTAACAGACTCTGGTGGATTCCAAGTATTTAGTTTATCGAACATTCGTACAATCGAAGAAGAAGGCGTACACTTTAGAAGTCATTTAGACGGTTCAAAGTTATTTTTAACGCCTGAAAAGGCAATGGATATTCAGCACGATTTAGGTGCAGATATTATTATGTCATTTGATGAATGTGCACCAATTCCAGCAACTCGTGAATACGTTAAAGATTCGTTAGAACGTACGACACGATGGGCAGAGCGTGGGTTAAATTACCATGTGAAATCTGGAAACGATAAAAAACAAGCGTTATTTGGAATCGTTCAAGGTGGAGAATATAGCGATTTAAGAAAGCAAAGTGCGAGAGAAATTACGTCGTTAGATTTTCCTGGATATTCTATCGGCGGATTATCTGTCGGAGAACCAAAACCATTAATGTATGAAATGTTAGAAGAAACGGTCCCGTTATTACCGTTTGATAAGCCGAGATATTTAATGGGTGTTGGTTCACCGGATGCGTTAATTGAAGGAGTCATTCGTGGTATCGATATGTTTGACTGTGTATTACCGACACGAATCGCACGAAATGGTACGACGATGACGAGTCAAGGACGTCTCGTCGTTAAAAATCAAAAATATAGCCGTGATTTTAGTCCGCTCGATCCAAATTGTGATTGTTATACGTGCCGTAATTATACGCGTGCTTATATCAGGCACTTATTTAAAGCAAATGAAATGTTCGGTGCTAGACTTACGACTTATCATAACTTACATTTTCTGTTAAACTTGATGAGTGACGTTCGTCAAGCAATATTAAATGACAGTCTTTTAGATTTTAAAGAATATTTCTTTGAAACATACGGACTTAATAAAGAAAATGCTAAAAACTTTTAAGAGGAGGGAATCACGTGGATTTACTAGTAACTTTACTACCATTTATCGCGATTTTTGCTGTGATGTATTTTTTAATGATTCGTCCAGCACAAAAGCGTCAAAAACAAATTAATGAAATGCAAGCAGGTTTACAAAAAGGTGATGAAGTTGTAACAATCGGAGGTCTTACAGGTGTCGTTGAATCTTTCGATGCGAACTACATGTATTTAAAAGTCGATGAAGGCACAACTTTAAAATTTGAACGCCGTGCGTTACACCAGGTATCTAAGTAATTGAAAGTCGACAAATGTCGGCTTTTTTTAATTTATATTTAGTTTTAACCAAATTATCGTTATAATGTATATATTAATTTACATAACATAAAAAGGGTGACACTGTGAAAAAGAAACCAAGTAGAATTATAAGTATGTTACTCATCGTCGTACTTTTAGGTACAGCGATTGGGCTTACTTATAAAGACATAGTTAAAGACGTTAACTTAGGTTTAGACCTTCAAGGTGGATTTGAGGTACTTTACCAAGTTGAGCCACTAGAAAAAGACGATACGATTGAACAAAAAGATGTCGAAGCGACAGCTTCAACACTAGATTCACGTGTAAACGTACTCGGTGTATCTGAACCGAACATTCAAATAGAAGAAGGAAATCGTATCCGAGTACAACTTGCCGGAGTTGAAAACCAACAAGAAGCACGTGAATTACTTTCAACGCAAGCAGAACTTACAATTCGTGACGTTGAAGATAATGTTTTACTATCCGGTAAAGATTTAGTACAAGGTGGGGCGAGTCAAGGGTATGACGATTTAAACCAACCGATCGTATCTTTAAAATTAAAAGATGCAAGTAAGTTCCATGAAATAACAAAAGAAATTTCTGAAAAACAGAAAGGAGCAAATCTTTTAGTTATTTGGATGGACTTTGAAGAAGGCGTCGACTCTTTCGTTGAAGAAGCCAAAAAAGAAGATTCTAAATATATTTCAGCAGCTTCAGTGGATAAGCCAATTAACTCAACAGAAGTAATGATTTCTGGAGGGTTTGGTGATAAAGAAGGGTTACAACGTGCTCAAAACATTGCGGCATTACTAAACTCTGGTGCGTTACCTGTTAAGTTAACTGAAATTTATTCGACAAGTGTCGGCGCACAGTTTGGTGAAGAGGCGCTCGATAAAACTGTAACAGCAGGTTTAATCGGTGTCGTAATCGTACTCATTTATATGCTTATTTTCTATAGAGTACCAGGACTCATTGCGTCAGTTACACTCGTCGTGTACATTTACTTAACGCTCGTAATGTTTAACTTAATTAGCGGTGTGTTAACACTCCCTGGTATTGCAGCGTTAATATTAGGGGTCGGTATGGCCGTTGACGCAAATATTATTTTATATGAACGTATAAAAGAAGAAATACGAATCGGACGAAGTATTAAAGAATCGTATAAAAAAGGTGCGAATCAGTCATTATGGACAATTATTGACGCGAACTTAACGACGTTAATCGCTGCGATTATTTTATTCATATTCGGTACGTCTAGCGTTAAAGGATTTGCGACGATGCTCTTACTATCTATTTTAATGAGTTTCGTTACAGCAGTATTCTTAACTCGCGTACTGATGCGTTTACTCGTTTCATCTGGCTGGATGGACAACAAACCGCAGTTATTCGGTTTAAAGAAAAAGCATATCCATAACATTCGTGAAGGTGTTAACGTTCAAGAACTAACGACTGTTTGGGATGGACTAAAATTTGCAGAACATGCGAAGAAATTCTTCCTATTAAGTGGTCTCATTATCGTAGCAGGAATCGCTATTTTATCAATATATAGACTGAACCTCGGAATCGACTTTACGAGTGGTACACGTGCAGATATTGTCGCTGAGTCTAATACGACAGAACAGTCTGTAAGAGATGATTTAGTTGAACTTGGACTAGAGCCAGAAAGTTTAACGAAGTCAGGGGATAAGACAGTTGTTGCGCGCTACTCAAAAGATTTAGATAAAAACCAAATTGCTGAGTTACAATCGTTCTTTGAAGAGAAGTACGGCGAAACTCCGATGACAAGTACAGTGAGTCCAGTCGTTGGACAAGAGCTCGTTAAAAACGCAATTAAAGCATTACTTATAGCGTCAGTTGCGATTATTATATATGTATCGATTCGTTTTGAATGGCGTATGGGATTACCGGCTGTTCTCGCTCTACTTCATGACGTATTTGTAATGATTGCGGTATTCAGTTTCTTTAGATTAGAAGTCGATATTACATTTATTGCCGCAGTACTGACAATCGTCGGTTACTCAATTAACGATACGATTGTTACGTTAGACCGTATTCGTGAAAACAATAAAAAGATGAAAGTATATCATAGTGAAGACGATATTAATCGCCTCATCAATACGTCATTAAGACAAACGATGACACGTTCATTAAACACAGTAATTACTGTAATCATCGTCGTTGTTTTCCTCGTATTTATGGGAAGCGAATCGATCTTTACGTTCTCAGTTGCGTTACTCGTTGGTTTAATTAGTGGTGTATACTCATCTCTATTTATCGCAATTCAATTATGGGGTGTTCTTAAAAAGAGACAACTTCGTAAAAATGGTGGTAAACTAGTTGTATACGAAGAAAAACGTAGTAATGACGATAAAGTATTAGTATAAAATAACGTCTAGGCAAATCGCCTAGACGTTTTTTAAAGGATGATTATATGTACGAGTCAACATATCATTGGATTTTAAATGAAAATGAATCGTCTATTACAGACGAACTTATCGAACGATATAAATTAAGTGAACTCAGTCAACATATTTTAGAAAATCGTGGGTTCACATCTGAAGATGATTTAAAGAAAATATTAGAACCAGAAACACATTCACCGTCACTCATATATGATATCGACAAAGCGACAGAGTTAATCCAGGAGCATGTTAACAATGAAAGTCGAATTTTAATATACGGGGACTATGATGCGGATGGAATTACGAGTACGACGATTCTTTATAAAGCGTTAAAAAAACGAAATATAAACGTGTATTTCTTTATCCCAAATCGTGTCGATCACGGTTATGGTTTAAATTATGATTTATTAAAAGAAGAAGTCATCGGGAATTTTGACTTAGTAATTACAGTTGATAATGGGGTCACACATATTAAAGAAATTGAATTACTAAGAGAGAATGATATAGACGTCATCGTCATCGATCACCATGAATTTAGTGAGGAAATGCCAAATGCAGTTATCATTCACCCGAATCATCCAAATGGAAATTATCCATGTAACAACTTAGCCGGGGTCGGTATTACTTATAAAGTGATTGAAGCGCTAGGATACGTTGAAGATGAATTTATTGGCCTTGTTGCGATCGGAACGATTGCAGATATGGTGCCGATGTTTGATGAGAATCGATATTTTGTCATTCATGGGTTAGATTATTTAAACAGTCATACGAATATTGGTGTAAAAGCACTGTTGAATGCGGCGAAATCTTCAGGTGAAATTACCGAAGAGACGGTCGGTTTTACGATTGCACCGCGTTTAAATGCAACGGGTCGTATAGACGAAGCGAGTATATCAGTATCTCTCTTACTTTCAGAAAGTTATAGTGAAGCGGAAATGATAGCTACAGAAATAGAGATGTTAAATGATACTAGAAAGCAAATGGTTGAGGATACGTACGCTGAAGCGGTAGAGTTTTTAAATGCTGACGATAACATTCACGTCATTTACGGTGATTTATGGCATCCTGGCGTCTTAGGGATCGTTGCTTCTAAAATAGTTGAAGCATACGGTGTACCGGCAATTTTACTGACAAAAGATGAAGATGTATACACTGGAAGTGCGCGTTCAATTAATACGATAGAGTTGCTTCAAGAATTGTCGCATATAACAGCGTCACATGTGGCACACGGACATAACCAAGCATTCGGGATTAAAGTACCAATAGAATCCATGGACGATTTTAAAGAGGAATTAACAGCGTACATGAACGACAAAGGATCTTCATCAAAACCGACTAGAGATGTTGATTTAAAGCTAACGAACAAGAACGTTACGACAGATGATATTAAGGCATTAAATGCATTACGACCGTTTGGACATGGATTTTTAGCACCAACAGTCATGATAAGTGGCGCACGAATTGATTCGATTCGCCAGCTCGGAGTTGATAACAAGCATTTAAAAATGACGCTTTACGATTATAGTTTTGAAGTAATCGGATTTAACTACGGGGAATTATACAACGAGACATCTCAAGGCGAGAAAATTTACATGATTGGAACGCTCGGTATCAACGAGTTTAACGGTGTAGAAAAAGTTCAACTCGTATTAAATGACGCTGAAATTAAAGATATGCAGCTATTTGATATGCGTTCAAAAAACAATCAAAACTTTAAACGTATTAATAAAAAGAGTGATATTTTCTTTATCGCTGAAGATAAAGAAAAGCTCGGTGATAACTATTTCCATTACGGTGAGACGATTATTTATAACGTTGACCAAGTGATTTTTAGAGATTTGCCAATTTCTATACAAAATTTTGAAGCGTCAGTTAAGAATTTAAAAACTTCAAAACTCGTCGCTATTTTTGATGATAAAGATAATTTATTCTTTAGTGGGATTCCTAAAGTTCAAACGATTGAACATGTGTATGAAACGATTATTAATGCTGAAAATGGTGCGATTGACTTAAAAAAATATGCACCACAATTTGCAAAAAAACATAATATTACTATGGATATGCTCGTCAAAGTATTAAATGTTTTAGATGATTTAAATCGTGTTAAATTAAATGAAGGCGTCATTTTTTACAATGAGGATTTAACGTCTGATCTCGTCGTCATCGAATCGAAATATTTTAAACAACTTAGTGAAAGGTTAAATGCGGAGACGATTTTAAAAATGTCCTCGAGACCAGAGTTAAAAACATATATTGAAACGCTAATAAACGAATAAAAACGATGTGTATACGTATGAATTATGTTAAAATAATAGTATTAAATGTAAAGGTGCGAGATTATTAAATGAATTTACGACAGTATGTTTCTGAAGTAGAAAACTGGCCAAAACCTGGCGTACAGTTTAAAGATATTACGACGATTATGGATAACGGTGAAGCATTTGGCTACGCGGTAGATCAAATTGCTAAATTCGCTAAAGATAAAGACGTCGATATTATCGTTGGACCGGAAGCACGAGGATTTATTATCGGATGTCCAGTTGCTTATAAGTTAGGTATTGGCTTTGCGCCAGTGCGTAAACCAAATAAGCTACCGAGAGAAACGATCTCTTATGAGTATGATTTAGAATACGGGACAAACACACTTGAAATTCATAAAGATGCAATTAAAAAAGGTCAACGTGTGTTAATCACAGACGATTTACTTGCTACTGGTGGAACGATTGAAGCGGCGATTCATCTTGTTGAAGCGCTCGGTGGTATCGTAGTCGGACTCGCGTTTTTAATCGAGTTAAACTATTTAAATGGTCGAGATAAAATTAAAGACTATGAAATTATCTCATTATTAGAATATAATGAATGATAATTATAGTGCCTGAGCAATCAGGCACTTTTACATAACAAGACTTTTAAAGGAAGTGAGATCATGAGTGATAAAGAATACCCATATATTGCTGAAGATGTATTTAATTTATGTAGTGCATATATGAATGATGATGAGTTAATTATGGTTAAAGATGCTTATGATCTTGCTGAAAAAGCTCATGATGGTCAATTTAGAAAAAATGGATTGCCGTATATTTTACATCCAGTCCAAGTTGCAGGAATTTTAGCAGAGTTAAAGCTAGATGTAGCGACGATTGTCGCAGGATTTTTACACGACGTTGTAGAAGATACGCCGTATACTCATGAAGATTTAGTAAATATGTTCAATGAAGAAGTTGCGGTAATTGTTGATGGTGTAACGAAGTTAGAAAAAGTAAAGTACCGTTCACTAGAAGAGCAACAAGCAGAAAACCATAGAAAACTGTTCGTTGCGATCGCAAAAGATGTTCGAGTAATTTTAGTAAAGCTCGCAGATAGACTGCACAATATGCGTACGTTAAAAGCGATGCCTGAAGAAAAACAAATTCGTATTTCTAAAGAAACACTTGAAATTTACGCACCGATTGCGAACCGACTCGGGATTTCGAGTATTAAATGGGAATTAGAAGATATCTCATTACGCTATATCGATCCAAGTGCATATTTTAGAATCGTTAGTTATATGAAAAAGAAACGTAGCGAACGTGAAGTTATCATTAACAAAGCGATTGAACAAATCGAAAGTGAATTATCAAAATCGCATATCAAACATAGTTTATCTGGTCGCGCAAAACATATTTATAGTATTTACCGTAAAATGGAAGACCAACATAAACAATTTGACCAAATTTTTGATTTGCTCGCTGTACGTGTTCTCGTAGATGATATTAGAGACTGTTATGCAGTACTTGGTATTATCCATACGATTTGGAAGCCGGTACCTGGTCGTTTTAAAGACTATATCGCAATGCCTAAACAAAATATGTACCAGTCGCTACACACGACAGTTGTAGGCCCAAACGGGGATCCTCTTGAAATACAAATTAGAACGTTTGAAATGCACGAAATTGCAGAGCACGGGGTCGCTGCACACTGGGCATATAAAGAAGGTCAAAAGTTAAGTGCACCGACGAATAACTGGGTAAAAGAAATTGTCGATAACGAGTCATCTTATACGGATGCTGAAGAATTTATGGATGCATTAAAGAGCGATATGTTATCTGATAAGATCTATGTATTTACACCGAATGGTGACGTCGTCGAGTTACCACAAGGTGCAGTGCCGATTGATTTTGCGTATTCTGTACACTCAGAAGTCGGAAATCAGATGGTCGGAGCAAAAGTAAACGGTAAAATTGTACCGATTGATTTTACGTTAAATACTGGTGATATCGTCGAAATTCGTACGAGCAAACAGTCATACGGACCAAGTTTAGACTGGTTAAATCTCGTTAAGTCATCGAGCTCTAAAAACAAAATACGAGCATTCTTTAAAAAGCAAGACCGTGAACAAAACGTTGAAAAAGGTCGCCTACAAGTTGAAGAAGAAATTAAGTTAAACGGTTTTAAACTAGAAGAAGCGTTAACTGAAAAAACAGTCGCTCAAGTGTTAGAGCGATATAATTTAAATCAAATCGATGATCTATATGCGATGGTTGGATATGGTGGTGTTACACCACAGCAAATCGTGAACCGTTTGACGAGTCATTTAAAACAAAAAGATACGTCACCTGTTCTTGAAGTAGAACGTAAAAAAGACTTTAAACAAACGACTTCAGAGTCTGGAGTAATTGTTGAAGGATTAGACGGTATGCTCGTGAGCCTTGCAAAATGTTGTAACCCGGTTCCAGGAGATGACATCGTCGGTTATATAACAAAAGGTCACGGTGTAAAAGTTCACGTCAAAAGTTGTGCGAACATTCAAAATGAAACAGAACGTTTAATCGACGTTTCATGGGTCGGAAGTATCGAAGACAAAGCACGTTATAAAGTGAATTTAGAAATCCACGGATTCGATCGTAATGGTTTAGTCAATGAAATATTAAACCTCGTGTCAAGTGAGAAAGTTCCGATTACTCAAGTGAGTGGCCAAACGAATGCGAGTAACCATGCGAAAGTGAATATTTCGATCATGGTTCAATCTAAACCAGATTTACATCGTATCGTCGATAAAATTAAAAATTTAAAAGATATTTATAGTGTTGAGCGCGTGTTTAAATGAGGTGTTATAAGTGAAAGTCGTATTACAAAAAGTAAGTCATGCTTCAGTCATTACAAACGAGTTATATAATGAAATCCAAACGGGATATATGTTACTCGTCGGTGTGAGTGAGACATCTACGAAAGAAGATGCAAAAAAACTTGCTGAAAAGATTGTAAAGGCAAGAGTGTTTGAAGATAACGACGGAAAAATTAACTTGTCGATCAAAGATGTCGGAGGAGAGATTTTAAGTATTTCTCAGTTTACGTTATATGCAGATGTCAGAAAAGGAAACCGTCCATCGTTTGTCGGTGCTGCGAGTAAAGAGCATGCAAACGAGCTATATGAATACTTTAATGAGCAACTAAGAGAAGAAGGGGTGCTCGTTAAAACAGGATTTTTCGGTGAGCATATGGATGTTCGTTTAACAAATAGTGGACCGATTACAATCATATATGAATCCAAAGAAGGTAAGATTATTTAATGAATGGACTAAAGGCATTCTTAAAAAAGGTCGGCCAATTTTTAATTTGGTTTCTTAAAACAAAAAAGCATGTATATGTAAAACCGTTATTTATATTTGTAACGTCTTTAATATTTATTTTTTCATTTATTTACATCGTAAAATCATATGAACCAAAAAATAATTATCAAAATATAACAATTGATTTTACAGAAAAGAAATATGACTTTAAAGGAAAAACAATCGTCATTGACCCTGGACACGGTGGTACAGATCCAGGGGCACCGTCATATTATGGTGAAAACGAGGCAACGATTGTGTTATCCGTTGCGCTAAAGTTAGAAAAAGTGTTAAAACAATCAAACGCAAAAGTCGTCATGGTTCGTAGTTCGAATAAAACAGTAGAACTGGATGATCGTGAAGTTGATGGAGATATTTTCATATCGCTTCATAGTGATGCGTTTGAATCTCCAGAACCTACTGGCTTTAAAACATTCTATACTCATGATAACCAAAAAGACTTAGCAACTGCTATGAATGAAGGTTTAGACCGTTACGCACTGTTACCGAATAATGGCGTTGAAGTTATGGGATATCAAGTAACAGAACAACTCGATTATCCTGCAACGTTAGTCGAACTCGGATTTTTAAGTAACGACGTTGATGATTATTTACTTAATACTGACGATTATCAAAATCGTTTAGTTAAAGGACTATTAGATGGCTTAGAAATATATCTTGAAGAGTAGATAAACATTTGACTATAAGTACGACATTAATTTATAATTTATATAATCTAATTATAGAAGAAGTACGTTTAAAAATGAGCGAGCAGAGACGTCATGTTTGGTGAGAGTGACGCATTTTAAAATGTTACAGACACTTCTATATATTAATAAAATAATTTTTAATGAAGAGTAAACCATTACTAAATTAGGGTGGCACCACGATATATTCGTCCCTTATACCATAAGCGGTATAAGGGATATTTTTATGGAGGGAAATCTATGATACAAATACCACGCGGTACGCAAGATATTTTACCGAAAGATTCTTATAAGTGGCAGTTTATTGAAGACACACTTAAAGACGTTTGTGAAAAGTACAATTATCAAGAAATTAGAACGCCAATTTTTGAAAGTACGGATTTATTCGTAAGAGCTGTTGGGGATACGACAGATATCGTCAATAAAGAAATGTACACGTTTAAAGATAAAGGCGATAGAAGTATGACACTTCGTCCTGAAGGTACAGCACCGGTCGTACGTAGTTATATTGAAAACAAAATGTACGGCGACCCCAATCAACCGATTAAAGTCTTCTACAATCAGCCGATGTTCAGATACGAACGTCAACAAAAAGGGCGTTACAGACAGTTCGTTCAGTTCGGTGTAGAAGCGATCGGTGTTGAAGATCCGTTAATCGATGTTGAAATTTTAAGCATGCTGATGGCGTTTTACGAGTCATTTGGTTTAAAAGATTTAGAGTTACACATTAACTCAATTGGTGACTTTGATAGTCGTAAAGAGTATCAAAAAGCACTTCAAGAACATTTTAGACCGAGTATTGATGAGTTTTGTTCTGACTGTCAGTCACGAATCGATTCAAATCCAATGAGAATATTAGACTGTAAAAAAGATAAAAATCACCCGTTAATGGCGACAGCACCAAAAATCACTGATTACTTAAATGAAGAATCACTGTCGTATTACGAAAAAGTAAAATCTCAACTCGACAAAATCGGTATTAAATACGTCGAAGATCCGAATTTAGTTCGTGGACTCGACTATTACACACATACTGCATTTGAATTAATGAGTACTTCAGATGGTTTTGGTTCGATTACTACGCTCGCAGGTGGTGGTCGATATAACGGTTTAGTAGAAATGTTAGACGGTCCGAAAGAAACAGGTATCGGATTTGCTTTATCTATTGAACGATTGCTACTTGCACTTGAAGCAGAAGGTATAGAGATTAAAAACCCTCACACGCTAGATTTATATGTTGTGACGATAGGGGAAGAAGCAAGAGACTATGCGAGCGTGTTATTATCACGGTTAAGAAAAAATAAATTGACTGTCGATATGGATTATAAAGCTCGTGGTGTCGGAGCTCAGTTTAGAGATGCAGACCGTAAAGGTGCGACTTATACAATTGTATTAGGTGATAATGAACTTGAAACTGGTCAAGTCAAATTAAAACATATGGCAACAGGAGAAGAAGTGGAAACTTCAATTGAAAACTTAGGGGAGGCTATTAAATAATGAGTAGAACACTCGTATTAGAAACGTTAGAACAATTAAACGAAACTGTAACATTAAAAGGCTGGGTACAACGCCGTCGTGACTTAGGTGGGTTAATCTTTATCGACTTAAGAGATGCTTCAGGCGTCGTACAAGTTGTTTTTAATCAAGACAATCAAGAAGCAACAGAAATTGCAGACACACTACGCTCAGAGTACGTCATCGAAGTAACTGGTGAAGTCGTTAAACGTGACCCGTCGACAGTGAACGAAAACATTAAAACAGGTGAGTTAGAAGTCGTTGCAAATACACTTAAAGTGTTATCTAAAGCGCAAACTCCACCATTCCAAATTGAAGATGAAGACGTAAGTGAAGACGTCAGACTAAAATATCGTTACGTCGATTTAAAACGTCAACGTTTACAAGAAACATTAAGAACACGCCATAAAACTACTGCAGCAATTCGTGAATTTTTAAATGACGAATTTTTCGTAGATGTTGAAACACCGTTTTTATCTAAATCAACACCAGAAGGTGCACGTGACTATTTAGTACCGTCACGTATTCACCACGGTGAATTTTATGCATTACCACAGTCACCACAAATTTATAAGCAACTACTTATGTTAAGTGGTTTTGAAAGATATTATCAAATCGTAAAATGTTTCCGTGATGAGGACTTACGTCGTGATCGTCAACCAGAGTTTACTCAAGTGGATATCGAAAAATCATTCACTGACGTCGAAGATATGATCGACCTAAACGAACGTTTATTAAAGCACGTATTTAAGACAGTCAAAGGTTTAGACATTGAAACACCATTTGCACGTATGACATATGATGATGCGATGTTACGTTACGGTGTAGATAAGCCAGATACACGTTTTGATATGGAACTCGTAGAACTTAGCGAATTCAGTAAAAACGTTGACTTTAAAGTGTTTAAATCTACAGTTGAAAACGGTGGAATCGTTAAAGCAATCGTAGTTAAAAACAATGCAGACAAATACTCTAGAAAAGATATTGAGGCACTTGAAGAGTATGTAAAATTATACGGTGCTAAAGGACTTGCTTGGTTAAAATATAACGACGAAGCATTCTCAGGTCCAATCGCTAAATTCTTTGACGATGAAAAACAAGCAGAATTAAAAGAACTATTAAGCGTTGAAGACAATGACCTCGTATTTTTCGGCGCAGATAAAGCATCTGTTGTAAATGCAAGTCTAGGTAACTTAAGAAATAAACTTGGTAAAGAGTTAGAGTTAATCGACGAAGATAAATACAACTTCGTATGGATTACAGATTGGCCATTATTTGAATACGATGAAGAGGAAGAGCGCTTTGTTGCAGCACACCATCCGTTTACGTCACCAAAAGAAGAAGATATCGAGCTTCTAGAAACAACACCAGAAAAAGTAAAAGCAAATGCTTATGACATCGTATTAAACGGTTATGAACTCGGTGGAGGGTCAATACGTATTTCTAATCCTGAACTTCAAGAGAAAATGTTCAAAGCACTTGGTTTCTCTGAAAAAGAAATGCATGATCAGTTTGGTTTCTTAATCGAAGCATTTAAATATGGAGCACCACCACATGGTGGTTTAGCATACGGATTAGACCGTCTCGTTATGTTATTAACAAAAACAGATAATATCCGTGACGTTATTGCATTCCCTAAAACAAGTAGTGCACAAGACTTAATGATGGATTCACCATCGTTTGTTTCAAACAGACAATTAAACGAATTACATCTTCAAATTAAACCAGAAGGTAAGTAATAAAAAATAAGCTTAGCAATTTGCTAAGCTTATTTTTGTATTTGATTACCAAGCTTTAAATCCTGGTGATCCTGGAATGTTTTCTGTAAAGATTTGTGAGATTGGAACTGTGTATGCAATTACGACTAAGAAAATCGTAATGATGATTAATAATCTCCAGTTTTCAACCCATTTAAGTGGTGCATCTCCATCGTCCATAAATCGAGCGATAGGGAATTCTTCGACAACATCTGTCTTCGGTGTTCTAAGTGATAAGAAGAATGCGAAGAATGCGATGATAATAGCGATGAGTAAGAATGAACCACCAATTGCTTGTAGTAACTGATAACTGATCCACTCTTGAGCTACTTCATGCCCACCGTATTCAGAGAATGTTGAACGACGAGGGGCACCTTTGATACCTGCCATGTGCATTGCAAATGACATAATACCCATACCTAATGCCCACGTGTATGCTAACCATAAACCAAGTGAGTTTGTAAGTTTAGTCATTCTACCACCGACTAAGTGCGGAAGTAAGAACATCATTGCTGCAAAGTAAGTTAATACAACTGGTGTACCAACTGTAATGTGGAAGTGTCCAACGACCCACATCGTGTTGTGAACGACCTGGTTCATTTGACCAGATGCGTTGATGATACCACCGATACCACCAGGTACGAAGAATAACATACCGACAAACTGTAATACGAATCTTGAGTCGTTCCAAGGTAATTTCTTAAACCAATCGAATAAACCTGTTGCACCTTGTTTACGTCCATAAGTTTCAAATGATGCAAATAAACTAAATGCTGTAATAAGTGATGGTACGATAACCATGAACGTTAATACAACTTGAAGTCCTTTCCAGAATGCATCGATTCCTGGTTCAACTAATTGGTGGTGAATACCAACTGGAATTGAGAAGAATAGGAATAATACGAAACTTAAACGTGCAAGTTTATCTGAGAATCCTTTAACTCCGATAATTTTAGGTAATACTGAGTACCAAACCATATATGCTGGTAATAACCAGAAGTATACGAGTGCGTGTCCGAAGTACCAGAATAACGTACGTGTAAGTTTAACGTTAACTGTATCGATTAATCCGAATGACCAAGGGATAAGTTGAGTTAACGCTGATGTTGCGATACCGATGTTACATACGTACCACATGACGTTGTTAATCACAGCGAAGTATGCAATCGCAGGTGTTTTTTGACCTGGGTTTTCTTTTTTCCATCTAAAGTAACGTTTTGTTTGAGCACCTGTTGCAAACCATGTACCTACGATAACGAGTGTTAAACCAACATAGAAGATACCATGTGCTTGAAGTGGTGCATAAAATGTATATAGAACTGATGCTTGGTTAGTCGCGATCATTGCTGCTGCCATTAACGTACCAATCGACATTAACCAAAATCCGATCCAACCTGACTTTCTTTCTCCGTCAGTTAAACTACCCATTGCTCTTGAAACAACAGCAGTTTGGAATCCTACAATAAAGAAGAATGTAAGAACTAATGCAAGAATAACACCGTGTAACGTTAAGATTTGGTAGTATCCAATATTAAACGGTAATTCAAAATATCCTGAACGGACAAATGTTTGTAATGCTCCTGCGAATCCACCAACTACGAGTGCAAAAATTACCCATAAGAAGTTCGCAAGAACTAATTTTGCGTCTTTTCTATTAATGACTGTGTCAGCTTTGTATAATTCATTTTGAGTTGTGTTTTTATAAGACTTCGCCATTATTCTTCACTCCCGACAACTTTAATGATTGATGTCATGTCCGTATGGCCAGTCCCACAATATTCGTTACATACAACTAAAAATTCGCCTTCTTTATTGAAAGTTGCATGATATTTAGAGATTAACCCCGGCTCTACCATCATGTTAATATTTGTCTTTGCTACTTCTAAACCGTGAATCACATCTGGAGTTGTTACCATTACACGAACTCTAGAACCTTTCGGGATTTCGACTTCAGCAGGTTCATATCTAAACATGCTTGCGACCATGTATAAGTCATAATCGAATCCTTCTTCTTGTGACTCATATAAACCTGGTTCTTTAAATCTTGCATCGTCTCTCACGTGATCAGGGTTAATTGTTTCAATACCTGATGCTGCAGGTGAGTGACCTTGGTGAACTGCTGAAATTCCTAAAATAACAAGGAATAAGATTAATGAACCAGTTCCAAAGCTTAACCATATCTTTTCGTACTTATGCATTTATTTCACCTTTCCTTTTTACATTCTTTCCATAAATAACCAGAATACACCTAGCCAAGAAACTAACATTAGTGCGCCGAGTGCCATCGTAAAGAAAAACGTGCCTCGTAAATCTAAATTATGTACATCTTCAGTGACATTTTCGTTTTTTACAATATCTTTGTCATCATTTTGATGTACGACTTTTTTATCAGCCATAGTTATTCACCTTCCAATTCCGAATTCTTATAACTTTATTGTAGTGTATTTACCTTTTTAAAAAAGTGATAAAAGTCACACTTTGACATATTTTCGTAACAATTTCATAGATATTTGTGATGTTTTTATTGAAAACGTTCACAATATATGCTGTAAAAAGTGATAAAAGTCACAAAATATGATAGAATTTTGTTTAAAGGGAAGTGATTACTATCTCGAATTCTCAATTATTTAAACCTGAACTTATCCTTAAATACATAAAGCAAAATGGTAATGAATTAAAATTAAAGAAAAACGAATTTATTTATCACTCTGGAGATCCAACAGAACATATATATGTAATTGAAACTGGGGAAGTATTTGTTTTAAGAATGCAAGATGATGGATCAGAAAATGCAATCCATTACTTAAAAGAAGATTGTTTGTTTGGAGCGCTCACTTTATTTTGCGGACCAAAGCGTCATTCTACGTTTGCTAAATCGAAAACTGAAGTATGTCTATATCGTATTGAACGCTCGATTTTTGAACAAAAAATACTTTCAGATAATTCATATACGATAGAATGGATGCGTTGGCTTGAAATTGAAAGACAAAGACACTCTTCTAAACTAAGAGATTTACTTTCATATGGAAAACTCGGTGCACTTGCTAGCGTCCTTGTTCGATTATCTAACTCGTTTGGTGTAGAGACGAAGAGTGGTATTGTGATTGACACGAAGCTAACAAACCAAGAACTCGCGATGCTCGCTAGTACATCCCGAGAAGTCGTGAATCGATATTTAAAAGAATTAACAAAAGAGGGTATCATTGACGTAAATCGTAAGATTATTACGATTAAAGATATTAAGCGATTAAGAAAAATTATTAACTGTGAAAACTGCGATATTAACTTATGTCAGATTCATTAAATACAATTTCTTTGCATGAATACACAGTATATGCTATTATAATAACAAGTAAAACATCTGATGCGTTCGTGATGTGCCGGTTTTATTTTGACCTAACACCTATAAAATCGGGAGCTTGGCGTCCGAATATAATTGGAACGCCCGGATTTAACGGGACTTCATGAGTATTTGGCAGGGCACCCACCTGCACAAAGCAGGCCAAATCATCTGGCAAAAACACACGACGCTATCGGATGTTTTAAAGACAGTTACTTTGTAACTGTCTTTTTTTTGAAAAAATTCAGATAAAATTCTTTAAAAATTTTTAAAGTATGTTACTATAGTAAAGTAAAAAAATAAACGTGAAAGGTTGCGTGATTTGATGGTATCTGTCAGTCAGATAATTACGAAAAGAAAGCAAAAATTAAATGCTAAAAACGCATCGAAATCATGTGATTTACTAAAAAAACGAAAACAACTAAAAATAAATTAACAATAATATCTTAATCTAAAAGGCGAGTATCTGGGTGGTACTCGTTTTTTGTTTAAATAACTGAGGATGATTTAACGTAAAAGTCGTCTACGTAAAATTGTTTTTAATCTTTTGATATAAATCGGATTTATGTAAAAGAGGTTGCGGTTTCGTTAACACAATTGCTCTAATCGTTAAATTAATGAGATAGTCGTTGACGTAAAAGCGATTTGCGTAAAATTAAGATGTTCGAGACGATAAAAATGCGAGTATCTGGGTGATAATCGCCTCGTTTTCATTTTATGAACGGTTTTAATTTTCGTTCTGTTTAAATAATAGGATATGATTTAACGTAAAAGTCGTCTACGTAAAATTATTTTTAATCTTTTGACATAAATCGGATTTATGTAAAAGAGGTTGCGGTTTCGTTAACACAATTGCTCTAATCGTTAAATTAATGAGATAGTCGTTGACGTAAAAGCGTTTTGCGTAAAATTAAAACATCGAGTACATATAAAAGGCGAGTATCCAATTGGATACTCGCCTTATTTTTATTTTACGAACGGTTTTAATTTCTCGTACGTTTCATTTAAATAACTTTCATATTTGGATGATCCCGTATCTTTAAAGTATTGTTTTGATTTTAAACTATCTGGTAAATATTGCTGTTTTACGACGTGGTTATCGTAGTTATGCGGATATTTATATCCGATTGCACGACCGAGTTCTTTTGCACCTTTATAATGACCGTCTTTTAAATGGTCTGGTATGACGCCGATATGTCCTTTTCGTATATCTGATAAAGCACTGTCGATACTTTTGATTGCTGTATTTGATTTTGGAGAGAGTGCTAAATCTATAACTGCTTGTGCGAGAGGTATTCTCGCTTCCGGGAATCCAAGTCGTTCTGCTGCGATGATCGCGTCTAGTGTGCGGCTTGGTAGTTGCGGGTTACTTAGCCCGATATCTTCATAACTAATGACGAGTAATCGTCTTGCAATTGTAACGAGGTCTCCTGCTTCTATTAATCGTCCTAAATAATGAAGTGCCGCATCGACATCACTACCGCGTATTGATTTTTGAAAAGCACTCATTACGTCGTAGTGTTGATCGCCGTCTTTATCGTGCAAGAATTGACTATGTTGCATCGTATCTCTCGCGTCTTCAAGTGTAACGTGAATCTCTTTATTTGTATCACTTAATACTGCAAGTTCTAGGCCGTTTAATGCACTTCTAATATCACCATTTGCTGCATGGATAAAGTGCTCTAAAGCATCATCATCTACGGTTACATTTAAATTACCAAGGCCACGCTCCTTATCATTTAAAGCGCGCGTGAGTCCAGTTTTAACATCCTCATCTGTTAATGGATGTAGTTCAAAAATTTGTGTTCTAGAGCGAATTGCAGGATTAATGACGTGGTACGGATTTGACGTCGTCGCACCGATTAAAACGATTTTTCCGCTTTCTAGATGAGGGAGTAAAAAGTCTTGTTTTCCTTTATCGAGTCGGTGGATCTCATCGAGCATTAAAATTACGCTACCACTCATGTCTGCTTCAAAAACAATTTGTTCCATATCCTTTTTAGAGCTAGACACCGCGTTTAACGTTCTAAATTTATATTTAGTACTGCCAGCTAATGCGTTCGCAATACTCGTTTTACCTATACCTGGGGGACCGTAAAAAATCATCGATTGTAGTCTTTTAGCATTTACCATTCGTCTGATAATTCCTTTTTCTCCGACGAGATGTTCTTGGCCAAGTACTTCATCGATCGTTTTTGGTCGCATGCGAAAACTTAATGGTTCATTTGACATTAGATTTTTCACCAACTTTTTCGTTATAATTATAATCATAACATAAGAGATATGACTAAGAGGTGA
Organism: Nosocomiicoccus sp. HMSC09A07; assembly: GCF_001808485.1. Taxonomy (NCBI): domain Bacteria; kingdom Bacillati; phylum Bacillota; class Bacilli; order Caryophanales; family Staphylococcaceae; genus Nosocomiicoccus; species Nosocomiicoccus sp. HMSC09A07. Next base: position 29,408 of record NZ_KV793627.1, read on the forward strand.
TGACGTGAAGATATCAACTAAAGGGCGCTACGGATTATATTTTATGAACGTCCTCGCATCTGAATATGGAGTTAAAAAGCGTTCAGTGAAATCTGTCGCGACTGAAAGAGGAATAAGCGACTTATATTTAGAACAAATCGTCGCGTGTCTAAAAAAAGCAGATTTAGTAAAAAGTACGCGCGGAGCGTACGGTGGTTATGAGTTAAATTATCCGCCAGATGAAATTACAGTGCTCGACGTATTCCAAGCTGTCGGTGAAAATATAATCGCAATAGAGTTAGACGATAAAGACACAAAAAACGAGAGATTCTTATGGAAAAGAATACGAGATGCGTCACACGCCGTGCTGCGTCATACGACGTTACATGATCTTGAGAATCAATCAGACGAGTTTGATGATTATATGTTCTATATTTAAACACCTCCCAATTTGGGAGGTGTTTTCACATTCGTCCACTTTTAAATATCGTAAATATTAGCCAAGAGAACATCGCAATTGCGAGTATCGTACCGAGTTCTATCACCGGGAATTTGTAGAGTATCGACCCTTGACCAAGTAGTGAAGATCCGACAATGATTCCGGCCATTAATATAGAGAGTGACATTAAGACGATTGAAAAAGAAATTCTATTAATCGTTCGGTCTAAATGTCTTCCGATACTTTTTTCTTCCTTAAGTTCTAGACTGATCGGCAATCGTCTCGTACTTAAACCTTTCGTAAATTGATGGATGTTTGTTACAGAATCTTCAACGATATCTGTTAACAAAATCCAGTCTTCAAACTTATCTTCCGCAACGCGTTTAGGGTTTAATCTTTGAAGTAATAACTTTTTACCAAACGGTTCAGCGACAGATAATATGCTGTAGTCTTTATATAAAATTTCAATGTTACCTTCTAACGTAATTAACGTTTTAGCAAGTAATGTAAAGTCTTTTGGTAAATGGATATGGTATTTATTTGTAATTGTAAATAAGTCTCTAACTGCATCTCCAAATTCTAAATCTTTCAGCGGAATATCATAATACTTATCTTGCATAAGCTCTGCTTCTTCGTATAAGTCATCTATATTTACGTCATCTGGTACAACGCCCATTTGTATAATTGAACGTACAACTTTTTTAGAGTTTTTTTGCATTAAACCAATAAGTAGGCTTCCGAAGTTTTGCTTGACGTTATCTGTGAGTTTCCCGACCATACCAAAGTCGATAAACCCAAGCGTACCATCGTTTAAGACGATGATGTTCCCTGGGTGAATATCCGCATGGAAAAATCCGTGTTCAAATATTTGTGTAAAAATTGTTCGCGCAAATGTATCTGCGAGTTGATAACGATCAAAGCCTTTTTTCGAAAGTTCATCGACTTTACGAATTGAAATACCTTCAAAATATTCCATCGTCAAAATCGTTTTGTTTGATAACATTTGATAGACGTGTGGGAATTTGACGTCCTCTGAATTTTTAAACTGACGTTCAATACGATTAATGTTTCTCGCTTCTAACGTATAATCCATTTCTTGAATAATTGCAGTAGATAACTCATCGACAATATCTGTAACTTGATATTGTTTCGCCCACTTAAAGTTCTTTTCAGCAACTTGTGCGATTGTTTTAAGTATTTCTAAATCGATACGAATATTTCTTTCAATGTTTGGTCGTTGAACTTTAATCGCAACGACTTCACCAGTTTTTAACACTGCGCGGTGAACTTGTCCAATCGACGCTGAACCGAGTGGTTCATCTTCAAATATTAAAAATGTGTCTTCGATTTTAATATCTAATTCTTGTTCGATTAAATCTCTTGCAGTTTCGCTAGAAAATGGAGGTACATTACTTTGAAGTTTTTCTAATTCTTTAATGAATGCCTCCGGTAATATATCACCACGTGTGCTTGCAATTTGGCCGAGTTTAACGTATGCAGGTCCTGCTTCTTCTAGAAATAATCGAATACGCTCTGCGATTGTTTTATCTTCTTCTTGTTTTTGGCTTTTATTAAATAATCGACTCGGTAAAGAGAGTAACTTATCTAAGCCACTTTCTTCGATAATAAACCCAAGTCCACTTTTAGAAAATAAGACGGCAATTTCTCTAAAACGGTTAATATATTTAAATTGATTACGTATCATAAAGATCCTTCCAATCTAAAACGAGATGATGAAACGCTATAATAGTGCTAAAATAAGAGTTATCAATAATTACTATAAGAAAAGGTGAAAACTTTGCGTGAACTATTATTTTTAATTGCACCTATATTAATTATTCAAGTCATATTTTTTAGTGGTTTAATTTACTATATTTTATCAAAAAGAAAGCAATAAGATAGTCTTATTGCTTTTTATTATACTCTATAACGACGTCTTCAAATAATTGATAACTCTTTATAAAAGCGTCTGTATCATAAATCGCAGTGGATGCGATGATTTCGTCGACGTCGAATTTGTTTTGAAATGCTTCTAGGTCTTTAAGTGCTTGCTCTTTATCGCCAAGTATTTGAACTGGGAATTGATTGTGTATGATTTCTTTATGCTGCATTGACCAAATTTTGTCCATGTTTGTGACAGGTTGTTTCATCGGACCACGGTGATGTGTAATCATTCCATAAACATTTTGATAATGACTCGTTACGACGTATTCTGCTTCTTCTTGTGTGTCTTGAACGACGACGTTTAAGCACGCCATTTTATATGGTTCTTTTAGTTGCTCACTCGGAGTGAAGTTGCGTTCATATATTTCAAATGCTTCTTCCATCATTGCTGGTGCAAAGTGTGCAGCAAAAGCATATGGTAGTCCTAAACGTGCAGCGATGTACGCTGAATCAGTTGAACTTCCTAACACATATAACGGGATATTGGTGTTTAAACCTGGATTCGCGATGACTTGCGACTCTTTATCAGATAAAAAGAATTGTAACTCACGAATTTCTTCTTCAAAGTCAAAGATACCTTGATGGTTACCACGACGAATCGCGTTTAGAGTTACTTGATCTGTTCCAGGTGCTCTGCCGAGACCAATATCTAAACGGTCTCCAAATAATTCGTACATTGTACCGAATTCTTCAGCGACAATATACGGTGTATGATTTGGTAACATGACGCCGCCACTTCCGACGCGAATTCTTTTAGTATGTTGTAACGTGTACTGAATGAGTTGTCTTGTCGCACTAGATGCGATAGATTTCATATTATGATGTTCACTGATCCAGTAACGTTTATAACTAGAATCATCTAATGCTTCTGCTAAGAGACGCATACGTATAAATGCGTCTTTTGAATCGTATCCTTCACGCACATAGACTAAGTTTAATACTGATATATTTACTTGTTTACTCATTAAATCTCTCCTTTTTATATACTCTATAACTTACAAGACTTGTCGTAATTTATCTAAAGAAACGACTCAGAGCAGTCGACTATATTTATAACGTTAAAAATGGTAAAATCTCTACTGAACTAAGTTTTAAAGGAGAAGTGTTATGGCTGTTTATTTAGATTATGCTGCAACAACACCAGTCGATAAAAAAATCATCAAAGGAATGCTAGAGCATTCTAATATATATGGAAATCCGTCAAGTATTCACCGAATCGGTAAAGAAGCTAAGGCGTTTTTAGAAGAGAATCGACAAAAAATCGCTGAAGCAATCGGTGCAAAACCTGAGGAGATTATATTTACGAGTGGTGCAACAGAGTCTAACAACTTAGCCATTCGAGGGACACTCTCTCACTTTAATAGAGAAGTTAATGTAATTACGACAGAAGTAGAGCATATGTCGATATTAGAAACGGTTAAAGGGTTAAAAACACATGTAAATTATGTACCTATTCAAGAAAATGGTCTCATAGATTTAAACGAATTAAATAAGGAAATCGATGAAAATACAACGCTCGTTTCATTACATTACGTCAACAACGAAACAGGTGCGATTCAACCAGTAAAAGAGATTAAAGAAAGACTACCAGAAGGCGTGCTACTTCATGTTGATGCTGCACAAGCAGTCGGTCACGTAGACGTGAATGTCGACGATTTAGGTGTGGACTTAATGAGTATGAGTGGTCATAAATTATATGCACCAAAAGGTGTCGGAGTATTATATGTAAGAAGCGGCACGCACTTACACGCACAACTCGTCGGTGGTAAACAAGAAAGGGAACGCCGTGCAGGTACTGAGAACTTGCTTTACAGTTACGCGATGAGTGAAGCTGTAAAAGAAGCGGTTCAGTTAAAAGATGAAAGAAACAGCGTGATTTTATCTCGTAAAGAAATACTCATAGATGGCTTAAACGAAGCGGGCGTTGAGTTTAAAGTAAATGGTGATTTAAACAGTCAATCACCTCATATTTTAAACATTTACGTTCCGTTTTCTGAAACAGAACTTTTACTGACTGCGCTAGACATAGAGGGCATTTATATATCAGGTGGTAGTGCATGTAACGCTGGAACTGTAACACCGTCACACGTTATTACAAAAATGTATGATGAAAACCGTGCGGCACATTCACTTAGAATTAGTTTTAGTCATTTAACGACTGAAGATGATATTGATAAAACGATAGAAGCATTAAAGAAACTATATGAACGATTAAAATAAAGGATTGAATAGAAATGAAGAGAAAAGAAGATACGACAGTCGTCGTTGGAATGAGTGGAGGCGTAGACTCTTCAGTAACAGCGAAACTGTTAAAAGACGAAGGGTATAACGTCATCGGCATATTTATGAAAAACTGGGACGATACGGATGAGTTTGGTGTTTGCACAGCGACAGTAGACTATGAAGACGTCAGAAAAGTCGCAGAACAAATCGGCATACCGTATTATTCAGTCAACTTTGAAAAAGAATATTACAATAGAGTATTCGAATACTTTTTAGAAGAATATAAACGTGGACGTACACCAAATCCTGACGTTATGTGTAATAAAGAAATTAAGTTTAAAGCATTTTTAGATCACGCGATGAAACTCGGTGCAGATTTTGTAGCAACAGGGCACTATGCGAGAGTGAATCACGAAGGTGAAGTGACGATGCTTAAAGGTGTCGACGACAATAAAGACCAAACATACTTTTTAAATCAATTAACGAAAGAACAGTTAAGTAAAACACTATTCCCGTTAGGTGAAATTGATAAAAAAGAAGTTCGTGCACTTGCACATAAATTCGATCTCGCAACGAAAGATAAAAAAGATTCCACAGGAATTTGTTTTATCGGAGAAAGAGATTTTAAAACATTCCTTTCAAATTATTTACCAGCTAAACCAGGAAAAATAATCGACATGGAAACTGGCGAAGAAAAAGGCGAACACGACGGAATTATGTACTACACAATCGGTCAACGCCAAGGTTTAGGAATTGGTGGGCCAGGCGGACCATACTTTGTCGCAGGTAAAAACTTAGAAAAGAACGAATTATACGTCGTTACTGGATTCCATAATGAGAAATTATACTCAACGAGTCTTATCGCTGAAGACGTTAACTTCATTAATGATATGCCTGACGAATTTGATGCAAATGCGAAGTTTAGATATCGTCAAGCGGATAGTGCCGTATCTGTTAAAAAGATAGATGACAATAAAATTTTAGTAACGTTTAAAGCACCACAGCGCGCAGTCACACCTGGCCAAGCAGTCGTATTATATGACGGTGACAGAGTAATTGGTGGCGCGACGATTGACGAAGTGTTTAACGGAGAAGAGAAACTGGAGTATTTAGCATGAGTTTTAAATACGAAGATTCTATTCAAGCAGGCGATTATGAAACAGCGTTAAAGAAAATTTTTGATTCTATTGAAGAGGATCCGACAAATCCGGCGCACTATATTAACGGAGGTTCGGTTCTATATAACATCGGTAAACTTGAAGAGGCGAACAACTTCTTACTAAAAGCAATTGAACTTGACAAAAATAATTCTGCGGCATATTTTACGCTCGGCAATATGTATTTTAATGAAGGGAAATATAGAGATGCACGTACGCTACTCTTAAGTATTTATGATACGTTTAATGAAGACAAAGACATTAACTATTTACTCGCGATGACGCATGTCCATGAAGGAAATTTAAGTATGTCCATTCCGTTTTTTGAAGCGATGTATAGAGCAGATAAAGAAGACTATGAACTCGTATTTCAATATGCGTTAACACTTTGTCAACTCGGTTTACTTGATCAAGGTGAAATTTTACTCACGAATATTACGGACAAATACGATTTTGCCGACGCAGAATATAACTTAGGACTTATTAAATGGACAAAATATGACGATAAAGATGCAGCAAAAAGACATTTTGAAAAAGCAATTCAAATCAAACCAGACCATATACTTGCACATAACGGCATAAAAAATATAAACGAGGGATAATGATGACACAATTGACGATAGAAGATGATTTATTCGTTACTGGAACAGTCGACAAAATAATATTTCATAATGATGATAATCACTTCTACGTCATGCGTGTTTTGATCGATGAAACGAACACAGAATTAAAAGAAGAGACAATCATCACTGGGAATTTTCATCATGTCGATGAACATGAAACGTACACATTTACAGGCGAAATTGTCGAACATGCACGGTTTGGTAAACAGTTTAGTGCACGGCAAATTAAAAAGAATGTCCCACAGACAAAAGAAGGAATTATCCAATATTTGTCTGGTGAAAAATTTAAAGGTGTCGGTCAAAAAACAGCAGAAAACATCGTAAATACGCTCGGTGATAAGACGTTAGAACTCATATTAGAAAGCAAGTCGAATTTAGACCGGGTAAATGGTCTGACAAAAGAACGAAAAGAAACAATATACCGAACAGTCGTTGAAAACGAATCGACGACACGTGCGGATTTAATGATGATTGAGCTTGGTATTGCACCATCAAAACGCGCGAAAATTATCGATACATATAAAGAAGACATATTAAATATTCTACAAAATAATCCATACAAACTCGTCGAAGACATATTCGGTATCGGATTTAAAAAGGCAGACGAAATCGCAATTAAAGCAGGTATCGAACCAAATTCAACCGAAAGAATCGATGCAGGAATTAAATACGCATTAGAGACAGAGTTAAATGAAGTCGGTCATACTTACGTAGAGTTAAATGATTTAATCGATTTATCTTTAAATTTGTTAAATGACCGTTCGATTTATTTTTCAGCATCTGACATTCATAAACGTATTGACGAGCTCGCTGAAAAAGATGAATTAGTAATAAGAGACAATAAAGTGACGTTAAAATTGTTTTTTATTAGCGAACGTAAATCTGCTGAAAAAGTTTATGGACTTAGTCAACTAAAAGTAGAATCGTATAGTAATTCACGTATTGAAACAGTGATTTCACAAGTCGAGAAGTCACTAGAAATTACATTTAATGATGAACAACAAAAATCAATAAAGCATGCGATTCTTAATCCGATATCTGTCGTAACAGGTGGACCAGGGACAGGTAAAACAACAATTGTTTCAGGGATTATTGAGGTGTATAGAATCCTACATAATATAGATAAGTTTATCGACTTTGAAGGTGAAGAGTATCCAATAAAGCTTGCCGCACCAACAGGACGTGCAGCAAAACGAATGAAAGACGCAACAGGTATAGACGCGTCGACAATTCACCGGTTAATTGGATATGGTCGTGATACTGAAGAGACAGATATATTAGACAATATTATCGATGCAGATTTAATAATCGTCGATGAGATGTCGATGGTCGATACGTGGTTGTTTTATCAGTTTATTAAAAACGTATTGCCAGAAACGCAAATCGTCTTCGTTGGAGATGATGCTCAGTTACCGTCAGTCGGTCCTGGAACAGTGTTTAAAGATTTAATAGAATCACAATCTGTGCCCGTGACAATTTTAAAAAAGATATACAGGCAAATGGAATCGTCGTCGATTATCCAACTTGCGTATCAAATTAACAATAACTTGCCAGTAAATATTTTAGAGAGACATCCAGATCGTACTTTTTTCCAAACGGACGCGAGTGGCATTATAAATATTGTTGACATCGTCGTAAAGGGTGCGGTTAAAAAGGGGTATACGATGCAAGATGTTCAAGTGCTTGCACCGATTTATAGAGGACCTGCCGGTATAAATGTGTTAAATCAAACGATTCAAAAAGTATTAAATCCTCCAAGTGAAGACAAAAAAGAAGTCGAGTTCGGAGATAAGATATATAGAGAAAACGATAAAGTCATTCAACTTGAAAATCGTCGTGAAGATAATGTGTTTAACGGTGACAGTGGAATCATTACAGAAATTACATATCGAGACGATAAAACGGGCACAAAAGAATCGATTACGGTAGACTTTTTAGGTCAAGAAATCGTATATGAACGTAAAGATTACTCAGAGTTGTCTCACGCATATTGTACGAGTATCCATAAAGCACAAGGTAGTGAATACCGAATTGTCATTATGCCAATCGTCAGACAGTATTATCATATGTTACAAAAGAATATTATTTATACTGGTATTACGCGCGCAAAAGAATCCCTCGTCTTATGCGGTGAACCAGATTCCTTTATCCATGCAATTAACCAAGAAGGTATCGAACGTCAAACGATGTTAAAAACGTATTTAAAAGAAATGTTTAAACAAACAGATGTAAAAGAGACAATTGAAGAAATAGATAATCATATGTTAACGATGGAATTAATCATGCAAAAAAGAATCGACCCGATGATTAACATGTCAGGTGTTTCACCATATGATTTCAATTGACTTTAAGACGTATGATTTTTATAATTATACTGATATTAGAACTATTTTATTCGATGAAAATACAGAAACGTTGCGGTAGATGAGAGCAATGCATCGATCTTTGTGCACACAACTATATACTTAAAGTGATGAATAACATTCATAATTTGGGTGGTACCGCGGATAGAATTCGCCCCTTTTTAATAAGGGCGAATTCTATTTTTTATTTTAGGAGGAATTAAAATGAAACAAATCTCAACAAACGAACTACGTCAAATGTTTTTAGACTTTTTCGAAACAAAAGGACACAACATTGAACCGAGTAGAAGCTTAGTACCAGTTAACGACGACACGTTACTGTGGATCAACTCAGGTGTGGCAACGTTAAAGAAGTATTTTGATGGAACTGAAAAGCCAAACAACCCAAGAATTGTAAACGCGCAAAAGTCGATTCGTACGAATGATATTGAAAATGTCGGTTTTACAGCGAGACACCATACGTTCTTTGAAATGCTTGGTAACTTTTCAATCGGTGACTATTTTAAAGAGGAAGCAATTGAATTTGCTTGGGAATTTTTAACGAGTGATCAATGGTTAAACTTTGAAGTAGATAAATTATACGTGACGATTCACCCTGAAGATGATGAGTCATATCATATTTGGAAAGATAAAATTGGTATTGAAGAAAGCCGAATTATCCGTATTGAAGGAAACTTCTGGGATATCGGTGAAGGGCCATGTGGACCAAACTCTGAAATATTCTACGACCGTGGGGAATCATATGAAGGAGATACACCAAGAGAAGAAATGTATCCAGGTGGAGAAAACGAACGTTACTTAGAAATTTGGAACTTAGTATTCTCTGAATTTAACCATAATAGCGATCATTCATATACGCCACTTCCAAGTCAAAACATTGATACAGGACTCGGGCTTGAAAGATTATCGAGCGTAATCCAAAACGTACCAACAAACTTTGATACGGATGTATTTATTCCGATTATTAATGAAATCGAGAAAGCTTCTCGTAAAACTTATCGTGATAACGATAAGGATGACGTTGCGTTTAAAGTTATTAGTGACCATATCCGTACAGTTGCATTTGCGATTGGTGACGGTGCGTTACCTGGCAACGAGGGACGTGGATACGTGCTTAGAAGACTCATTCGTCGTGCAACGCGTTACGCAAAAGAACTCGGGATTAACGAAACGTTCTTATATAAATTAGTTGACGTCGTAGACGACGTTATGAACGCGTTCTATAAAGAAATTGGTGAAAATAAAGACTTTATTAAAAAAGTAATTCAACAAGAAGAATCGAGATTTTTACAAACGCTTGACGAAGGTATTGAAATTTACCGTACAGTTAAAGAAAAAGCATTAAAAGAAGATGAAGTAATTAGTGGTAAAGATGCATTTAAACTATATGATACGTTTGGATTTCCTGTTGAAATGACAGTAGAGTACGCAGAAGAAGACGGACTTGCTGTTGATCTTGATGGTTTTAAAGAAGAGATGGAACGACAAAGAGAACGTGCACGCGCTGCGCGAAAATCTTCTGAATCGATGAACGTACAATCAGAAACGTACCAGAAATTAGATAAGGAGAGTATCTTTACAGGGTATACTCACTTAAATGAAACTGCTGAACTGCTTTACATCGTTTCAAATGATGAAGTTGTCAATCATTATGACGGAAGTAATGACGTCGACGTAATTTTTGATAAAACACCGTTTTATGCAGTGAGTGGTGGACAAGTTGCAGACATCGGTGTCATTAAAAATGAACACGGTACAATGGAAGTTAAAAATGTATATAAAGGACCAAACGGACAAAACATCCATACAGTAACTGTTACTGAAGGAGTCATAACAACAGGTGAAACATATGAGTTAACAGTGGATCGTGAAAGCCGTAACTTTATCATTAAAAACCATACAGCAACACATTTACTACACCAAGCATTAAAAGACGTCGTTGGAGAGCATGCGAATCAAGCAGGTTCACTCGTTGAAAAAGAACGTCTACGCTTTGACTTTACACATCTTGAAGGTCTTAAAAAAGAAGAAGTAAAAGAGATTGAACGTATCGTAAACGAAAAAATCTTTGATTCACTTTACGTAGACATTAACGAGATGCCAATTGAAGACGCAAAACGTAAAGGGGCAATGGCATTATTCGGTGAAAAGTATGGAGATATTGTTAGAGTTGTTGATATCGATCAGTATTCCGTTGAATTATGTGGTGGTGTCCACGTTAGAAACACATCAGAAATTGGACTCTTTAAAATCATTTCAGAAAGTGGAATTGGTGCTGGTGTAAGACGTATCGAAGCGGTCACTTCAAAATATGCGGTTGAATATTATGAAGATAAAGACAACGTACTTGAAGACGTAAATACGCACTTAAAAGCAAAATCAGGAAATACAATTTCTAAACTCGAACAATTAATTGAAGATAAGAAGCAACTAGAGAAAGAAGTAAAGTCATTAAAATCAGAACTTCAAAAAGATGCATTATCTGATTTAACAGATGCAACGTTCGACATTAACGGATTTAATTTAATCGCGACAGAAGTTTCAGTAGATAGTGTGAAAGAACTACGTGAGACGATGGATGTCATTAAATCTAAAAACCAAGAAAGCATTATCGCACTCATTTCAAATGTTGACGGTAAAGTATCGATGATCGTTACGGTGCCTAAAGATAAAACATCAGTCGTAAAAGCTGGAGATATTATGAAACAAATGGCTGAAGCCGTTGACGGTAGAGGTGGCGGTCGCCCGGACATGGCACAAGGCGGCGGAACGAACACTGAAAATATGTCAGAAGCTTTACAAATCGTTAAAGATTATCTAAATGGTTTTTAATAATATAATAATTTGTTATAATAACACTATCTAACTTAAGTAGTCGAGGAGTGTTACTGCATGGATAATTTAAATAAGACAGTGAAGTTTAACATTGAAGAAGCACAAAATGAGAATATCAAGAACGTCCTTTCGAATGTATATAAAACACTTGAAGAACGCGGCTACAATCCTGTAAACCAAATTGTAGGATATCTACAAAGTGGTGACCCGGCATTTATTCCGCGCCATAACGAAGCGAGAAACCAAATTCGTCATATTGAACGTGACGAGATTATGGAAGTGCTCGTGAAAAGTTATATTACACGTGAACTCAATGAGTAAAACACTTGGGTTAGATGTAGGTACTAAAACGATTGGTGTTGCAGTGAGTGATAGTTTAGGCTGGACAGCACAAGGGTTAACAACTTTAAAGGTCGATACGGCACAAAATGATTTTGGTCTAAATGATCTAGCAAAAATTATTAAAGATGAAAATATTACGACGATTGTCGTCGGTTTACCGAAGCACATGAATAACTCAGTCGGTGAAAGTGGCGAACGTTCGATTCATTTTTCTGAACTTTTAAAAGAAAAGTTTCCGACAATTCAAGTTGAATTGTGGGATGAACGACTCAGTACGATGGCCGCAGAACGCACGCTTCTTGAAGCGGATTTATCGAGGAAAAAACGTAGTAAAGTGATCGATAAAATGGCTGCAGTATTTATACTACAAGGGTACTTAGACCGATTTAATTAAAGGAGAATATTAATGTCAAATGAATTTGAATTAAACACAGATGATGAGTTAATGACGCTTGTCGATGAAGAAGGTAATGAAACACTTTACAGAAAATTAATGGAGTTTCATCATCCAGGATTTGACAAAACATACGTAATTGTTGCAGAAGAAAGCAACTATAACTCTGAAGATGATGACGAGCAAATCGAATTAATTCCTATGATTGCTGAACCTTTAGACGATGGTGAAAATTACCGCTTTGCACCAGTTGAATCTGATGAAGAGTGGGACATGATTGAAGAAATCGTAAACACAAACTTTGACGATATTGAAGAATAATTATAATTGCTTCCGTGAATTCGGGAGCAATTTTTAAAAATAAGGAGAAATTATGACAAACAATGATGATTTAAGATTTTCAAAAAACGTATCATCTTATGTATCGGTAATCATCGTCCTTGCGATTATTGCAATGCTCGTTTTAGGAGCATTGTTTGGCGTGTTTTACATTAAGCAAGGTATGAAGCCGTTAGACAAAGATTCAACCGAGGTCGTACGAGTTGAAGTTCCAGCAGGTTCTTCATCGACTGATATTAGTAATATGTTAGAAGAGAAAGGGATTATTAAAAACAGTAAGTTTTTTAAACTTTACTTAAGACTTAATAGCATTTCAAACTATCAAGCGGGAGAATTTGAACTTTCGCCTTCTATGGATTATGAAACAATTGCAAAAACATTAGAAACTGGTGTGTTGTACGAAGAGGTGCATTATAAATTAACAGTGCCTGAAGGGTATACTGTCGATGAAATTGGAGATCTCGTACAAGAAGTACTTCCAGTTGAAAAAGATGAGTTTATAAACTTAGTTCAAGACAAAGAATATTTAAAAGAGTTGCAAAAAGATTATAAAGACATGTTAACGGATGAAATATTTGATGAAGATATTAAATATCCGCTCGAAGGGTACTTATATCCAGCGACTTACGATATCACTGAAGAGCAGCCGGATTTAGATAAGTTAGTGCGTCAAATGTTAAACGCCACGCGAAGTAATACGTTTAACTTATATAAATCTGTCACATACACTGTGAACTATGAAGGAGAAAATGAAGAGTTATCATTCCATGAATTCTTAACATTCTCTTCACTTGTAGAAAAAGAAGCGACGAGTTTAGCTGATCGCGCTAAAATTACGAGTGTGTTTTTAAACAGAATGGCTGAAAATCCATCGATGCCTCTTCAAACGGACCCGACTGTTTTATACGCAAAAGGCATTCATAAAGAAGTCGTCTTATACGAAGACTTAGAAGTCGATGATCCGTTTAACACATATATTCATAAAGGATTAACACCAGGGCCAATCGGTGCACCTGGAACTGAGTCCGTTCAAAGTGTATTAAATCCAGCGAATACGAATTACTACTACTTCTTAGCTGATAAGGATGGAGTTAACCATTTCGCTGAAACATATGAAGAACACCAAGAGAATCGTGAAAAGTATATAGAAGGTGACTGATTTCGCTTTCTCTTTTTAAAACTTTATGTTAATATCTAACTAATATCTACAACTGGCATTGATTTGCCGGTTGTATATTTTTGTGGTGAAAACATGACTATAGAAGAATATTTAAAACAATTGAACACAAAAACTGAGTCGTTTCAAGACGTTTATGAGTACGCTGTAAATAATCGTGTACCAATTATCGATAGCGATGCACTGACTGTATTAAAACAACTCATTCAATTAACACGTCGTAAAAAAATATTAGAGATCGGAACAGCAATCGGATATAGTGGACTTCATATGCTCAGTGTCAACAAAGATATTACATTAACGACGATTGAGAAAGATGAAGCTTCATATGACATTTCAAAAGAAAACTTTTTAAAACACGGTGTAAGTGAAAGAGTGAATGGTATACTCGGTGATGCAAAAGAAGTCGAATTAGAAGATACATTTGATTTGCTTTTTATCGATGCATCGAAAGGTAACAATAAGCTCTTCTTTGAAAAGTACAGTCCACTACTTACGGATGATGGTATTATCGTTGTCGATAATATATTATTACGTGGTCAAATTGTAGAAGAGAATCTACATAGTAAAAACAAAATTAAACTACGTGATAAAGTACGTCAATTTAACGAATACATTTATGAAAACTATCCGTCAGCGTCATTTTTAAATGTCGGCGATGGACTATTAATTATAAGTAAATAACGGAGTGAAAACATGGATTTAAATAATAAAGAATACCCAATGACACAAGAAGGATTTGACAAACTTCAAGAAGAACTCGATCATTTAAAAACAGTAAAACGACCTGAAGTCGTTGAAAAGATTAAAGTTGCACGTAGTTTTGGAGACCTTTCTGAGAACTCTGAGTACGATGCAGCAAAAGATGAACAAGGTTTCGTAGAGCAAGAAATCTCTAAAATTGAAGAGATGATTCGTTACGCTAAAATTATCGAAGAAAACGTCGATAATACAGAAGTTCAAATTGGTAAAACAGTAACATTTAAAGAGTTACCAAATGGACCTGAAGAATCTTATAAAATCGTCGGTTCTGCAGAGGCAGATCCATTTGAAGGTAAAATTTCAAATGAGTCTCCGATTGCGGGCGCATTAATCGGCTCAAAATTAAACGATGAAGTAAACGTACCACTTCCAAACGGTAACGAAATGAAAGTGAAAATCGTTAAAATTGACTAATACAATTGGTATTATTGGAGCAATGCAACCGGAAGTAGAGATATTAAAAAATGACATGGACATTACACGTACTGTTAATATTGCTCACGTTGAGTTTTATGAAGGTACGTTACAAGATAAAAATATCGTTCTCGTTGAAAGTGGGATCGGTAAAGTAAATGCATCGATTATTACAGCGTTATTAATACAAACTTTTAACGTAGATGTGATCATTAATACTGGTGTTGCTGGTAGTTTAGCTGAAGAACTCGATATTTTAGATATGGTCATAAGCAGTCATACTGCGCACCACGATGTTGAAGCGACAACATTTGGTTATGAAATAGGGCAAGTACCATCAATGCCACTCAACTTTGAAGCAGATACGCGCTTTATAGAAGCTACGAAACTTGCACTTAATGAATACAATGAAATTAACTATACAGTCGGTGAAGTCGTTAGTGGCGATCAATTTATCGACACAGATGATAAAAAACAAAAGATTTTAAATGCGTTCAGTAATGCAAAAGCAGTCGATATGGAATCTGCTGCGATTGCACAAACGTGTTATCAATTTAAAACACCGTATTTAATATTACGTTCGATGAGTGACAAAGCAGATGGTTCAGCGGATATGAACTATGATGAGTTTCTTAGAAAAGCTTGTATTCACTCATCTAACACGGTAAAATTAGTATTAGAGAAACTGTGATTCGGAGGGGTAAAGTAATGCTATTTCTTATGGTTTTTGCCTTAATTGTAACTACAATTGTTGGTTTCTTTATTTATAAAGAAACTGAAGTTGAACACACACAAGGAATTGAAGAGTAATTGAGACGGCGCCTTTTTTGGGCGCTTTTTATTTTTAAAAATTAAGAGGTTAATGATATGAAAACTGTGTTAAAAGATTATTTTTTGCCAAGTGATTACGTCAATCGTTTTACTGACATTACATCTGATTATTTAAAATCACATGACAAAACTGCAGTGATGATTGACTTAGACAATACACTCGTCGCTTTTGATGATCCAGATATTAACGATGAAGTCATCGAATGGATAGAAACGTTACAAGAAGATGGTATTCAAGTTCTTATTCTATCTAACGGAAGAGAAAATAGGGTCGAACGCTTTTGTAAAGACTCAGATTTGAAGTACATTCATACAGCGAGAAAACCAGCAATGCGAGGCTTCCATAAAGGAATTACAGAGCTCGGTGTGAAGAAGAAAGCAGTTGTAATGATTGGAGACCAAGTGATGACAGACGTACTCGGTGCCAATAGAACTGGAATCGATAGTATTTTAGTGTTACCTGTAAAAGAGAAAGACGCTTTTGTTACGAAGTTTAACCGCCGTATGGAACGACGTATTATGAAATGGATAGCTGATGAGGACTTACTAAATTGGAGGAACTATTAAATGACTGAATATAAATGTATCGGCTGCGGCGCAGTACTACAGTCTGAAGATGAAAATGAAAGCGGGTTTGTACCAAAAAGCCGTATTCACGAAGAAGACGTCATTTGTAGACGTTGCTTTCGTTTAAAAAATTATAATGAGACACCTGACGTCAACATTGAATCTGGTGAATTTATGACGATGTTAAACTCGATTTATGAAAAAGACGGAGTTATCGTTAAAGTGATCGACGTGTTTGACTTTGAAGGTAGTATTATTCCATCGTTTAACCGTATCGTTGGAAATAAGAAAATTATCGTTGCGGTAAATAAAATTGATCTTCTTCCTAAATCTACTAATGTGAGTCGTTTATTGAATCGCCTTAAAAAGATGCTTGCAGATGAAGGAATTATTGCCAATGAAACAGTCGTTGTTTCAGGTGCAAAAGGTTTTGGATTAGATGATTTGATCGAACAAATCAATCAATATAGCGTAGGTAAAGATGTATATGTAGTTGGTACGACAAACGTTGGTAAATCTACGTTAATTAATAAATTAATAGAAGCAACAACAGGTGAAAAAGAAGTGATTACGACGTCTAATATCCCTGGAACGACACTTGGTATGATCGATATACCTCTTGGAAATAATCAGTTTATGTATGATACTCCTGGAGTTATTGCAAAAAGTGCGATGAGTACGGTGTTATATCTAGACGACGTAAAACATATTATGCCTAAAAAAGAAATTAAGCCACTCACATATCAATTAGACGAAGGACAAACTTTATTTGTTTCAAACTTGGCACAAATTGATTTTGTAACAGGTAATCGCTCTAGTTTTACAATATATCGTAGTGATAAGCTTGTCGTTCATCGTACGAAACTAGATAATGCGAAAGAATTTTATCGTAAGCATTACAATGGATTACTTGCACCACCAGAATTAGAGTCTCCTATTTTACTTGATAATAGTGAGACATATACATTTAAAACAGACGTTCGTAGTGATATTTTAATTAGTGGATTATGTTTTATAACAGTGGATAAAGATATCACAGTAAACGTTACAGTACCTAAAGGTGTAAAAGTGATTGCACGCCATACGGTATTTAAGGATAAGTAAAATGAACTATGCAGTCATTGGTTATCCAATACATCATACGTATTCACCACTGATTCATAATACTAATTTTAAAAAGAACGATGATCCATTAAACTACGGTAAATTAGAAATTACACCTGAGCAACTAAAAAATATTGATGCAATTATGAAAAAAGAAAATCTTTTAGGCATAAACGTGACGGTACCTCATAAAGAAGAAATTATCCAATATCTAGATGAGATAGATGGTCATGCGAAGGAAATTTACGCAGTAAATACAGTTAAACGAATAGATCATAAATTATACGGGTATAATACAGATGTATCTGGATATAAACAAACGATTATTGACAACGATATGAAACACGATAACGTTTTAATACTAGGTGCGGGTGGTGCGTCAAAAGCAGTGTGTCTTGCACACCTTGAGCTCGGTTCTAAAGTGACAATTGTTACGCGCCGTAAAGAAAGTTTTCAAAGTTTTAGAACTCATGATTTTACAGCGTTAACAATTGATGAGTTTGAAGGTGGGGCGTTTGATATTGTTATAAATGCAACACCACTCGGTTTAAAGAGTGAAGATGCTTTTCAAACGTTTAAACTAAATCAACTGAACAATATAGAAAGTACAGTAGGTTATGATTTAATCTATAATCCTGCAGTCACTCCTTTTATGTCATATTTTAAAACGTCATTTAATGGGCTTGATATGCTCGTAAATCAAGCGATGATGTCATATGAAATATGGACAGGAAAAGTAGGAGATAGAGAAGAAGTAAAGTCAGTATTGCGAACGTATTTAAAGGAGAATAATGGATGACATTAACTGGTAAACAAAAAAGATATTTAAGAAAACTTGCACATGATTTAAAACCGGTCTTTCAAGTCGGTAAATTAGGTGTAACTGATGAATTCAACGATCAAATTTCCGATTACTTTAATAGTCATGAACTATTAAAAATTTCTATACTTCAAAACTGTCCGTACGACAAAAAAGAGATCGCTGAGAAATTAGCGTCTGGTACAGACAGTCATTTAGTTCAAATTATCGGAAGTATTATCGTTTTGTATAAAGAAAACAAAGAAGAGAAGACGATTCAATTACCATGAGAAAAATCGGAGTGTTTGGTGGGACACTAGACCCGATTCATATCGGGCATACTCATTTAATCGTTGAAGCAAAACGTCATTTTGATTTAGATGAAGTAATTATCGTCCCAGCATTTCAATCACCACATAAAGCGGACCGTCCGATTCATGAATCGGACCGCTTAAAAATGATTGAACGTGCGACTAAAGATTTAGACTTTATTTCTATTGACATGTTCGAACTTGAACATAAAGGTAAAAGCTATACGTATGATACGATGTGTTATTTAAAAGAAAAGTTCCCGAATGATACACTCTATTTTATTATGGGAGAAGATCAGTTTCACGCATTTGATAGATGGTATAAGCACGAGGAACTACTTGAAATTGCGCAGTTTATTGTATTAAAACGTACGATGGAAGAGACAAATATTACTGCACCATTTCTAACAGCAACAGTACCTATAATTGAAGTGAGTTCTAGCGAAATACGTAAACGTATCGGAAATGACGATTATTATAGTCATCTCGTTCATAAGGACGTATATGATTATATTAAGGAGCACGAGCTATATGAATGAGCTTGAAGCAAAACAACTCGTACAAGAAAAGTTGCCTGAAAAGCGATTCGCACATTCCTTGCGTGTTGCTGAAACGGCCGTTTTAATGGCACGATTGTTTAAAGCAGATGAAAAGAAATGTCATCTTGCTGGTCTTTTACATGATTACTGTAAGTATGACGACTTAAATGATATGCATGAAATCGTTAAAGAGAATAGTTTAGATGACGAACTACAACTATACACGAGTGCGATTTTACATGGACCTATCGCAGCATTTTTAATGGAAAAAGAGTTTAATATTCACGATGAAGAAATTCTTCTCGCTATTAAAAATCATACGTCTGGTCGTGCAGACATGAATTTAGTTGAAAAAATTATTTTTGTCGCAGATTATATTGAACCCGCTCGAACAACACCTGGTGTTGAAGACATTAGAGATATCGTATATAACGATCACGATTTAGAACGTGCGGTATTTGAAATTACGAGAAGAAATATCTGTTATTTAGCAGAACAAGGTGTAAAAATATATAGTGAAACGTTTAAGTGTTATAACTATTATAATTAAAAAGGATGGATACTTTGGAAAGTAAAACATTATTAGATTTAGCAATTGATGCAGTCGATGGTAAACGTGCGGAAGATATTCGAGTATTTGATGTTAGAGAATCGAGTACAATTGCGGATTACGTATTCATTTGTCACGGATCATCAGACCGTCAAGTAAAAGCAATTGCAGGTGCTTTAGAAGCACTTGCAGAAGATAACGACCTCCAAGTTTCGGTTGAAGGATCGCGAGAAGGTAAATGGATTCTAGTCGATTTAGGAGATGTTATCGCACATATCTTTACAAAAGTAGAGCGTGAGTACTATAACTTAGAGCGTCTATATTATGATGGTGAAGCGGTTGAGCTCTAAGTATGAGGCGTTTAGCTATTTATACGAAGCTATGAATTATGACATCCCATACAGTTTATGGATTGATATTATAGAACCATTTAACAAAAACACGTCAATTCTAGATGTTGGATGTGGTACAGGTGAAATTTTAAAACAGTTAACTGCACCTAAAAAGATAGGGATCGATAATTCTGAAACGATGATTGAAATCGCCACGAGAAATGATGACTCTAGTCAATATTTTGTTAATGATATGAAAAATTTTAAGCTAAATGAATCATTTGATTTGGTAATCGCGACAGTCGACGTCTTAAATTATGTCGAAGACTTAGATTCATTTAAACGCGTTCTTCTAAATGTATACGAACATTTAAATGACGACGGAGTCTTTATTTTTGATATTCATAGTGAGAGTAAAGTAAATGCGATGATTGAAGGCGAAATGTTTACGGATGAAAGTGATGATTTCGTCTATATTTGGAATACAGTAAAAGATGATGATTTGTCTCTTCATCATGAGCTAACGTTTTTTATTAAAAACGAAGATGATTTATATGAAAGATATTTTGAATCTCATTATCAACGAACATTTACTCATGATACTGTGTTAAATGTATTACAGGCACTGAATTTTAAATTAGTAAAAGCGTTTAGTGATTTCGATTCTGATGGAACTATTCGAGACTATTCAGAACGCACTTTTTACATCGTAAAAAAATAAAAAAAGATAATTCAGCTTTTGACAGCATATGTATATAAAGAGGTGTCTTATGACTGAATTATTTTTTAAATATAAAACGATTATTTCTACTGCTGCACTAGGTATTATAGCAGTCATCATGTTTATTTTATTTTTTAAAACGACAGATGATTTTGAATATACAACACCTGTAGAAGTAGATAATAGTGTACATGCACAAGTCGAAGAAGAAGTAGATACTATGAGTCTAAACTCAATATTTGTTGAAATAAAAGGTGCTGTTAAGCATCCAAATGTATATGAAATGCCAAAGGACGCGAGAGTTAAAGACATTATATTACTCGGTGAACCACTTGACTCTGCAGACTTAAACCAAATTAATCAATCAGAAAAGTTAAGAGATGAAATGAGCATTTATGTACCAGCAAAAGGTGAAATAATCGAAACAGAGCGTGAAACTTCAAGTAGCCATATCGTCAACATAAATAAAGCGAGTAAAGACGAACTGATGACGTTAAATGGAATCGGTGCAAAGAAAGCTGAAACGATTATTAATTATCGTGAAGAGAATGGTTTGTTTGAAAAGAAAGAAGATTTAATGAACATACCTGGTATTGGTCAAAAAACGTTTGAAAACTTAGAAAATGATATAGAAATTTAGGGGTGAAACTGTGGAGCGTATCAATTGGCACGAATATTTTATGGCTCAGGCGATGTTACTCGCACTACGTTCAACGTGTGAACGCTTAAGTGTAGGGGCTACAATTGTTAAAGATAACCGTATTATTGCTGGTGGGTATAACGGTTCAGTAAGTGGAGAAGATCACTGTATAGACGTCGGTTGTTATTTAGAAGATGGTCACTGCATTCGTACGATTCACGCAGAAGTTAACGCGTTACTTCAATGTTCTAAAAACGGAGTATCGACAGAGAATGCGTCGATATACGTAACACACTTCCCATGTATACATTGTACAAAAGCATTAATTCAAGCAGGTATTAAAAACATTTATTATAGAGAGTCGTATAAAAACCATCCGTATGCAATTGAATTACTCGATAAGACAGGTGTTAAATATACACAGATCGATTTAGATGTCGATAAAATATATGAATACTTAAAAGTGAAATTATGATTTTATTTTTAATTTTTTTAGCCTTAGTCAGTGGAGCGTTAATCGTGAAAATTCCACTGCTAGGGTTATTTTTTATGGTCATTATTACATATATCGTCTTTATACAGAGATTTAGTTATATCGTATATACGTTAATTTTAATTTCTGTAATTATTTCTAGTACATATTTCTATTCTAATAGAGATACCTTTAAAGAGGAGACTATTGATTACTTCACAATATCAGACTACAAATATAATAACGATACGATTTCTTATATTGGTGAATATGAAAATTATCGTTTTTATGTTTATATGGAGAATGAAGCACTCCTTCCAATCGGTACAATGTGTAATGGCGATTTTGAAGTCGTGAAACCAAATATTGAAAGAAATTTTATTAAACGTAATCAAGCGTTATCGATGAAAATTTCTAACGTAGTTGGAAGTATTTATGTGAAAGACGATCGTTCAAACTGTTCAGAAACGAAGAAAACAGTAAAGATGAAAATCAATAATTTAAAATATAAGTATACCGAAAAAGTTTTAAAGATTAGTAATTATCCGTACACCGGGGATATATTAATGCTGTCAATCGGTAATAAGATGATGCTAGATTCACAATTCTTTTCAGCACTTCAAAAGCTCGGTATTTACCATTTATACGTGATTTCAGGTACACACGTTGCGTATATTACGATGGTACTGATATTTTTATTTACACGATTTAGACTACCGATTGAATATGTTAAAGCACTCGTAGTCATATGTTTACTTATATTTTTAATGATTAATATATTTTCTCCAAGTGTACTTCGAGCTGTACTTATGGCAGTGTTACTCATTATTACGAGTTATTTTAATAAAAAACCGTATTTAGCGATCATCAGTTTAACTGCAATTATTCAATTTGTAATTCATCCTTATATAATTTTTCATGCAGGTTTTCAGTTGTCATATATTACGACGTTCACAATTATTCTTAGCCGTCATTTCTTTAATGATAGACAACCTTTCATACAAATGATAATTGTTACTGTAATATGTGAAGTGTGTACAATTGTTTTAATACTATTTCACTTTAACGAAGTGTCGATCAGTGGAATTGTAATGAACTTAATATTCGGTCCAATATTCAGTTTTGTCATTTTCCCTTCTGTTTTTATTTTTAACATGAGTCTATTTACGTATCTTCCGGAATGTTTTGATTATCTTCTACACTTAATCTTTTCAACGAATACATCACTCATACTTTATTTAGGGAATGTAATTGAACACCGTTTGCCGATAAAAAACATATCGTCGATATTTATCGTCATATTAGCGATTATTAGCTATTTTCATATAAGAACTGTACTGACAAAAAGTCTCAAAGAAATAATTCGAATGACGTTAATATTTATTGTATTTTTATTATTATCGTCGTTTAACTTTAAAGACAATATAAAATTTGTAATGGTCGATGTCGGACAAGGGGATGCGTTTTTAATCATCGATGAAAAGTACAATCAAACAATTCTCGTAGATACTGGTGGCAAATTTTATAGAAATGATTATGAAATTCGACTTGCAGAAAAAACGATTTTACCGTATTTAAAAGAAAATGGTATAAGAAAAATAGACTTACTCGTCATTAGTCATATGGACAACGACCATATGGGTGAAGCGACTTATATTAGTAGTAAACTGCCGATTAAGAACGTATATATAAACCCGCGAGATGAAAAGCTTACTGAAGGATATTTAAAACAATTTAGTGAATCAAATATCCTTTACTCTACAGAAGTAAGTGAGTTAAAGTTTAAGCGTATAACTTTAAAAAATGTCAATACAATCATTCATACAAATAATTCAAATGACCAGTCGATTGTGCTAGATGTAAATCTATTTGACTATCATATACTAATGCTCGGAGATTTAAGTGTAGAGTATGAAGAAGAAATATTAAAAAATGTGAACAAAATAGATATCGTAAAAATTGGCCACCACGGTTCGAATACGAGTACCGGCGTGGATCTTGTAGAAAGAGAATTTAATTTAGCACTTATATCGAGTGGGGTAAATAATTCATATGGGCATCCGCATAAAGAGGTAACGGATTTACTCACCAAGTACAATAAGGAAATTGTAAGTACTAAAGAATCCGGGATGGTCGAGATTACTTTTAAAAAGAATGGCTATTGTACAAAACATAAATTACGAAAGATAGAGAACCGTTGTTATAAATAAAAAAAGAGCTAATAAAATTAGCTCTAGTTAAAACTCGCGACGATTTGGAAAATTTGTGCAATCACATAGACTGCAGTGAATCCTAAAAGTCCGACTAAAAATGCAAGTCCTGAATCGATTACGTCGTTATTTTTAGATTGTACATTTTTTTCAAATTTATTCATGACATAACCCCCTATTACTTATTTATAGTATAGAATAGAGTTAGAGAAAAATCTATAGTGAATTCAATTAAGAATGGTGATTACATGGAAAAACTCTATTTAGTATACGGAAAGAATAGAGTGCGTATAGACGAAACAGTCAATAAGTTAACGAAAGACTATTTAGCAACAGTCGATGACTTTAATCGAATCGTCTTTGATTATATCGAAACAGAGATTGAACATATTATCGAAGAGTGTATTACGCTACCGTTTTTATCGGATCGAAAAGTCGTGATTGTAAAAGATGCATTTTTATTTACAGCCGAAAAGAAGAGAACGTCTATCGATCACAACATCGATAAAATGATCCAATATATCGAGGACAAAGAAGACGATACGTTACTCATTTTCGTGACATCTGCTGAAAAATTAGACAACCGAAAAAAGATTACGAAACTCATAAAAAAACAAGGGAAAATCATTGAGTGTGAAGAAATGAATGAACGTGAACTCGTTCAACATATTAACGACGCTGTTAAAAGTGAAGGTTTGACAATTCGAAACGATGCAGTAAATGAATTACTAAATCGTACAGGTGCGAATTATACGATTGTTAAAAATGAGTTAGAAAAGTTGATGTTGTTTGCCCACGATATAATTACAGTTGAAGACGTGAATATTATAGTTAGTAAAAGTTTAGAAGCAAACGTGTTTTCTTTAACAGACTTTATTCTTAAAAATCAAAAGCGTGAAGCGGTCGATGTATTTAGAGATTTAATATTACAAAAAGAAGAGCCTATTAAATTACTCGGGCTAATCTCGTCACAGTTTAGGTTATATTATCAAACGAAGATTTTAATGAACGAGGGAATGCGTCAAGATGAAATTAGTAGTCGTTTAAAAGTGCATCCGTATCGTGTGAAATTAGCGATGTCTCAAGTCAATCAGTATCCGTTAGAAGTATTACTTCAAAAAATGGTGTTAATTAGAGATATGGATTATGAGTTAAAATCAACGTATTTAGATAGCGAAGCTTTATTTGAAGTATTCATAAGCAAAATATAAAAAAAGAAAACTTCCTAAAATTAGGAAGTTTTCTTTACTTAGCAAGTTTAGATTTTAAACGACTTGCTTTATTTTTGTGTAATAAGTTTTTGTTAGAAGCTTTATCAACTAAGCTGATTGCTTTGTTTACTAATTCTTCAACATTTTCAGCGTTGTTCTCTTTCGCAGTTTCTGCAGCTTTGATTGCAGTACGCATTGCGTTCTTTTGAGCAATGTTACGTTCAGTAGCTGCTTGTGTAGTTTTAACACGTTTAATTGCTGATTTAATGTTAGCCATGTTTGCACCTCCAGAGTTAAAAGTTGTACAACTTTGATTGCAACAAAAATATTCTATCAGATTTACAAGTGTAATGCAATGTACACTTTCAAAATGAATTGATGAAACTATATGAAATTGATATAATTAATTCAATTGTTAGTAAAGGTGTTGGATATATTATGGACGACAAAAAGCGTTTAGAAAGACAAAAGAAAATTAGAAACTTTTCTATTATAGCTCATATCGATCACGGGAAATCTTCATTAGCCGATCGATTACTTGAGCATACAGAATCAGTAGCTGCACGTGATATGTCCGACAGACTACTCGATGCAATGGAGCTTGAACAAGAGCGTGGTATTACGATTAAGTTAAACGCTGTTCAGTTAAAATATACAAGACCAAATGGAGAAGAGTATATTTTCCACCTAATCGATACACCAGGGCACGTCGACTTCTCTTATGAAGTATCACGTTCTCTCGCGGCATGTGAAGGTGCAATTTTAGTCGTCGATGCTGCTCAAGGTATCGAAGCACAGACACTCGCGAACGTTTATCTTGCATTAGATAACGAGTTAGAATTAGTACCTGTAATTAATAAAATAGACTTACCTGCTGCAGATCCAGAACGTGTTGCACAGGAAGTTGAAGATGTCATTGGTCTAGATAAAGACGATGCGGTACGCGCATCTGCAAAAGCGGATATTGGTATCGATGATATATTAGAAAGTATCGTAGACACTGTACCACCACCTGAAGGTGATCCAAGTGCACCTTTAAAAGCGTTAATTTTTGACTCTGAATACGATCAATATCGTGGTGCGATTTCGTCGATTCGTGTGTTTGACGGTACGGTTAAAGTTGGAGATAAAATTCGTATGATGCAAACAGGTACCGAATTTGAAGTAACTGAAGTCGGCATACATACGCCAGCTCCAATGGCAGTTGACGAACTAACTGTTGGAGACGTTGGATTTTTAGCAGCACAAGTAAAATCAGTATCTGACGCACGTGTTGGTGATACGATTACACATGCAAACAACCCAACAGATACTCCGCTACCTGGATATAAACGTATGAACCCGATGGTGTACTGTGGACTATATCCAATTGATTCTGGAGACTATGTAGATTTACGTGAAGCTCTTGAAAGATTACAGTTAAATGACTCTGCATTAGAGTTTGAACCAGAGTCTTCTCAAGCATTAGGATTTGGTTATCGTACTGGTTTTTTAGGAATGCTTCATATGGAGATTATCCAAGAACGACTAGAGCGTGAATTTGGTATTGACTTAATTGCGACAGCACCTTCAGTGATTTATAAAGTGCATACAACAGACGGTGAAATACATAACGTAGATAACCCGTCACAAATGCCAAAACAAGATTTAATTGATTATATCGAAGAACCTTATGTAAAGGCAGAGATTATGGTACCAAACGATTATGTTGGTGCAGTGATGGAACTTTGTCAGAAGAATCGTGGTAACTTTATAACGATGGATTATTTAGATGATATTCGCGTGAATGTTAAATATGAAATACCATTAGCAGAAATCGTATTTGATTTCTTCGATACGTTAAAGTCTCATACGAAAGGATATGCAAGTTTAGACTACGAAATCATCGGATATAAAGAATCGAAATTAGTTAAAATGGATATTTTACTAAATAACGAAGTCGTCGATGCATTAAGTATTATCGTTCATAGAGACTTTGCATATCAAAGAGGACGTGCACTCGTAGAGAAACTAAAAGAGTTAATTCCACGTCAGCAATTTGAAGTGCCTGTTCAAGCGGCGCTTGGAAACAAAATTATTTCACGTACAAATATACGATCGATTGGTAAAAACGTACTTGCTAAATGTTACGGTGGGGACGTATCACGTAAACGTAAACTACTAGAAAAGCAAAAAGAAGGTAAAAAGAAGATGAAAGCTGTTGGTTCAGTTGAAATTCCACAAGAAGCTTTCTTAGCAGTATTACGTATGGATGAAGACTAATTGATTATTTTAAAAGAGAAATCATGTTTCATGATTTCTCATTTTTTTTAAGGAGGCAATTATGGATAGCCTATATATTCACATTCCGTTTTGTAATCGAATTTGTGCATATTGCGACTTTAATAAGTTTTTAATCGACAATCAGCCCGTCGACACGTATGTAGATATGTTAATTAAAGAATTAAAGTACTTAAAAGAACGTAGTTTAAAAACGATATACGTCGGTGGCGGAACACCAACCGCTTTAAATCTGAACCAGCTTGAACGATTACTTTTATTTATTAATGATAATTTTAATGTCAGTCATGAGTATACGTTCGAAGCAAATCCAGATGAGTTAACGACTGAAAAAATCAGTCTATTAAAAGAATACGGTGTAAATCGCGTGTCTCTCGGTGTACAAACATTTGATAACGAGCTATTAAAAATTCTTGGACGTACGCATAATTTTGATGATATTTATCGCTCTATTAATCATATGGAAAAAATTGGTTTAGATAATTACTCGATTGATCTTATGTATAACCTTCCTGGGGAAACGTCTCAACATATTGAAGACTCATTGAATAATATAAAAGTGTTACAACCAAAACATATTTCTTGGTATTCATTGATTGTTGAAAAACATACGATTTTTTATAACAAAATTAAACAAGGGAAATTACACATAGCAAATTCTGAAGTAGAAGGAAAAAGATATGAGCGTGTAATGGAAGGTTTAAAAGAAATAGGTTATCACCAATATGAGATATCAAATTTTTCATCATATCCAAAGTATGAATCGATGCATAATAAGACATACTGGAAAAACAATGAATATTACGGTGCAGGTGCTGGGAGCCATGGATATGTAAATGGAGAAAGATATTTTAATGTAAAACCAGTACCGCACTATATTAATCGTATGAAAGAAGATACGAATGCGATTAAGGAAATTCATAAATTAACTAATAAAGAGATGTACGAAGAAGAAATGTTTTTAAACTTAAGATTAAACAAAGGACTAAAAATCAAACAGTTTAAAGATAAATATGGAGTTTCTCTTTTTGATATATATGGAGATGTTATTGAAAAGCATATTAATCAAAATAATTTACAAATAAACGGAGAATATTTATCGTTGACAGAGCAAGGGAAAATGGTTGGAAACGACGTGTTTATTGATTTTTTAATCGATTGAGGGTTAAGTCTTGACATTCTTTGACCTATTGATTATTATAGAATTAGCACTAAGAGATGATGAGTGCTAATGAGGTGAAAGGATGCTTACAAAACGTCAAGAGATCATTCTTCATTTTATTGTAGATGATTTTTTAAATGTGAGCGTACCGATTAGTTCAAAGCGATTGTTAGAGAAATATCCATTAGATGTTTCTAGTGCGACAATTCGTAACGAAATGGCAGAGTTAGAAAATCTTGGATTTCTTTCTAAAGCACATACTTCATCGGGACGAATTCCATCGAGAAAAGGTCTTAGAAAGTACATCGAGGATATTCAACGAGATATCGAAAATATGCCAGCAAAAATCGACTTAAAATTTGATTTTAATGAGTCGAATTTAAATCGTTTAGGACAAGGTATTGCGCATACACTTAGCAACAAAACACAACATTTAACTTACGTTACATTAACAGATGAAAAAGAAGTAGTTAAAGGTGTTTACCTCACATCGATTTCAGACGCGCTTGTGCTTTTAGTCATCGTGTTAGATAGTGAAGCGGTAAAGCAAGTGACGATTAGAAAGTCACGAGATATAAAACAGCACGATTTAGATGTGTTAACGAGAGACTTAAATGTATTACTTATTGATGCTTCTATTAAAGAAGCAATTAATATTGTTAAAACGCATCTCGTTAAAAACAATCCGTTGTTACAGCAGTTTTTATTAAAATTATCCGAAAAAATCGAGAACCTAGGCGATGAGAAAACAGTATCGTTTTACTCAGGACTCGGATTTTTACTGAGAGACTTTGAAACTGATGTAGAAACGCTCACTCAACTTTACAATGACATTGAGCATGCAAAACTTCCACAATTACGATCACATAGTCGTGAAGTTGAAGTACGTTTTGGTGAAGAAATCGATGAAAACTATGAACTTTTATCAATCGTATCAACAAACGTCACTTATAACGATGTGACGGCTAACTTGATGGTGATTGGCCCAGAAATTATGGGGTATCAAAAAATAATCACATTATTACATGCATTTAATCAAAAGGAGAGTTAGTGCGTGGAAAAGAAGAATGAAAACATACAAGAAGAAGAACTAAAAGAAACTGAAGAACTTACAGAAGAAAAGAACGAAGATTTGGAAGAAATCGAAGAAGTTGAAGAAGTAGAAGAAAATCCAGTAGAACAGTTAGAGCAACAACTGGATGAATCTGAAAACAAATATTTAAAACTTTATGCAGAATTTGAAAATTTTAAAAGACGTTCTAGAGAAGAAACAGAAAGAAATAACAAATATAAAAATCAAAGTTTAGCGACTGATCTATTATCGGTGCTAGATAATTTAGAACGTGCGCTTCAAGAAACAGGAGATTCTGAATCGTTTGAATCACTGCATAAGGGTGTTGAAATGGTCTATAACGACTTTTTAAATAAACTTGAAGCAAATGGAATTACTCAAATCAAAGCATTAGACGAACCGTTTGATCCGAATTTCCATCAAGCAATTATGACGGAAGCAAAAGACGGTGTTGAATCTGGTGTAGTGATTGAAGAATTCCAAAAAGGGTATTTACTAAAAGACCGTGTCATTCGAGCGAGCATGGTCAAAGTAAGCGAATAATATTAACAGATATAATATAGATATTTTATGGAGGAATTTTAATTATGGCTAAAATTATTGGTATTGACTTAGGTACTACAAACTCAGTAGTTTCAGTATTAGAAGGTGGAGAAGCGAAAGTTATCGCTAACCGTGAAGGTAACAGAACGACACCATCAGTTGTATCGTTTAAAGATGGAGAAAGACAAGTTGGTG
Source organism: Nosocomiicoccus sp. HMSC09A07 (assembly GCF_001808485.1). Taxonomy (NCBI): domain Bacteria; kingdom Bacillati; phylum Bacillota; class Bacilli; order Caryophanales; family Staphylococcaceae; genus Nosocomiicoccus; species Nosocomiicoccus sp. HMSC09A07. The sequence continues at coordinate 59,938 of NZ_KV793627.1, forward strand.
AGGTTGCAAAACGTCAAGCGATTACTAACCCTGATACAGTGATGAGTGTTAAACGTCACATGGGTTCAGACTATAAAGAAGAAGTTGCAGGTAAATCATATACACCAGAAGAAATCTCTGCGATGATTTTACAAGATTTAAAAGAAACAGCAGAAAGCTATTTAGGTGAAAAAGTGACACATGCAGTTATTACAGTTCCAGCATACTTCAATGACTCACAACGTCAAGCGACTAAAAACGCAGGTACAATCGCTGGTCTTGAAGTAGAGCGTATCATTAACGAACCAACAGCTGCAGCGTTAGCATATGGTTTAGACAAAGAAGAAGAGGAAGAAAAAGTACTCGTATTTGACCTAGGTGGAGGTACGTTCGACGTTTCTATTTTAGAACTTGGTGACGGTGTGTTCGACGTACTAGCTACGAGTGGGGATAACAAACTAGGTGGAGATGACTTTGACGAAAAAATCATCGACTACTTAGTAGACATCTTCAAAAAAGACAACGGCATTGATTTATCACAAGATAAAATGGCGATGCAACGCTTAAAAGATGCAGCTGAAAAAGCGAAAAAAGACTTATCAGGTGTTTCATCAGCACAAATTTCTCTACCATTCATTAGTGCAGGAGAAGCAGGTCCATTACACTTAGAAACGACATTAACGCGTTCTAAATTTGATGAGTTAACACACGATTTAGTTGAAAGAACAATGATTCCTGTACGTAACGCAATTAAAGATGCTGGCTTAAGTTTCTCAGATCTTGACGAAGTTATTTTAGTCGGTGGTTCAACGAGAATTCCGGCGGTACAAGAAGCAATCAAAAAAGAAACAGGTAAAGAAATCAACCGCTCTGTTAACCCAGACGAAGTTGTTGCAATGGGTGCAGCAATCCAAGGTGGAGTATTATCTGGAGATGTAAAAGACGTAGTATTACTCGACGTTACACCGTTATCACTTGGTATTGAAACAATGGGTGGCGTAAACACAATTTTAATTGAAAGAAATACGACAATCCCAACTAGTAAATCACAAGTGTTCTCTACAGCAGCAGATAACCAACCAGCAGTAGATATCCACGTTCTACAAGGTGAGCGTGAGATGGCTGCAGACAACAAAACGCTTGGACGTTTCCAATTAACAGACATTCCAGCAGCACCACGTGGAGTACCACAAATCGAAGTTACGTTTGATATCGACAAAAACGGTATCGTAAACGTGTCTGCAAAAGACTTAGGAACTGGTAAAGAGCAAAGCATTAAAATTGAAGCATCTTCAAATCTTTCAGACGAAGATATCGAACGCATGATCAAAGAAGCAGAAGAAAATGCAGAATCAGATAAAAAACGTCGTGAAGAAGCAGATCTTAAAAACGAAGCAGACCAACTCGTATTCCAAAGTGGTAAAACTTTAGAAGAGTTTGGCGACAAAGTTACTGAAGATGAAAAAACGAGCGTAAACGAAGCGAAAGATGCATTACAAAAAGCACTTGAAGAGAATAACTTAGATGAAATTAAATCTAAGAAAGAAGCACTTGAACAAGCACTTCAAGCAGTTTCTATGAGAGTTTACCAAGAAATGCAACAAGAACAAGGTGACGCTAGTCAACCAGCTCAAGATGATGACGTTGTAGATGCGGACTTTAAAGAAGTTAACGAAGACGACAACAAGTAATATAGATAGACTCTTAAAGTCAAAGCCAATGCATTTGGCTTTGACTTTTTTAAATGGTAATATTTGTATGTTGGAGGAGAAAAATTGGCTACTAAAAAAGATTATTATGACGTATTAGGCGTAAACAAAGACGCAACAAAAGAAGAAATTAAGCGCGCATATCGTAAACTGTCTAAGAAATATCACCCAGATATTAACAAAGAAGAAGGCGCAGACGAAAAATTTAAAGAAGTAACAGAAGCATACGACGTACTATATGACGATGAAAAACGTCGTCAGTATGATCAGTTTGGACATAGTGCATTTGATGGTACTGGAGGATTCGGCGGTGGATTTAATGACTTCGGTGGAAGTGGATTTGGAGGATTTGAAGATATATTCTCAAGTTTCTTCGGTGGAAGCCGTCGTCAAGACCCAAATGCACCACGCCAAGGTGACGATTTACAATATACGATGACAATCGACTTTAGAGAAGCGGTTTTCGGAGGTAAAAAGACTGTCACAATCACAAAAGAAGTTGAATGTGATCATTGTGATGGAAGCGGAGCAAAAGCCGGAACGTCTAAAAAGACATGTTCAACGTGTTCAGGAACAGGTAACGTCAATGTAGAACAAAATACACCATTCGGTAAAATTAGAACACAACGTACATGTCCAACATGTGGAGGAACAGGTCAAGAAATCGAACATCCATGTGATAAGTGTCACGGAAAAGGAACAATACAAAAAGATGTTGAAATCGAAGTGACTATTCCTGAAGGTATTGATAACGGACAACAAGTACGTCTTCAAGGATATGGTGAACCTGGATATAACGGTGGACCAGCGGGTGACCTTTATATCGCATTTAGAGTGAAACCAGACAAAGAGTTCGTACGTGATGGTGACGATATTCACTATGAATTATCTATTACGTTCTCACAAGCAGCGCTTGGTGACCAAGTAAAAGTACCGACATTACACGGACCAGTTGAAATCGACGTGAAAGCAGGCACTCAGTCTGGACGTAAATTACGTCTTAGAGAAAAAGGTGTTAAAAACGTCAATGGATTTGGTTTTGGTGACCAAATCGTTACAATTCGAGTAGAGACACCGACGAAACTTTCAGAAGAAGAAAAAGAATTATTTAGAAGACTGGCCGAACTAAACGGTAATCAAGTAAAAGGATCGCAAGAATCATTTACAGATAAAGCACGTCGATTCTTTAAAGGGGACTAATTATGAAGTGGTATAAAATTTCGTTACACTCACAGATTGAAAATGAAGCACCACTATCTCTATTTTTAACAGATATTTCTAATGGTATTTCTGTCGATTATTCAGTTGATTTAATGAAAAGTAATATCGATGATTTCGAACATAAATTCCGTTTAAACGAAAGTGATTATCCAGAGTCCGATATTCGTATTTCAGTATATTACGATGAGACAGAAAATCTCGATGAAAAGCTGAACCTCATTAATCAGTTCATTTCTGAAAATGAAGCAATCATTAATCGTGACGAGATTGAAGTTACAGTGGATACTGTAGAAGAAGCGGATTGGGAAAATGAATGGAAGAAGTATTTCCACAGTTTTAGAGTGTCAGAGTCATTTGTCATTGTTCCGTCATGGGAAATGGATGATTATGAATATGACGCTAATGACCGTTTAATTAAACTTGATCCAGGAATGGCATTTGGTACAGGAGACCATCCGACGACGTCGATGTGTTTAACGTTTATCGAAAAAATCATACGTCCGGAACATAAAGTGATCGATGTTGGTACAGGTTCTGGTATTCTAACAATCGGCGCGTATTTAATGGGTGCGAGAGACTTAACAGCAACAGATATAGACACGTTATCATTAAAAGTTGCTGAAGAAAACTTTAAATTAAACGATACTAAACCAGTCGATTTAAGAGCTGCGGATTTATTAAAAAATGAGACAAAAAATTACGATATAGTCGTTGCTAATATATTAGCTCATGTTATTGAGGATATGATTACAGATTCTTATCGAGTATTAAACGATGGCGGTTACTTTATCTCAAGTGGTATTATTGTAGAGAAAAAAGAAGATATTCTTTCACAATTAAAAGATGCTGGATTTAGTATAATCGAAGTTTTAGAAGACGATGGATGGGTGAGTATACTATCTAAAAAAGGATAAGTGCTATGCAAAGATATTTTGTAGATACTGTTTTACAAGAAAACGAAATTTATACAGACTTAAATATAGATACGCATCACATTTTTAATGTGATGCGTATGTCTATTGGTGACAAAATAGAAGTTGTGGACAAAAACAAAGATGTCTTTATCGTGAACATAATTGAAGACACTCCATTTAAAATAGAAGTGATTTCGACGCTTCAAAGTGTAGAGAGCAACATTAAAGTGAGTGTATATACTCCGTTTTTAAAAGGAGATAAACTTGATTTTATGCTGCAAAAAAGTACCGAACTCGGTGCGGAACATTTCTACTTTTATGACGCAGATCGTTCAGTTGTAAAGCTTGATGAAAAGAAAAAACAAAAACGTAAAACACGTTTTGAAAAAATCGTAACAGAAGCAAGCGAACAGTCAAAACGTAATACGATACCTACGATCGAATTTCTAGGTAAACTAAAGTCAATAGATTTTACACAGTATGATAACGTCTTTATAGGTTATGAAGATGTTCGTCTTCAAGAAAATAAAAAATTCGCAACTGCTTTAAATAGAACAGACACACATATCGCGATTATTTTCGGACCTGAAGGTGGATTTACAGAGAGTGAAGTCACGTCACATAATAACTTTACAATCGTTCAACTCGGGAAACGTATATTACGTGCAGAGACCGCACCTTTATATATGTTATCGGTGATCGACAGCTTCTATAATTAACGTTTATTGAAGCGCACTTTTCATTATGTTAAAATAGCTGATGATTATTTTATAAGAAAGATTTGATATAGATGGAAAAAACAGTTGCTTTTTCAACGCTCGGTTGTAAAGTAAACCATTACGAAACCGAAGCGATGTGGCAAATTTTTAAAGATGCAGGATATTCACGCGTTGAGTTTGAAGATAATGCTGATGTTTTTGTTGTGAACACTTGTACAGTAACGAATACAGGTGATAAAAAGTCACGTCAAGTGATTCGTCGAGCGATTCGTCAAAATCCAGATGCAGTCATTGCAGTATCTGGATGTTATGCTCAAACAGCACCAAAAGAGATAGAAGCAATACCTGGTGTCGATATAATTATCGGTACAGAAAATCGTGATAAGTTAATTGACTATGTCGAACAGTATCATGAAGAACGTCAACCGATTAACCGTGTTCAAAACATTATGAAAAAACGTACGTTTGAAGAAATGGACGTACCGTACTTTACAGACCGCACACGTGCGACGTTAAAAATTCAAGAAGGGTGTAATAACTTCTGTACATTTTGTATTATTCCGTGGGCACGTGGTTTAATGCGTTCTAGAGACCCTGAAAAGGTAATTGAACAAGCAGAAAAACTTGTTGAAGCAGGTTATAAAGAAATCATTTTAACAGGTATTCATACTGGTGGATATGGTGAAGACTTAAAAGATTATAACTTAGCAATGCTATTAAAAGATCTCGAAAAAGTCGAAGGTCTTAATCGCTTAAGAATCTCTAGTATCGAAGCGTCGCAATTAACAGATGAAGTACTCGAAGTTATTTATCATTCAAATAAAATTGTAAGACACTTCCATATACCTGTTCAATCTGCATCAGATACTGTTTTAAAACGTATGAGACGTAAGTACACGATGGACTTTTATGAATCTCGTATTTTAAGACTTAAAGAAATGATGCCAGGTGCTGCGATTACGTCAGATGTTATCGTTGGATTCCCTGGTGAAACAGAAGAAGAGTTTATGGAAACATATGATTTCATTAAAAAGCATCATTTCTCAGAATTACACGTATTCCCGTACTCAACACGTACAGGAACACCAGCTGCACGTATGAAAGATCAAATCGATAATGAAACGAAAGAAGCGCGTGTAAAAAAACTCATCGAGTTATCGGACGCACTTGCGTTAAGCTATGCTGAGAAGTTTAAAGATGACGTATTAGAAATTATTCCTGAAAAAATGGAAGACGGTATTCTCGTTGGACATGCGGATAATTACATGAAAGTAGCAGTAGATGGAGATGAAAGCCTAACTGGTGAACTCGTTAAAGTTAAAGTGACAGAGCCAGGTTATCCAGTATCAAAAGGTGAAATCGTTAAAGTGCTCGAAAAACCGATGGTAAAACAGTACGATTATTTAGAAAGACATGTGCACACAAGTGAAGCTGCACATATGGAAAGTAGGATTTAAATGAAAATAGAACGATATATCGATCACACATTATTAAAACCAGATACAACAACAGACGATATTAAAAAATTATGTGAAGAAGCAAAACAATATAATTTCTTTAGCGTCTGTGTGAATCCGTCACACGTTGAGCTATGTAAGTCTCTACTTGAAGGTAGCGACACGAAAGTTTGTACAGTTATTGGATTCCCACTCGGAGCGACGACGTCAGAAGTTAAACAGTTTGAAACGGTTCAAGCGATTCGTAATGGTGCTGATGAAATTGACATGGTCATTAATATCGGCGCATTAAAAACTGGAGATTTAGAAACGGTTCAAAAAGACATAGAAGCAGTCGTAAATGTTAAAGGTGAAGCGCTTGTTAAAGTAATTATTGAAACAGCGTTACTAACTCCTGATGAGATCGTAACAGCGAGTGAACTTTCTAAAAAAGCAGGTGCAGATTTCGTTAAAACTTCAACAGGATTTAACGGAAGAGGAGCATCAGTAGAAGACGTTACGCTAATGAAGTCAACAGTTGGAGATGCACTCGGTGTTAAAGCAAGTGGAGGCATCCGCTCTAAAGAAGACGCATTACAAATGATTGAAAAAGGTGCAACAAGACTTGGTGCATCAAGTGGTGTGAAAATTGTTCTAGGTGAAAAAAGTAATTCAGAATATTAAAACACCTTGACCATATTATTAAATTTATAATATAATATACACTAGATATTATTTTAATATCTTAAATATTTGCTCTTTGTGTTATTTCGGAGGGAGGGGAACACGATGACTAAAACAGTAGTAAGAAAAAACGAATCTATCGAAGATGCGTTACGTCGTTTCAAGCGTACAGTTTCTAAAAGCGGTACGATTAAAGAAGCACGTAAAAGAGAATATTACGAAAAACCTTCTGTAAGACGTAAGAAAAAATCAGAAGCGGCACGTAAACGTAAATTTAGATAATTCGTGTAACTCCCTCGAGTAACAGAATTATAAATAAAGGGATGATGAGAATCATCCCCTTTTTTATATAAAAAATTAATGGAGTTATGTATAATAAAATGGAGGAATTCAACGTGAACGGGTTATTGATAAATATTATTAACTTTATATCGAGTCCAGTCGTTTCAACAATTCTTTTGTTAACGTTCTTTCTAGGACTTACATATCAACTCTTTTCACACAAAATTAATTTCGTTGGTGTACTGAGTATATTTTCGATCTTCACATTTTATCTCGGACATATACTCGTAAACGAGTCGAGTGTGTTTGCGTTGTTATTACTATTAGTTGCGTCTGCACTAATCGTTTTAGAGTTTTTTATCTTCGGATTAGTACTCGGCGTCATCGGAACGATTTTACTCTTTATAAGTATTATATTTATAACGAATGACCTAATGCTTTATAGTGTTATCGTATTTCTCATTATCATTTTAGTTGCGATAGAGGTAGGTGTTTTAGTCAAAATGAAAAAGAAGAGAGTCCCATTATGGAAGCGTTTTGTCTTGACAGACGCGACAGACAGCGAAAGTGGTTATACTTCATTTGATGACCGTTCTTATCTACTTGGAAAAGTAGGAGTGACTGCAGTACCATTAAGACCTTCTGGAACAGTAATAATCGATGATAATAGAATTGATGCGGTAGCAGAGGGAACTTTTATAGAAAGAGACGTTAAAGTAAAAGTGATCTTCGTTGAAGGTACTCGAATTGTTGTTAGACCGATAAAAAATGAAGAGGTGGATAATTAATGACAGGTGGTTTAATCTCACTTATATTATTCGTTGTCGTTATTTTTATAGCGGTAATGTTTATTTTATCTTTTGTTCCAGTAGGATTATGGATTTCAGCATTAGCTGCTGGAGTTAAGATTGGTATATTTACGTTAATTGGTATGCGTTTAAGAAAAGTTAAACCAAAACGTGTTGTAGAACCGTTAATTAAAGCACGTAAAGCTGGTATTGATGTGACGACAAACCAATTAGAATCACACTACTTAGCTGGTGGTAACGTAGACAGAGTAATTGATGCATTAATTGCGGCACAACGTGCAGATATTAACTTAACGTTTGAACGCTGTGCAGCAATTGACTTAGCAGGCCGTGACGTTTTAGAAGCAGTTCAAATGTCAGTTAACCCGAAAGTTATCGAAACGCCATTTATTGCCGGTGTTGCAATGAATGGTATCGAAGTAAAAGCGAAAGCGCGTATTACAGTACGTGCCAACATCGACCGTCTCGTCGGTGGTGCCGGTGAAGAAACAATTGTAGCACGTGTTGGTGAAGGTATCGTATCGACAATCGGTTCTTCAAAGCATCACACAGTTGTATTAGAAAACCCAGATTTAATCTCAAAAACTGTACTTGAAAAAGGACTAGACTCAGGAACTGCGTTTGAAATTCTATCGATTGATATCGCTGACGTAGATATCGGTAAAAACATCGGTGCAGACCTTCAAACTGAACAAGCTGTGGCAGATAAAAATATCGCTCAAGCAAAAGCTGAAGAGCGCCGTGCAATGGCAGTAGCAGAAGAGCAAGAAATGAAAGCACGTGTTCAAGAGATGCACGCGAAAGTAGTAGAATCTGAATCTAGAGTACCACTTGCATTTGCAAAAGCTTTAGAGGAAGGCCGTATCACTGTAAGTGAATACTACGATTTAAAGAACATCGAAGCAGACACAAAAATGAGAGATTCTATTAACAAGATGACAGATCCAACGAAATATAATGAAGAAGAGTAAGTGATAATATGGAGTTACTCGTACCATTAATAATTTTTGCTATTGGTGGGATAATATCATATCTCAATGATGCTAAAGAAAAGGAAAAGCAATCTAAGAATCCAAGAAATATTGATTTTGATAAACTAAATGAAAAATATCAAAAATCAAAAACTGAAGCGGTGGACGAGTTTAAACGTTTAAAAAAAGAATTTACGGACTTAAAGCAAGAGACGACAACACAACAAGGAAAACCTAAGTTAGACAAAACTTCTAAAAAGGCCGTTGAGGACAAATATAAACGTGAAAAAGAACGACTTAGAGAAAGACAGCGTCAAGCGGATGAAGCGAAAAAGAGAGTCGCAGAGCTACAAAAAAATAAAGAAAAATCAGTTCTCACGAATGGAACTGATGAAGTAAAACAAGTTATCTTTGACGATAGTCCGTACAATAAAAAGTTATCATTCGATAAAGAAGCAGTCGTTAACGGTATCGTGATGAAAGAGATTCTCGGTCCGCCGAAAAGTAAGATGAGAAGAGTTAGGTAATTACCTAGCTCTTTTTTATTTACATTAGTATTCATTGTATAATGGAGGAGAGGTGTGAGTAATGGAGTTTAAATTTAAAAAGCAAAACCAGCACGGTGCATGGGCGATGGTTTTTATGCCTCCGATATTAGGAATAGTTGCAGGAGGATTCCATGTTTCTCAATTGTTTTTCATTGTCGGATGGTTGTTCATATTTTTTGCAGCTGATCATATACTTTATTTTTTTAAAAGAATTAAACGTAAAGAATATGAAGTTTTAAATAGTGCGCTTCTTTTTACGAGTCTATCGCTTCTAATTCTAATTTATCCGATTGTTACTGATTATAGAGTCATTTTCTTTTTCCTATGTATGATTCCATTCGGTATATTGAATGCTTATTTTTCCTACACACGCGATGAAAGAAATATGCTGAATAATATAGCAGCAATTATCATTTTCAGTTTAGCAGGTAGTGCAACAGCATTCTTAAATACTCATTCAATGACGTTTAATTTATATTTTGTGATGATTGTATCGACACTATATTTCATTGGATCAGCACTCGTTGTTAAAACAGTCATTCGTGAGAAGAATAATCCGACTTATAAATGGGCATCGTTTATTTATCATTTTATAGTAATGATTATTGGTTTTATTTACCATCCTGTAGTCGGTATCGCATTTACATTTGGTTTTATAAGAGCGGTTTATGTCTACGGGAGAGGATGGAAACCAAAGCAACTTGGGATATTAGAAATCATCCATGTAGTGTTCGTGACTATAGTTATATCACTATTTATGGTATATTTTAGGTAATCTAAAAAATAGTTATACTTCAAAACAGAGAGGGTTAGTACATGCCAAAAGTGATACATTTTGATAATTTGGACGACGCACAACAAATTTTAGGGGTAAACGATTCCCATATTCGAGTTTTAGAAGATGAATATGATGCTGAGATTCGTTCAAATGGACATGAAGTTAAAATTCAAAGTGATGACGAAGAAACAGAAGTTAAAATCTATAATATTTTAACGTCGTTACTTCGCGTAAAACAACAAGGTCATCAAGTGACTTTACGTGATTTACAATCTGCGATTCAAATGGCCGAAAAAGAAACGTTAGAGTATTTAGAAGATCTTTACAAAGAAGAAATCGCAAAAGATTATAGAGGTAAACCAGTTCGAGCAAAAACGACTGGACAACAAATATACGTCAATCATATTAAAAATAGCGACTTAACGTTTGGAATCGGCCCAGCAGGTACAGGTAAAACATTTTTAGCTGTTGTTATTGCGTGTCAAATGTTAAAAGATAATGATATAAAAAGAATCGTATTAACAAGACCAGCGGTAGAAGCGGGTGAAAACTTAGGGTTTTTACCTGGAGACTTAAAAGAAAAAGTCGACCCGTATTTACGTCCATTATATGACGGATTACATGCTATTTTAGGGCAAGAACATACGGATCGTCTTATCGAACGTGGCATTATTGAAGTTGCACCTCTAGCGTATATGAGAGGGCGTACGTTAAACGACGCATTTATAATATTAGATGAAGCACAAAATACGACTTCAATGCAGATGAAGATGTTTTTAACACGTCTTGGATTTGGTTCTAAAATGGTCGTCACAGGAGACGAAACACAAATTGACTTACCGAGTAAAACGAGAAGTGGCTTAATTGAAAGTGTAGAACGATTAAGAAACGTACGTGGCGTTCAAATTAATCACTTTACAGATCAAGACGTTGTGAGACACCCACTTGTATCAAGAATAATTCGTGCATATGAAGCAGGTGATTTAAATGTTAACGATTGATTTTTTAGACGATGAGAATTATTCGTCAGATTTAGAAAAAGAAGATATAGAATCACTACTTAATTATTCATATGAGTTTTTAAAACAAAGTGAAGATGCTGAAGTATCTATATCATTTGTTTCAGAAGATGAAATAAAAGAAATTAACAGAGATTATCGAAATAAAGACGAAGTGACAGACGTGATTTCGTTTGCCTTTTTAGACGATGAAAGTGATGATATAGAAATTCCAGGAATGCCAGTAACTCTTGGAGATATTATTATTAATACAAATCGTGCGAAAGAACAAGCAGAAGAATACGGTCACTCATATAAACGTGAATTAATGTTTTTATCTTTACACGGATTTTTACATTTACTTGGATATGATCACATGACTGAAGCAGATGAAAAAGAAATGTTCGGTCTTCAAAAAGAAATATTAGATGCATTTGGAATCTCGAGAGATTAACATGAAGCGATTTAAATATCCATTTTCTGGATTTCTACGACTCGTTACAAAAGACTCTCATTACGTCTTACATTTAGTAAGTGCAGTATGTGTTATCATCGTATCTTATTTTTTATCTATTAATATGACGGAATGGCTCTTTATATTAAGTGCAATATTTTTAGTGCTACTTACAGAGGCTTTAAATACAGCAATCGAAGAGGTCGTTGACCTCGTAACGAGTGATTTTGAACAACATGCAAAATATGCAAAAGATATCGCAAGTTTTGCAGTATTACTTTCGAGTATTTACGCAGCCTTAATTGGTGTAATCATATTACTACCAAAGTTATTAAAATTGATAGGAGTGTTATAAATGGCAATTATTGATGATGGGATTTTTAAAGATGAATGGTACGATGAAGTAATCAAAGCACAACAAAACGCTTATACACCGTATTCTGAATTTAATGTTGGTGCATTACTCATTACTGAAGACGATGAATACGTGTACGGTGCAAATATCGAAAACGCATCGTATCCAGCGACAATTTGTGCAGAACGTACAGCACTTGTTTCTGCGTATGCAAGAGGGATTACAAAGTTTAAAGCATGTGTTGTAATTACAGATGCTAAAGATCCAGCGAGTCCATGTGGTGTATGTCGTCAAGTATTAAAAGAACTAACTCATGATGATATGCCAGTCTATATGTTAAGTAAAGATAAGCGCTGCATTAAAAAGACGGTCGATGAATTGTTACCACTTGGATTTAGCGGAAAGGATATGGATTAATGTCAACATTTAAATCTGGTTTTATTACAATAGTCGGGCGACCAAACGTTGGTAAATCGACATTTATGAATCACGTGCTCGGTCAAAAAGTCGCGATTATGAGTGATAAACCACAAACGACGAGAAATAAAATTCAAGGTGTGTATACGACAGAAACAGCACAAATGATTTTTATCGACACACCGGGTATTCATAAACCAAAACATCAGCTCGGTGAACATATGATGCGCGTAGCTAAAAGAACGCTACGTGAAACCGAAGTGATTTTATTCGTCGTAAATGCAACTGAGAAAAAAGGTCCTGGGGACGAATTCGTCATAAATATGATTAGAGATACAGATACACCTGTTATTTTAGTCATCAATAAGATCGATTTAATTCACCCTGATGAGTTACCTGAAATTATTGAACGATATACAACTGATTTTGAATTTAGTGATGTCGTACCAATCAGTGCGTTACAAGGTACAAATACTGGCCAATTATTAGATGTTATTGAATCACACCTTGAAGAAGGCCCTATGTATTATCCAAAAGACAGAATTACGGATCATCCAGAGCATTTTATCGTATCGGAGTTAATTCGTGAAAAGATTTTACTTTTAACTGATCAAGAAATTCCACATTCAATTGGCGTTGAAGTAACGAAGATGAAGCGAGAAAATGACGGCGAAAAAGTAAAAGTCGAAGCGACGATTTACGTCGAACGTGATTCTCAAAAAGGTATGGTCATCGGTAAAGGTGGTAAGATGCTAAAGCGAGTTGGTACGCTTGCACGTATAGATATCGAGGCATTACTTGGAGACAAAGTGTATTTAGAATTATGGGTAAAAGTCCAAAAAGACTGGAGAAACAAACCTCAATTTATTAGAAGCTTAGGCTATAAAGACGAAGAATATTAGGTGATAGTTTGATCCACCAAAATAAAGGATTCATGATTCGACAAACGAATTATAGTGAGTCCAGTAAAATTATCACAGTACTCAGTGAACATGGTGCACTTGTACCGTTAATGGCACGTGGATTTAACAAGCCAAGAAGTCCGTTTAATAGTTTAAAACAAGGCTATAAACATACGTTATTTACGTATTCAAGACACCGAGGTATGGGCACATTAACAGAAATTGATATCATCGATGGGTACAATACCATTAACAATGATTTTGACACGTATACGATAGCGAGTTATATCGTTGAACTCATTAGTCGAGTGACAGACGAAGAAATCGCTGATCCGTCGTTATACCGACTAATACATCAAGCGTTTAAATTACTCGATGATAAAAATGAAAAATATTCGGTGTTAAGTTTTGTCATTATAAAACTATTTCCAATGTACGGTGCACTATTAAATGTTGACAAATGTGTATTATGTGGCAGTTATAGTTATGAAAACATGAACCGATATTCGTTTAAATACCACGGTGTCATATGTAATGATCATTATGATGAAGAACATTTAGAGCGCTCAGTATATGTGAGTAGCCGCTCAATCTATTTAGCAGCATTTTTAAAGCACGTTCAAGTCGAACATTTAAACTCTATTAATATCGGTGAAGAAGACGGAAAGAAACTTTTTAAGTTTGTCGATATGTTGTTTCAAGAATATACCGGAGAATTTTTTAAAACGAGAAAGTTACTTCAAATATAAAAACAGTGTCGTAAATTATTTACGACACTGCTTTATTATTATTTCATTTTTTCTTTTAAGTAGTCATTTAAGTCAGCGATAGCAATACGTTCTTGTTCCATCGTATCTCTGTCACGTACTGTTACTTTATTATCTTCAACAGAGTCGAAGTCAAACGTAATACAATACGGTGTACCTATTTCGTCTTGACGACGGTAACGTTTACCGATAGATTGACTTTCATCAAATTCGATGTTGAAGTCTGGAGCAAGTTGCTCGTATACTTTCATTGCATCTTCACTTAACTTTTTAGATAGTGGTAACACTGCTGCTTTAAATGGTGCAAGTTTATGGTGTAACTTTAAGACGTTACGCTCTTGTCCTTCGCCTAAGTCTTCAACTTCATATGCATCGACTAAAAATGCAAGTGTCATACGGTCTAAACCGAGTGACGGCTCGATAACAAATGGTACGTATTTTTCGTTCGTTTCTGGATCATGGTATTTAAAATCAACACCAGAGAACTCCATATGTTTAGATAAGTCGAAGTCTGTACGAGATGCGATACCCCATAACTCTCCCCAGCCGAATGGGAATAAGTACTCAAAGTCAACTGTAGAGTTAGAGTAGTGTGATAACTCATCTTCATCGTGTGCACGAATTCTAATTTTATCCATATCAATATCTAAGTCTTTTAACCAAGTCTCAGCAAAATCTCTCCAGTAATCAAACCACTTTAATTCAGTACCTGGTTTACAGAAGAACTGTAATTCCATTTGGTCGAATTCACGCGTACGGAACGTAAAGTTACCTGGAGTAATTTCGTTACGGAATGATTTACCAATTTGACCGATACCAAATGGTAATTTTTTACGCATCGAACGTTGTACATTTCTAAAGTTAACGAAAATTCCTTGAGCTGTTTCAGGACGTAAGAAAATATCTGTAGAAGAATCTTCTGTTACCCCTTGGCTCGTTTTAAACATTAAGTTAAATTGACGAATTTCAGTAAAGTCATGTGCACCACACACTGGACAGTTAATACCTTCATCGTCAATGAGTTTACTCATCTCATCGAATTCCATACCATCAGCAACAAAGCTATCGTCTGTTTTATGCATATGTTCTTCAATCAGCTTATCTGCACGAAGACGTGCTTTACATGCTTTACAGTCGATCATCGGGTCGTTAAAGTTTTCTAAGTGACCTGATGCTTCCCATACTTTAGGGTTCATTAAAATAGATGCATCGATTCCAACGTTATATGGAGATTCTTGAATGAATTTTTTCCACCATTGTTGTTTGACGTTGTTTTTTAATTCGATTCCAAGTGGACCGTAATCCCAAGTGTTCGCAAGACCACCATAGATTTCAGAACCAGGGAACACAAAACCTCTCGTTTTCGCGAAGTTTACAATTTCTTCCATTGAGTACTTTTTTTCTTCTGACATTTTCATTCTCCTTTTACATAAAAAAACTGGATAACAAAAAAATGTTACCCAGGGGCGAGTATATACCCGCGGTTCCACCCTTATTTATAATTTAAAATTACTTCATTTCGTTATTTACTTTTATATGCCAATTTATGCGTTAAGCTTTCACTACTCTTAACTCGCTGTCACATATATTATATAATTAAAGTATTCACAATGCAACAAAACGTATCAATCACACATATATCTATCGTTTTATAAAGGAATGATCATACGTGAAAAATTTAAAAATAGTCATTGCATCAGATTCTATTGGTGAAACTGGAGAAGTAGTTGCACGAGCAGCACTATCTCAATTTGATGTTGTAGTAGAAGAAAGAAATTTAAAGAGATATGCACATTTAACTGATGTAAAGGATATCGATAATTTCATTCAATCGATTAAATTAGATAATGTCGTTGTAATTTTCACATTCATTAAACCAGAGCTTTCAAAGTATATTGTAGAGAAACTAACACAACTCAATATTCCATTTGTAGACGTTATGACACCAGTTATGGATATGTTGAAAGAAAAACTAGAGGATGGACCGTTATATGAACCTGGTCGTGTCCATAAACTCGACGCGGACTATTTCAAAAAGATAGAAGCGATTGAATTCGCAGTACGTTATGACGATGGTAGAGACCCATCTGGTTTAAAATATGCAGATATCGTATTAATTGGTGTTTCGAGAACATCTAAAACACCACTTTCACAGTTTTTAGCATATAGGGGATATAAAGTTGTTAATATTGCACTTGTCCCAGAAGTCGAATTACCAGAACAACTATTTGAAATCGACCCTAATAAATGTATCGGTTTAGAAATTGATCCATCTTCACTGTTTGAAATCCGAAAAAGACGACTCGAGCAACTTGGTTTACTTGAAAATGCTAAATACGGGCAAAACGAAAGAATCGAA
Organism: Nosocomiicoccus sp. HMSC09A07; assembly: GCF_001808485.1. Lineage (NCBI taxonomy): Bacteria > Bacillati > Bacillota > Bacilli > Caryophanales > Staphylococcaceae > Nosocomiicoccus > Nosocomiicoccus sp. HMSC09A07. The sequence goes on from NZ_KV793627.1 coordinate 76,240, forward strand.
GCGGAACTCGAGTATTTCCATCAAACAGTTAAAAAAATTGGTTGCTGTACAATCAATGTTACAAATAAAGCGATAGAAGAAACCGCGAGTGAGATTATTAGAATTATGAATTTATAGAGGTGTATTGAATGGCAGAAAAATCTGTAGTGGATCAAGTAAAAGAATCTACTGACATTGTAAATCTCATTTCAGAATATGTTGATTTAGAAAAAAGAGGTAATAACTACGTTGGGCTTTGTCCATTTCATAACGAAAAAACACCTTCTTTTAACGTTTATAAAGATACGGGAAGTTATTATTGCTTCGGTTGTAGAGCAAATGGATCAGTAATTGATTTTTATATGGAGATGGAAAATCTTCCCTTCAATGAAGCATTACAATCTCTTGGCGAGCGTTCGGGTATTAAAGTTAAACATAAACAAACGAATGTGAATTCAAAAGAGCTTCAACTCATTAAAATGCATGAGATTATGGTAGATAACTATCATAATATTTTAGTGTCAACTGCTGAAGGGAAAGAAGCACTGAACTATTTATTAAAGAGAGGTTTTACACTCGAACAAATCAAAAAGGAAAAGATCGGTTTTGCTCCAAATATAAAAGATAGTGCTATTCAGCTATTAGAAAATCTAAAGTTCTCTAAAGAGATGATGTACCAAGCTGGTCTCGTTGCACGAAACGAAGAGACGTTCGAGTACTTTGACCGATTTAGAAACCGTATTATGATACCGATTAAAAATCATAAAGGTAAATATGTCGCTTTTACAGCACGAGCGTTAGGTGATGATACACCGAAATATTTAAACTCTCCTGAAACAGACATCTTCCATAAAAGCTCGATTATATTTAATTTATCTGATGCTTATAAAGTTATCCAAGATGAAAAAGAAGTGATTTTAATGGAAGGACATATGGATGTATTAAAAGTAAAAAATACATCTATAAAAAATGTCGTCGCGACGATGGGGACGAGTGTGTCTTTAAAGCAAATTGAAATTTTAAAGCGAGTCTCTAAAAATATAACATTAATGTTCGACGGAGACGAAGCGGGTAAAAATGCAACTCAATCGGTCGGAGAAAAGATACTCGAACAAAAAGGAAATCCATATGTCATTCCGTTACAAACAGGTATGGACCCGGATGAGTTTATTGAAAAGCATGGCGAAGAATCATTTGAGAAATATATTTATGAGAACCGAGATCATTTTATTGTTTATGATGCGAAAGAAAAACTTAAAAGTTCAAAACGAAACGACTTAAAGTTCTCTGAGTACTTAAATCATTCGATTCAACTCTTAAAATATATTGATAACGAAGTGGAACAAAGCCGACTTGTTAAACAAATATCTGAACTCTATGAAGTTGATGCAGAGCTTATCCATCGACAATTACCAAAAAAACAACGTCGACGAGGCAATAAAACAACGTTCAGTAGTCCGAGTGTGACACGTGTAACGTCACGTGAATTTAAAGAGAAACATATTATGCATACATTAATCAATAGTAAAGAGAGAATGCGGTATTTTACCTCAAATTTTGACTTAAATTTATTTCAAACAAATGGTTATCATGATATAATAAATAAATTAGTGGAATATTTTAGCGAATTCGATACATTTGATAAACAGATGTTTATATCTTATATTGACCCCGAATTAATCACTTGTTTAGAACATATTATCGCGACTGATTTACCTGTCTTAGAAGAACAAGAATTAAATGATTATATACAGGCGATTTGTGGTATAAGTTCAAGTAGTGGGGAGAAAAATAATCTGATCAAAGAAATTGAGCAAGCTGAACTCATTGGAGATGATGAGCGAGCGTTAGAACTCTTTAATCAATTAATAGAACTCCAAAAATTTCCAAAGTCAAAATAAATTAGGGGGATTTCAATGTCAGTTAAAAAGACGCTATCATTAGCTGAAAATGAAATAGATATGACAAATATTGAGTCTGTAAAACAGTTCCTATTAGAAAAAGGAAAACAAGAAGGTGAGTTATCTCACGAAGAAATTGCCGATAAGTTACAAAATTTTGACTTAGACTCTGATGCAATGGATGAATTTTTTGAGCAAATTCATACTGCAGAGATTGAACTTGTGAACGAAAAAGACGCAGATGATAAAGATGAGAAATTAGACGTACGTGATATGTCTGCACCGGTCGGTATTAAAATTAACGACCCAGTACGTATGTATTTAAAAGAAATCGGACGCGTAGATTTATTAACGGCTCAAGAAGAAGTCGAACTCGCTAAGCGTATTGAAGCGGGAGACTTAGAGGCGAAAAATAAATTAGCTGAAGCAAACTTACGTCTCGTAGTCAGTATTGCAAAACGTTATGTTGGTCGTGGGATGCTATTCTTAGATCTTATTCAGGAAGGGAATATGGGTCTTATTAAAGCTGTTGAAAAGTTCGACTTTACGAAAGGGTTTAAATTCTCAACGTATGCAACGTGGTGGATTCGTCAAGCAATTACACGTGCGATTGCTGACCAAGCGAGAACAATTCGTATCCCTGTTCATATGGTTGAAACGATTAACAAACTCATTCGTATTCAAAGACAATTACTTCAAGATTTAGGGCGTGAACCAACACCTGAAGAAATTGGAGAAGAAATGGATATTACAGCTGACCGCGTAAGAGAAATTTTAAAAATTTCACAAGAACCTGTTTCACTTGAAACTCCAATTGGTGAAGAAGATGATTCACACCTTGGAGATTTCATTGAAGACGTTGAAGCACAAAGCCCATCGGATCACGCAGCATATGAAATGCTAAAAGATCAACTAGAAGATGTTTTAGATACGTTAACGGACCGTGAAGAGAATGTGTTACGTCTTCGCTTTGGTTTAGATGATGGTCGTACTCGTACGTTAGAAGAGGTTGGTAAAGTGTTCGGAGTCACACGCGAACGTATTCGTCAAATCGAAGCGAAAGCGTTAAGAAAACTTCGTCACCCTTCTCGTTCTAAAAAACTTAAAGATTTTATGGATTAATTGTGAACAAAGTGTATAATTACAAAAAATACTCGTTGGAATTTATTTGCAAGTAGTATACAATTGAATAAGAATATGCTAATTATAAGAGGAGGGAAATTTAATGAACAAGAATCCAATTATCCCATTCTTACTGATCATCTTCCTAGGTGTCGGACTTGTATTCTTACTTTCTTCATACGGAGCTACTGATGATGGTGGAGATACTGCTGATAACGGAACTGAACAACAAGACGGAGATAACGCATCTTCTGGAGATGCTGATGGTGAAGGCGTAGCAAAAGATAACTGTTCGTCATGTCACGGTCAAGACTTCTCTGGTGGTATGGGTCCTGCTTTAGCTGGAACTGGCGTTGACAAAGAAACATTTGTTAAAGACGTTAGAAATGGTATTGAAGGAACTGCAATGCCAGCGTTCTCTGAAAGTCAAATTTCAGATGAAGAAATCGACGCTATGTATGAATTCTTTACTAAGTAATAAATAATTGAAAATGATAACTCCTACATCTGATGTAGGAGTTTTTTTAAATTAGGTGGATATAATGATTGACACGAGACTAAAAGCAGTAAGTAAATACGTTGTTGGAGAAAGATTGTTAGACGTCGGTAGTGACCATGCGTATTTACCTATTTATTTAATAGAACAAAACAAAATTGAATATGCCGTAGCAGGTGAAGTTGTTAAAGGACCATTTGAAAACTCAAAATCAAATGTTATAGGTTATAATTTTGATGACAAAATCGACGTGAGATTAGGTTCTGGATTATCTGTGATTCAAAAAGATGAACAGTTTGATACTATTACGATTTGTGGTATGGGCGGTCCGTTAATCGCTTCGATTATAAAAGAAGGCATAAGTTATTTAAATAATACACCGAGATTTGTAGTAAGTTCAAATATCTATGGTGAATCTATTAGACGTGAAATGGCCAATTTAAACTATAAAATTATCGCTGAAGAAATAAACTTCTATAATAATAAATTTTATGAACTCATCGTTTTTGAATATGGTAAAGACGATTTGAACGATATTGAGTTTAAATTTGGACCTATCAATTTAAAGAAAAGAGCAGATCTTTTCATTTTAAAATTAAAAAAAGATAAAGAACACTTACAGCATATTAAAAGTCAAATTGAACAGTCGAGTAAGAAGACAGATAAGTTAGAAGAGATTACGAACGACATAAATTTAATTAACCAGGTGATTAATCATGAATATTAAAGAGTTAATGGCAGTTCTTAATGCAGTTGCACCGTTTAAAGACGCTGAGGACTGGGATAACGTCGGTCTTCTCGTTGGTTCAAATGATAATACAGTCACTGGAGTTATGACGACACTCGACTGTAATTTAGACGTTATTGATGAGGCACTTAATGAAAATGTGAATACAATTATCGCGCATCATCCAATCATTTTTCCAAAAATTTCAAAACTCGATGATAGTTATCAATCAAAAATTATAAAAACCCTTATAAAAAATGATATGAATTTAATCGTAATGCACACAAACCTTGACCATCAAGATGACGGGGTAAGTGTTATGATTGCAGAAACTCTTGGTCTAAAAGTCATATCTCCTTTAATTCGACATGATGAGGTATCATACAAGTTACGCGTGAATATTCCTAAAGAAGATAAAGAAACGTTTAAAAAAGAGTTAAGCGACATTGGATTTGGTAATCAAGGAGACTATAGCGAATGTTTCTTTGAATATGACGTTCAAGGTCAATTTAGACCAAATGAACATGCTAATCCTACAATTGGAACGCATAATGAATTAGAGTACGTAGATGAAGTCATCATTGAAGCAATATTCGACGGAAGTACGGATAAAATATTAAAAATGATCGAAGCACATCCATATGAAGAGCCAGCATATGACGTATTTACGATTACAAAACCAACAAGTAACGGTCTCGGTGTAGTTGCTGAATTTAACGGCACAATGGATGCTTTAGTTAAACAAATAAAGACATCATCAAAGACACCAATCGTTAATGTCGTAAAAGGTAATGACGAAAAATTAGCGCGTGTTGCGATAGTTGGTGGCAGTGGTGCGAGCTTTATCTCTCAAGCGATGAGACAAGCAGATTGCCTCATAACTGGAGACATTAAATACCACGAAGCATTCGATGCAAAAGAAGAAGGATTTAATTTAATCGATGCTGGACATTATTTAGAATATATGATGATCGACGGATTAAAAAATAAATTAGCTGAAAAAATAGATTTAAAAGTAGTAGCAACAAACATCAATACGAATCCATTTATTTATTAAAAAGAAGCAGATGCCGACGCATCTGCTTTATTCATTGTAACTGTTTTACAGTCAGCCCTTTACATTGGACCGTAGTTGATGAAGTACGCGATGACGAGTAATACCGCACCGATTGTGTACCAAACAAGGATTAACGGCCAAATGAATTTGATCCAGTCTGTATATTTAATTTTTGCAATTGCTAATGCTGCCATGAAGTATCCTGATGTTGGGTAGAAAATATTTGAGAACCCATCACCAAATAGGAATGCAAGTACGGCAGTTTGTCTTGTCATTTCTGTTAAGTCGACAATTCCGATAATAATAGGCATCGTCGCAGCTGCTTGTCCACTACCTGAAGGGATTAAGAAGTTAATTAACCCTTGGACAACCATCATTGCAACTGGAATTATTGATTCAGGTAAAAGTACTACAACTTTACTTAATCCGTATACAATTGTGTCCATAATCATACCATCTGCTAAGACGACAGAAATTGCTCTCGCAACCCCAACGATAAATGCTCCGAGTAAGATCATACGCATACCGTCGTTCATATATTCAGCTATTTTAGATGGCTTTAATCCTGCAATTAGACCGATTAAAATACCACTAAAGATATAGTAACCACCTAATTCTAAGAAGTACCATTTATATTGGAAAATCATAAATGCCATTAAAACGAGTAAAACAATTAATACGAATGTTGCAATAACTGTTCTTGTCTCTGATTTTGGATATTCGACTTTTTCTTTTACAAATTCACTATTGTCAACGTTATCTGTAACAAGTGAAGCCTCTGGATTTTTTTGTACTTTTTTAATATAACGACTGACAAAGATAATACCAACAGTGAGCATAATTACTAATGCGATTGCACGGTACCATAGACCAGAGAATAATGGAAGCTCAGCAATCGTATGTGCTGTACCGACGTTTGCAGCAGTTGTTAAACCACAAGCAAATCCAATGACAGTTGATATTAATATAATTGCTGTTGATGCAATACGGTCATACCCAAATTTTAAAAATAGGGGTAGCAATGCTGGTAAGAAAATGAGTGATGCTTCAATCATTCCTGTCATCGCAACGAATAGTGCAAGTACAAATGAAATTACAGGAACGATAAGTAACCCTTTGTTGCCAAATGTTTTAATTAAGAAGTTTAAAATAACATCGATAATTCCTGCTTTTTCAATAACACCAAACATCGCACCAATTGCTAAAATACCGAATATGATAATAACAGTTTCTTGAATTCCTCTTGGAATCGCTGTCATAAATTCCATGAAAGTAACCGGTGCTTGGTCGATATAGTGGAACGTATCTGCAATAATTACGTTAATTCCATTTACCTCTTCACGGTCGAATGTACCTGCTGGAATAATGTAAGACGCTACTGATGCAAGCAAGATAATAATAAATAGAATAACGTAAATGTGTGGCATTTGAAACTTTTGTTTCTTATCTTGTTTCTCCATAAATTCACCTCGTTAGTTAATGATGGTTATAATTATACAGAAATAGTGTTGAATAATGCAATGTTTAATTCTAGTTCATCTGTTCATTAAAAATAAAATACGGCTGTAACAATACAGCCGTATAAGTTAGTCTAATATTTTTACTGGTTTTGGATTTTTAATATTTGGTAATATTTTCTCTCTAGGCACAGTAGAAGTTGGCTCTACTACATTTTCTTTATCGTAGTTTGATAAGTAGTCAATGACTTCTTTTACAATTTGTGTTGGAGTTGAAGCACCCGCAGTCACTGCTACAGTTTCAACTCCATCTAACCATTCGAGATTTAAATCAGAAAGAGATGAAATACGATACGCATTCGTATGTGCGATTTCTTTTGATACTTGTGCGAGTCGGTTTGAGTTATTACTTTTCGGATCTCCAACGACGATTAAAAGATCAGCGTCTTTTGCTTGTTCAGCAACTGCTTCTTGACGGACTTGTGTTGCCATACATATTTCTCTATGAACTTCGATATGTGGGAATTCTTCTTTTAATGCATTCATAATATGCTGAACATCCCACTGACTCATCGTCGTTTGGTTCGTGACGATTAGTTTTTTATCATGTAAACGATCTGGAAGTAATTGAATGTCTTCAATCGTTTCGATTAAGTGGACCTCTTCTGGTGCAACACCGACTGCACCTTCTGGTTCTGGATGTCCTTTTTTACCGATATATATCACTTCGTAACCTTCTTTTGTTTTGTTCGAAATTAAATCGTGGGTAAATTGAACATCTGGACACGTCGCATCAATACACGTTAATCCCTTTTCTTTTGCGCGTCTTTTTACTTCTGGTGACACACCATGTGCAGTAAAGATTACGGTACCTTCTTCGATTTGTTCTAATATTTCTAAGCGATTCTCACCATCTAATGTGATAATCCCTTCATCTTCAAATGCATCAGTCACGTGTTTATTGTGAACGATCATCCCTAATATATAAATCGGTCTAGGTAATGTCTTATCTAGAGATGCATTTTTGGCAATAACCATTGCATCGACGACACCGTAACAATATCCACGTGGTGAAATTTTAATTATATCCATTCAGATGCCTCCTCTTCATTGATTATATATCATTATTAATTGAATTCAAATGAATCGCTAGTGGTATCTTAAAAGTCGATGTTCATGTATAATATAGTGCGAGTTAAAATAGAAATAGGTGAGAATATGAACGCATTCAAAAGATTTAATTTTAAAGAAGGTATGCTTGAAGCAATTGATAACATTCACTTTACTCATCCGACTCTCGTTCAAGAAAGAGTTATTCCAAGAATTTTAAAAGGAAGTAATGTTATCGTTCAAAGCTCAACGGGTAGTGGTAAAAGCCATGCGTTTTTATTACCGATTATTAATAACATTCAAGTGGATGAAAAGAAAGTACAGTCAATTATAGTCGCACCAACAAGAGAGTTAGCACGTCAGCTTTATAATATGACAACGGATATATTAGAATCTTTCCCTAAAATTGAAGCGAAATTATTTATCGGTGGTAAAGATTTCGAAAGAGATAAAACACGTGCTGAAAATAGTCCGCATATTGCGATTGGTACTCCGAATAGATTAATAGAACTCATTCATTCATCGAGTTTAAAAGTGTCAGAAGCAAAGTCAATCGTCATTGATGAAGCAGATTTAAGTATTGATTTAGGATTTTTAGAAACGATTGACCAAATTTCTAATGCAATGGATCCGTCCGCACAATTTTTAGTGTTTTCAGCGACAATTCCAAATGAGTTGCGTCACTTTTTACAAAAGTATTTAACGCATACAGAAGTGTTAGAAATTGACAATACACGTCAAAAAACTAATATCCATTACAGTTTAATTCCAGTTCGTAGTAAAGATAAGAACAATAAAGTATTAGAACTGACACAATCGATTACACCGTATTTAGGATTTATTTTCGCAAATACACGCGAACGTGCAGATGAGTTATATGAATTTCTTTTAGAAAATGGGGTAAACGTTGGGTTATTCCACGGTGGTTTAAAGCCGAGAGAACGTAAGCAGATGATTCATCAAATCCATAATCTAGATTATTACTACGTCGTAGCAAGTGATTTAGCTGCACGTGGTTTAGATTTTGACGGAGCGTCACATGTTATTAATTATGATATCCCGAGAGAAATTGAATTCTTCACTCATAGAGTAGGTCGTGTTGGTCGAGGAGAGTATACAGGTGTTGCAATAACACTGTATGATCCAAACGAAGAAGACTTAATCGATCAAATTGAAGCAAAAGGATTCACTTTTGAACATGAAGACTTAATAAACGGTCAACTTAAACCGATTAAAAAGCGAAACAAACGTGATACGAGACGTCGTAAAGAAGTTCGCTTAGATGAGGATGTTTCATATAAAGTACGTAAACCAAAAAAAGTAAAACCAGGTTATAAAAAGAAAATGAAACAACAACTAGAACAACTGAAAAAAGACAAGCGTAAACAATATGCGCAAAATCAAAAAAGAAGAAATAAAAAGAGGTAAGATAATATGTTAATCGGATCACACGTACCGATGAATGGTAAAAAAATGTTAGAAGGCGCAGTTGAAACTGCACATTCTTACGGTGAAAATACATTTATGATTTATACAGGTGCACCACAAAACACGAGAAGAAAACCGATTGAAGAGTTAAATATCGAAAGAGGACAAGAACTCATTAAAGCGTACGGTATGAAAGACATCGTCGTACACGCACCATATATCATAAACATCGCAAACACTACACGTGAAGGCGTGTTTGACTTAGGTGTTGAGTTTTTAATTAATGAAGTCGCGCGTACAGAAGCAATTGGTTCAAAACAAATTGTACTTCATCCTGGAGCACACGTTGGTGCGGGTGTAGATGCTGGAATAGAATCAATTATTAAAGGTTTAAACATCGTCTTAGAAGAAAAACACGACGTACAAATCGCTTTAGAGACGATGGCTGGTAAAGGATCAGAAATCGGTCGTAACTTTGAAGAAATCGCGCGTATTATTGACGGGGTCACTCACAACGAACGTTTAAGTGTTACGTTTGATACGTGTCACGTTCACGACTCAGGATATGATATTAAAAATGACTTTGACGGTGTTCTAAACGAATTTGATAAAACAATCGGAGTCGATCGTATTAAAGTCGTTCACGTGAACGATTCTAAAAATGAAGTCAGCGCGAAAAAAGACCGTCATGAAAACTATGGTTTCGGTCATATCGGTTTTGACGCACTACAATATATCGTCAAACACGAAACGTTTAAAGATTTACCGAAAATTTTAGAAACACCATTTGTCGGTTTAGATAAAAAAGATAAACAACCCCCATATAAGCATGAAATTGAAATGATTAAAAGCGGTGTGTTTGATCCACAACTACTTGAAAAAATAAATCCAAATATAAAATCATAATATTAAAACGAGCACTGTAAAAGTGCTCGTTTTATTTACAATTCGTAACAGTTACGTTATAATTATACGACTAAAAGCATGTTGGAGGTGTTGTCATGTCAACGCCCGTTTTCGAAATAAGAAATGTATCATACAAATATTATGAAAAAATGGAAACGACAGTGGCATTAAAAGACATAAATCTCAAAATAGAGCGTGGAGAATTTATGGCAATTGTTGGACCGAATGGTTCCGGTAAATCTACATTAATAAAACTAATTCTCGGTATTAAGAAGTTACAAGAAGGCGAGATTTTAATTAATGGTAAGCGAATGAATCGTAGAAATCGAGAAACAAAAATTGGTTATGTATCTCAAAAAGCGGCATCATTTGCTAAAGGGTTTCCTGCGACTGTAAAAGAAGTCGTATTAAGTGGTCTAACAAAAAAGCGTGGACTATTTAAAAAGTTTAACAAAGAAGATTTTAAAGCACTCGATGAAGTGTTAGATTTACTCGACATAGAAGATTTAAAAAATAAAAACATTGCGAGTCTTTCAGGAGGACAAACACAGCGCGTATTTATCGCTCGTGCTCTAATTAACAAACCAGAGATCCTAGTATTAGATGAACCTACAGAAGGCATCGACGCAAAAAACGTCTATAGTTTTTATGAGGTGTTAACACGATTAAAAGAAAGTGGAACGACGATTTTACTCGTCACACATGATATTGGCGTCGTCGTCGATCAAGCGGACACCGTTGCATGCTTAAATGAGCATCTACATTTCCACGGTTCAAAACAAGACTTCTTAAAACTTGATGAAGCGGAGTTATCAAAAGTATACGGGTTTCCGTTACAACTCGTAAATCACGATCATACGAGAAGTTGCTGTGAGGTGCCATATGCTAATTGATGCGCTACAAAACTATGCATTTATGAGATACTCGTTTATTAGTGGTTTAATTGTAGGGTGTATCGCGCCACTTCTCGGAACATTTATCGTCGTTCGAAGACTGAGTTTAATTGCAGATGCACTCTCACATATTTCACTTGGTGGGATTACGCTCGGTGTGTATTTATCGAGCATACTCTCATTTACAATTAACCCACTCATTACTGCAACGCTATTTTCAATTATCGGTGCAGTAGGTATAGAAAAGATGAGAACTGTTTATAAACACTTTTCTGAAATATCGATACCAATAATTATGAGCCTTGGGATTGCATTATCTGTTATATTTTTATCACTAGCAAATGGTTTTAACCAAGACTTATTTGGCTACTTATTCGGAAGCATCAGTGCAGTAACTAAAAATGATTTATTTTTAATTAGCTGTATTGGAGTTATCGTCATTACGTTCGTTTACTTTTTATATAAAGAGATGTTTTTATTATCCTTTGATGAAGAGTATAGCGAAGTGATGAAAATTAGTGGATTTATACATTTTATTTTTATCGTACTCGTTGCGTTAGTTATTAGTGCATCTATGAGAATTGTCGGAACGCTACTCGTCAGTGCGATGATGACATTACCGGTCGCTGCCGCAATTCGAGTGACGTCAAGCTTTAAAGCACTTATTGCAGTGAGTATATTATTTGGTGAAATTTCGGTCATACTTGGACTCATATTAGGATTTTACTTAAATATCGCTCCTGGTGGTATGATCGTATTAGTTGCGATTTTTATATTATCTATGACATTTATCGTAAATCGATTAGGAGTGAAGATGAATGCCGAATAATGAAAAAGAAAGAATTAAAACAACCCTAAAAGATCATGGGTTTAAACTAACAAAACAAAGATTATCTTTAATAGAAATATTACTGGAAGAAGATAGATACGTCACAGCGACATATGTCTATAATAAAATGTCAGAAATATACGACGGTATTAGTTACGATACAATATATAGAAATCTATATACGCTACATGAAATTGGCGTAGTAGAGGAGACGACATTAGACGGTGAGATGCAGTATATGATCGCTTGTAGCGATCACCATCATCACCACTTTATATGCGACAATTGTGGCATGGTAAAAGTCATCCATTACTGTCCAGTAGATGAATGGCAAAAAGAAATACCAGGCGCTAAAATAAAAGGACATAAAATAGAGCTATACGGTTTATGTTCGAGTTGTCAAAATGATTAAAAAATCACCCCTAAAGTTAGAAATAAAATCTAACTTTAGGGGTGTTGTCATTTAATGCTTATTTATTTTCATTTGCAAGTTCTTTTTTACGTTGTCTTTCTTTTTCGTAATGTGCTTCAGCTAAAATGTCGATTTCTTTTTTAAGTTCCTCGACCATCGTTTCTTCAGGTACTTTTCGCACTGTTTTTCCGTGCATAAATAGTAATCCTTCTCCGCGCGCCCCTGCAATTCCAATGTCCGCTTCACGTGCTTCTCCTGGACCGTTTACTGCACATCCAAGAACGGCTACTTTTATCGGTGCTTTAATATTTGAAATGTATTCTTCGACTTCATTTGCGATCGCAATTAAGTCGATTTCAATACGTCCACATGTCGGACACGCGATAAGTGTTGCTGCGTTTGAAGCGAGTCCAAATGTTTTTAATAATTCTTTTTGAACTTTTACTTCTTCAACAGGATCTGCGGATAATGAGATTCTCATCGTATTACCAATTCCTTTATTGATGAGCACCCCAAGCCCTGCAGCACTTTTAACTGTCCCAGCAAATAACGTACCACTTTCAGTGATACCGATATGAAGCGGGTAGTCGAATGCTTTAGATGCTTTCTCGTACGCTTCGATTGCTAAATGAACGTCAGAAGCTTTCATAGATACGATAATATCGTGGAAATCTAAGTCTTCTAATATTTTAATATGGTGTAACGCACTTTCTAACATTCCGTCAGCTGTCGGATAACCATATTTTTCGATAATGTGACGCTCTAAGCTTCCTGCGTTTACACCGATACGAATCGGTATCCCTTTTTCTTTACACGCATTAACAACCGCTTCAACGCGTTCACGTTTACCGATGTTACCCGGATTGATACGAATTTTATCTGCACCGCCTTCAATAGCGAGTAGTGCAAGTCTATAGTCGAAGTGAATATCGACGACTAATGGTATGTTAATTTGTTTTTTAATTTCTTTAATTGCTAGCGCATCTTCTTCACGTGGACAAGCGACGCGCACGATTTGACAACCTGCTTCTTCTAAACGTTTAATTTCAGCGACTGTCGCCTCAACGTCATGGGTTTTCGTCGTTGTCATACTTTGAATGATAATCTCGTCTGAGCCACCAATCACTAGATCGCCAACTCGTACAGGACGAGTGTTTTTACGATGTGTAATTTCTGACATTTAATATATCTCCTTGAAACAATGTGATTTATTTTTTTGTATGTTCAATTATACAACAAATCTATTATATTGTAATGATGAACAAACTATTTTATCGTCTGCTTCTTTTTGAATACGGGTAGTTTCTTGTCGTAATATATTAAGAAGATTAATACGATAATATATATGAACCAAAGTTCTTTACCCGTTATCAGTTTTAAAATTGTAAAGAGTATCGTCGGAATGACGAAACTATAAGAAATGATTTTAAACCAGTTCATATAATCCGTACGTTTATTTCTCATTGATGCAATTTTATTTAATATAAATGATAGTAGTAATAATAATGTAAATGAAAATGCAGCCATCACTATAATTTGTATGATTGAATACACTGCAAAAAAGAATCCAGTACTCTTCGTATGTGTATCAATATATTGCTTTAACTCGTTTTCGTTATTAAGTTTATTAAAACTTGAGTAAGGTAAATAATCTTCAGTCATATTATGAATTTGAATGCCTTGATGTTGAAATATTATAAAGGCATCTTCTAATGGTAAAGACTCTTCTGTAAAGACAATTCGACCTTTAGAGGTAGTTAAGGTTTTTTCATCTCCAACGTAATAGCCATCTTTAATTTCAAAATGAGGAATTTCGTCTTTTACTTCGCTTAGAGCATTTGCAAATTGATTTGTATTAAAAAAAGATAACATATAAGGGACTGAAAGAAGTATACCTATAATTAATATGTTTAATAACAGATACTTAAAGGGTACAGTTCTAAATAGAGGATACTTTTCAAACTTCAGTAGTCGTTTGAAATATTTTAAATAATCCATGAATTCAACACATCCAAGTTCTATTTTAGTCAGACATTTGACTGATTTACTGATAGGTAGAAACTAATACCTTTTATTGTAGCACTTAATTTGGTATATTTGGGATGTAAACATCATTAGGAGGAGATTTTAGTTATGGCATTTGAACTACCTGAGTTAGACTATGCATATGATGCGTTAGAGCCTACAATCGACAAAGAAACTATGGAGATTCACTACTCTAGACATCATAACACTTACGTAACAAACTTAAACAACGCAGTTGAAGGTACAGAATTCGAAAACAAATCTTTAGAAGAATTAGTAAAAGATATCGATTCATTACCTGAAGATATTCGTACTGCTGTAAGAAACAACGGTGGTGGACACTACAACCACTCATTATTCTGGCAATTATTAACTCCAGAACAAAAAGACGTACCAGCTGAACTTAAAGAAGCTATCGAAGATAAATTCGGTTCTTTAGATTCATTCAAAGAGAAATTTGAAGCTGCAGCTGCAGGTCGTTTTGGATCTGGTTGGGCATGGTTAGTTGTTGGGAATGATGGTTTAGAAATTATTTCTACTCCTAACCAAGATAACCCATTAATGGAAGATAAAACACCTGTGTTTGGTGTGGATGTATGGGAGCATGCGTACTACCTTAAATACCAAAACAAACGTCCAGAGTACTTAGGTGCAATTTGGAACGTTGTAAACTGGGAAAAAGTCAACGAGTTATACCAAGAAGCTAAATAATAACTTCCTTTCAAGCCATGAGTTTAAAAACTCATGGCTTTTTTTAATGATTATCGTGATAATATGTTAAAATAGAATGTGAATTTTTACGAAAGAAAGTTAGGTTGAAGCGTGTGAGACGTGTTAGGAAAAAAAGCTCTGAAGCGATTAAATATCAGTTATTTAAGTCGAGAGCAAATACTTTAGTATTTATTGTTTTTATATCATTTATAATTTTAATTCTTCGCCTCGGACAGTTACAAGTCATTCAGGGTGAGTCTTACCACGAACGCGTTGAAAACGCACAATACGTTAAGATCAATCAAAACGTACCACGTGGTGAGATTTATGATCGAAACGGTAACGTACTCGTTAAAAATAAATCCGAACGTGCAATTTTCTTTACGAGACATCGTAACATGTCTAATAGTGAAATTATGGAACTAGCCAATAAGCTATCTAATTATTTGGAGATGGATGAAGAAAATTTAACGTTACGTGATAAGCAAGACTATGCATTAAACAATTATTTTGATGAGTTACTAAAAGAAATGCCTAATGAGGCCACATTACTTGATGACGGTAATATATCTAGAAATGATTTTAATGAAGCGGTATATGAGAACATTAGTAATGAATATTTAGACTCATTACTTACTGAAGAAGATAAAAACATCATATCTATATATACGAGAATGATCGTCGCAACAGAATTAGATCCCGTTACTATTAAAGGAAGTAACGTCACAGAAAAAGAGTTCGCTACAATTAATGAAGATCTCGATAAGTTAGAAGGAATTACAACTGGAATGGACTGGAAAAGAGAATATCCTTATGGTTCAACACTACGTACAATTCTTGGAGACGTGAGTTCACCGAAAGAAGGACTACCTAAAGAACTCTCTGATTATTATAAATCACTTGGATACTCTCAAAACGACCGTGTCGGTAAATCATATTTAGAGTTTCAATATGAGGATATTTTACGTGGTGAAAAAGAAGAGGTTAAATATTCAACAGATCGAGCAGGTCGTATTATCAATCAAGAAGTTGTAAAAGATGGTAAACCTGGTAACGATTTATATTTAACAATCGATATCAAATTACAGCAAGAACTAGAAAAAATTGCAGAGCATCATTTAAAAGAAATGCGTAATTTAGCAGAAGCTGCAAAACAACGTGCGGATTTAAATGGCGATATCGAATGGGACATTCGACCAGAGTTTTTAGATACTGTGACTCTTGTCGTACAAGATCCATATAATGGTGATATTTTAGCGATGGTTGGTAAACATATTAATAAAGACGGAGATATTGAAGATTTTGATTATGGTACATTTGCTGTGAGTTATGTACCAGGTTCATCCGTTAAAATTGGTACGGTTGTTACAGGTTATCAAAACGATGTTCTACAACCTGGAGAATCACAAGTCGATGAACCACTCGTATTTGCAGATGGTACGAACAAATCTTCATTCTTTAACCGTGACAATAGTTACAACGTAGACGATCAACACGCTTTAATGGTATCTTCGAACGTTTACATGATTAAAATCGCACTTCGTTTACTCGGCTTAGAATACGATCGTAATATGCCACTGCCAAGTGATATTTCTAACGATGCATATAAACTAAGAAATGGGTTAAATCAATTTGGACTTGGTGTGTCAACAGGTATTGACTTACCTAATGAAGAGACAGGTATTTCTCCACCACTAACTAATAACCCTGGGAACTATTTAGACTTAGCGATTGGACAATATGACACGTACTCTACACTACAGCTTTCACAATATATTTCTACAGTTGCGAACGGTGGTAATAGAATGCAATCACACCTTGCAAAAGAAATTAGAGAGCATAATCCAAATGAACCAGGAAAAGTAATACGCTCGTTCAATGGTAATGTTTTAAATACTGTCATGATGACTGACGCTGAAAAAGAACAAATTTCTAAAGGGTTATATGATGTATTTAATACCCATCATCAATCGACGGATAGATACGGAACAGGATGGGATGCGTATCATGAATTAGAACCAAAAGCTGCTGGTAAAACAGGAACTGCAGAAGCGTATCGTGAAGGAGTTTCAGTTTTAAACCAAACGTTTATCGGATATGCACCATATGACAATCCAGATATGGCATTCTCTATTATATGGCCAACGACACCGATGACGATTCCATTCTTCCCAGCCCAATATATGGGAAGAGATGTTATCCAAAAATATTATGAGCTTGAATATGGTGCGCCTAAAAAAGATTACTACAAATATAATTTAGATGAATTTTACAGACGAATTAAAGCAGGCACGTATGATAGTTAGACTACTGAAAATTTTCAGTAGTCTTTTTTTTGATTTTACATATTCTTTACAATACGTTTATTTAAAATTTAAAAACGACCTGTACTATGTAATCATAATCAAAACCATTTGGAGGAATTAAATTGAAAAAGCAAACTTTAAGCGTAGCAATGATGTTAGTTCTAGGAGGTACACTTGCAGCATGTAATAATGATGCTGAAAATGATGACAACAATGCATCAAATGAAACAAGCACAGAAACGAACGAAGAAAAATCTTCAGTCACTGAACAAGCGATTGTTGGTGACGGTTCAAGCACAGTGTTCCCTATCTTAGAAATCGTCAATGAAGACTACAATGCTGAATACGGAAGTGCAGCAGAAATTGGAGTATCTGGTACAGGTGCTGGGTTTGACAGATTTATCGCAGGTGAAACAGATTTCCAAAACGCTTCACGTCCAATTAAAGATGAAGAAAAACAAGCGTTAGAAGACGCAGGTATTGAATACACTGAATTAGAAGTCGCGATCGACGGTTTAACTGTAGCAGTTAACAAAGACAACGATTTTGTAAAAGACTTAACATTTGAAGAGTTATACAAAATCTACTCAGGTCAAGCTGAAACATGGGCGGATGTTCGTAGTGACTTCCCAGATGAAAAAATTGTTGTATATGGTCCAGACCAATCTCACGGAACACATGACTTCTTTAAAGAAGAAGTAATGGATGATGAAGACATTCAAGGTGAGTTAATCCAAGATACAAACCAAGTAGTAAACGCAGTTACATCTGATAAAAATGCAATTGGTTTCTTCGGATATAACTTCTACTTAAACAACAAAGATAAGTTACAAGCAGTAGCGATCCAAGGTGAAGATAGCACAGAAGCTGTTGAACCAACAGAAGAAAACGTTAAGAGTTATAAATATCCACTTTCAAGAGCATTATACGTGTATGTTGCGGATGAGAAAGTGAAAGAAAACGAATCGTTAAGTCAATTCATTGAGTTCTTATTAGATAATGCATCAGTAGCTGCTGAAGATTCTGGTTACGTAGCATTAGACGAAGAGAAGCTTAATGAGCAAAAGGATAAGTTCAAAGAGATTATTGGGAACTAATTAAGTAGGGATTTATATGAAGGATTTAAGTATACAACAACAAATAGAACGAAAAAAACGTTCAAAAACTCTTGAGAAAGCAGTACCTATCGTACTGTTTTCTATTACTATTGTTTCAGTATTAACAACAATAGGTATTTTATATACATTAATTTCTGAAACATTCCATTTTTTAAGAGAAGTATCAATTGTGGAATTTTTAACGAGTAAAACATGGAACGCTTTTAGTAGCACGCCAACATTCGGTATATTCCCATTAGTCTTAGGAACGTTAAAAATAGTTGTTATTGCGACATTGTTTGCTGTTCCAACAGGTGTATTTTCAGCAATTTATTTATCTGAATACGCACCAAAATCAGTGCGTAAAGTATTAAAGCCAACATTAGAAGTGTTAGCTGGTATTCCAACAGTTGTATATGGGGCATTTGCGATCACAGTGGTCACACCGATGTTACAATCTATTTTTTCATCGATGGGCCACTTTAATGCAATTAGTCCGGGACTTGTTGTTGGAATTATGATTTTACCAATGATTACAAGTTTAACTGATGACGCGATTACGAGTGTACCTGATGCAGTTAGAGAAGGGTCTTATGGACTCGGTGCAACGCAGTTAGAAACTGTTTTTAAAGTAGTCTTACCGGCTGCTTTATCAGGGATTTTAGCGTCAATCGTACTTGCAACAAGTCGAGCTATCGGTGAGACGATGATCGTTTCAATTGCAGCAGGGTCAACACCAAATAGCAGTTTCAACTTATTTGAGTCACTTCAAACGATGACAGGGTTTATCGTACAAGTGACGTCTGGTGATGCAGCATTCGGTTCTCAAGTGTATTACAGTTTATATGCTGTTGGTATCACGCTATTTATATTTACTTTAATTATGAACGTATTAGCGATGTGGATTGCAAAAAGATTTAGGGAGGAATACTAATGGCTATGGATGAAGCAGTATTAGTCAAAAGACAATCAAAGCGTCGAATGCTGAATTCTATTATGAGCAAAGTATTCTTCTTATCAACGATGATCGGTATTGTTGTGTTAATTATTCTTTTAGCATCGATTTTAAAACAAGGTGTCGGTGCGTTATCTATTGATTTCTTTACTAACTTTAGTTCAAGTCGACCAGAAAGAGCAGGAATTAAGGGTGCCTTAATTGGTACTTTATGGTTAATGGCTCTAACAACACCTATAGCAGTTATATTATCTGTCGGAACAGCTATTTATTTAGAAGAATATGCGCCGAAAAACAAACTCACTCACTTTATCGAAGTGAATATTTCGAACTTAGCCGGAGTACCATCTGTCGTATTTGGTTTACTTGGTTTAACAATATTTGTAAGACAATTTGGCTTAGGGAATTCAGTTCTCGCTGCGAGTTTAACGTTAGCGCTAATGATAATGCCGGTAATTATCGTATCGAGTAAAGAAGCATTACGTAGTGTGCCAAATTCTATTCGAGAAGGTTCAATCGGACTTGGTGCATCTAAATGGCAAACGATTTATAGAATCGTTTTACCTGCAGCAGTACCTGGTATTATAACGGGTATTATACTAGCGGTATCTCGTGCAATAGGTGAAACAGCGCCACTCGTTGTAATTGGAATTCCAGTTGCATTATTAGCGACTCCAAAAAGTGTTTTTGATTCATTCCAAGCACTTCCAATGCAAATATATAACTGGGTAAAAATGCCACAAGAAGCGTTTGTTAGTTTAACATCAGCTGGAATTATCGTATTACTCGCGATGTTATTACTCATGAACCTTGTCGCAGTACTCATAAGAAATAAATATTCAAAAAGATTTTAGGTGAAATAAGATGGAAGTAAAAGTAAAAGAAGACAATAAAGTAAAAGATATATTAACTCAAGATCAAACTTTAGATAAAACTTCTGGTAAAGAAGTATTTATGACAAATAATTTAAATCTTTGGTACGGAGACACGCATGCATTAAAAGATGTAAACTTAGCATTTAACGAAAAAGAAATTAGTGCGATTATCGGACCATCTGGTTGTGGTAAATCGACTTTCATTAAGACATTAAACCGAATGGTCGAGCTCGTTCCTAACGTTAGAATTGAAGGAGATATTTTATATAGAGAACAAGATATTTTAAATAAAAAAATGTCTCTTGAATCGTTAAGAACAAAAGTTGGAATGGTGTTCCAAAAGCCGAACCCATTCCCAAAATCTATCTATGAGAATATCGTGTACGGTCCAAGAGTACATGGTATTAAAGATAAAAAGACACTCGATGAAATCGTTGAGAGAAGTTTAAAACAAGCAGCACTTTGGGACGAAGTAAAAGATCGTCTTAAAGATAATGCATATGGTCTATCAGGCGGACAGCAACAACGTTTATGTATTGCTAGAACACTCGCGATTGAACCAGATGTTATATTAATGGACGAACCGACAAGTGCACTAGATCCAATCTCTACAATTAAAATCGAAGATTTAATGCAAGAGTTAAAGGAAAAATATTCGATTATTATCGTGACACACAACATGCAACAAGCAGCTCGTGTTTCAGATAAAACGGCATTTTTCTATAACGGATCGGTAATCGAATATGATGATACTAAAGTCATCTTTGAAAACCCTCGTGATCAACGTACAGAAGATTATGTAACAGGTAGGTTTGGATAATGAAGCCGAGACAAAATTTTATTAATAATTTAGATGAAGTCACATCATATGTTTTTAGATTATCAAACGAAGTAGAAAAAAGAATTGATAAACTCATTCACTGTATAGAACATAGAAACGTAGATGCGCTAAAAGATATTTCTAAAGAAGATATTGTTGTCAATGACTTAGAGCTTCTAATTAATGAAAAGATTATATCTTTAATTACATTAGAAGCACCAGTTGCGTCTGATTTAAGAATGTTAATCTCTTATATTAAAATCGCAGAGGATTTAGAGCGAGTGGCAGATAACGTTGTAAATATTGCAAACGTAAGTGCTGAATATAATATCGGTTCAGAAGAAATTATCAACAAATTTAAGTCGATGTTACAGCTGTCAAAACTCATGCTTTCAGATGCGACCGTTGCCATGGAAACAAAAGATTTAGCTTTAATTAAAGAACTATTATCTAGAGACGAAGATATCGATATGCTTTATATCGATACGACGTCAGAAGCAATCGAAAAAATTGAAGATAAAGTCATTATGAGTCAAGTTGTGTTAATCGCTAAATATATTGAACGTATCGGTGATCACTTAGAAAATATAAGTGAACATCTATACTATTACTTGACTGGTAGACAGTATCAATAAAACCACTTTATAAAAGTGGTTTTTTTATTTAAACTATTATAATAATATCTGTTAAAATGGAGAGAGAAAGGATGTCTCCATGAGTAAAAAAGAACTACGTCACGAGATGATTGTAAAGTTAAAGTCACTTAATCCAACGGATAAAAGACAAAAAGAACAGAATATATATCAATCTTTAAAGAAATTTATACACGAACACAGTATAAACTCTGTCGGGATTGTTTTATCGATGCCACATGAAATTGATACGCTTCCGATTATTGAATACTTAAACGATAATAATATTGCTGTATATGGTCCAAAATCGAACTATAAAACAAAAGAAATGGACTTTTATAGAGTGAATAGTGCTGATGAAATTTTCAAAGATGAAAAAGGGATTTTTATACCAACATCAAACGAATTAAATAACGACGTCGATTTACTAGTCGTCCCAGGAGTTATATTTAATGATAAAGGTTATCGTACGGGCTATGGTGGTGGCTTTTACGATAGATTTTTAAAGGGTTATCAAGGAAAAACTGTGTCAATTTTATTCGATGAACAGTTCGGTGAGGTGATCGTTGAATCACACGACATGCCTGTCGATTATTTAATCACGCCGACAAAAAATATTAACGCAAGAGAGAATAGACTATGATTAACAAATGGCAAGCAGCGTATGAAATTGTACGTTATACAAAATATGTATTTTCACGTTATGACGAAGTTGCAGACACGATTTGGTTAAAAAACAGAAAAAATCGTTCACTAATGATTTTAGTTGATGGTCAATTTGAGGATGAAGAAATTGAAACTACAACTAAAATATTATATGACAATAAAGCGAATATCGATGCAGCTGTCGATTTTAATGTAAGTAAAATATATGTCCACTATATCGATTGTGAACCATTTAAACGTCAATTTAAGTCTAAAGCTCTAAAAGTTATTCACACAGGTACGGATAGTATTGCAAATGTCATATTAAATCCATTCTATAAAATAGATACGAAATATAAAAAATCTAAACCGCTAGATTGGTATAAGAAGCGTGTTTTATCAAGTAACCCGCTTGAAACGTATCTAATTAAATTTACACCGATGACGTTGATACTTATAATGATCAACACACTCATCTTTTTAACGAATTTATTTTATATTCATATACGTGATTCAGTCCACATCACGAACAACTTAGGTTTAACACATCACGGAGTCAATCAAGATACGGAGTTTTATCGACTCATTTCGAGTGCGTTTTTACATGCAGATGTCGAACACTTTTTATTTAATATATTTGCGATATACGTCCTAGGTAAATTTGTTGAATCGATATACGGCTCTACGAAAATGCTTATAACTTATGTTTTAACAGCAATCGTAGCAAATATTGTTTCTCTTGTGTTTATTACAAATGCACTTTCTCTAGGTGCAAGCGGGGCAACTTACGGTATGATGGGGCTACTCGTTATACATCTACTTGTTTATAAAAAAGTTCAAAAGAAACTCATATTTCAAGTACTCGTTGCCTTTGTTGTCATTGGTATTTTAACGAGCTTCTTTAGTAACATTAATCACTATGCGCATGCAGGTGGGTTTATATATGGGCTTATATTAGGTGTTATTTATAACTTTAAAAAAGTAGATTTCAAAATTGCTATCGGAGCATTTATCTTAATGATTGTTTTACCGGTGTCTATGTGGATGATCCAACGAGATCATGTATCATATCAACCGTATGATGAGGAAGCACTCCGTTATTTTTATGAAAAGGATTACACTCATGCTCTCGAAAAAGTGAACGAAACATTTAAATATGGAAACGAGACGAGTATGAGTTATTATATACTCGGTAAACTTTATGAAGTTGCAGGGGATGATGCAGCCGCTGAGGAAAACTTTAATGTCGCTTTTGAGCTCGATCCAAAGAATGAGTATGTATTAAAACGTAAATTGTTAGAATTACGTAAAAACCAAGACTTTGAAGCGATGGCAAAACTTAGTGAGGATGTTAATGTAAATAAAGTAAAAGATGAAGAACTTTCAGTCATACTTGAAGAATTAAGTTTTAGAGGATATTAAAAAGCTCGCGAATATTCGCGAGCTTTTGTTTTAAAGGTCTGGATAACCAAATGTAAAGATTGTTGCGAGTGAGAAGAATCCGAATGTTGCGATTCCTGCGATACTAAAAATAATACCTAGAATGTTTTTAGATCTTACCGCGTTTATTAATGCGTATACACTTAAAACTGCAATAAGTAACATTAATAGTGACATCGTGTTTACACCAATGTGAATCGATGTACCACCAATTTTAAACAGTTCACCTGTATTAATAAAAGGCATTTTTAATCCCCCAATACTTTTAACATTACGTTAACTCTATTGTATAATTGATACATGTAAATGTCTAGACTATTTTGAGGTGACACTATGGAAATCATTACATTACCACTTGGAGCGTTAAATACAAATTGCTATATTGTTTATAATGAGAAGAAAGATTGTTTGATTTTTGACCCAGCAGATAATAGTGATGAAATTATTCGTACAGTTGAGGAACACGACCTAACCGTCAAAGGAATTTTACTTACTCATTCACATTATGATCATATCGGTGCGTTAGAGGAAGTATCAAAACACTTTAATTTGCCTGTATATATGAGTGAACAAGAGTCAGACTGGTTACTTGATCCGACTAAAAACGGTTCGATTCGTTTTATCGAAGTGATTACTGCTGACGTTGAGAGAGTTTATGTTGGTGAAGGGGAGCTTTCAATTGGAGAATTTGACTTAAAAATACTTCATACGCCAGGTCATTCTCCAGGGAGTTTAAGTTATATATTTGAAAACGATATGTTTATTATTTCTGGAGATGTGCTCTTTAACAAAGGTGTTGGCCGTACAGATTTATATGGTGGTAACACAGAAGCGGTTATGCATTCAATTAAAGAGAAGTTATTTAATTTAAATTTAGAGTATGACGTCTATCCTGGTCACGGTATGCCAACGACATTGCTCGAAGAAAAATACGAAAATCCTAACATAATATGGTAAATAAAAAAAGAGAGTTCAGACAAACGTCTGAACTCTCTTTTATTTTTTTACTGGTTACCAAATGCTGGTTCCATAAGGAAAGTTGAATAGTAAGTAAATCCAACAAAGAATAGCATGAGGTAAGCTGCGAATACATACATATACATTCTTTCAGTCAGCTTCATATATCCAAGTAATATAAAGAAACCAGTTTGACCGATGAAGAAAAACGCCATTTCTGTCATATCACCGACATAGAATAAAATCGCAAAGATTGCTGTCCAAAAACCGAGCGTTTTAAATACTTTATCCATCGTAATCCTCCCACCAAACCATAATCTATTAACTTAATTATAATCAACTCTAATCGATAAGTAAATACCAAATCAGGAATTGTAAATTCTTAAAACTTTTAAAAATAAAAAAAGATAAAACCGACTTTTTGAGCATATGTGTATAGGAGGGATGAAATGGAGAATCTTTTACACCATTTATTAAAACAAAGTATATCTGATTCTTATACAGATATACATATTACATTAGAACACTCACACGGTTTAATTAAAATAAGACAATTTGGCAAAATGAAAAATTTCGCTTGTTGTAATACGCATACGTACAAACAGTTCGTTAATTATTTAAAATTTATTGCTGAACTCGATACGAATGAACATAGAGTCCCCCAAAGTGGCCGAATTGAAAAAGATGTAGATGACGTAACTGTGAATATTAGAATTTCAACGTTGCCTACCTCTTTAATGAATGAGATCGTCGTGATTCGAATTTTAAATAGTGCAAAAGACATCCCTTCTGAAAAGTTATTTAGGAGGCCTGATGAATATAGTCATTTAAAGGAATTGTGTCTGAAAAAAGATGGATTAGTACTATTTACTGGACCAACTGGATCTGGTAAATCGACTGTGATGTTTCGATTGTTAAATGATATTAGAAACGTTGGTGACAAACAAATTATTACGATTGAGGATCCAATCGAATTTGATTTACCAAACATTATACAAGTTGAAATTAATGAAAAAGCAAAACTAGACTACGCACCGATTCTAAGGGGAGTAATGCGCTGCGACCCTGATGTTATTATGTTCGGTGAAATTAGAGATTCAACAATTGCGACAGAACTAGTTAAAGCGAGTCTTTCGGGTCATTTAGTTTATTCAACGTTTCATAGTAATAGTGCATATAGTGCGATACTTCGACTTAAAGAATACGGGATTTACAATGAAGAGCTTGCTGAATCGATACAAGCAATTATAAATCAGAGAATTATTCATAATAAAAAACAATCTTTTATTCTATATGAATATATTACAAAAAACGATATTAAAAAGATATTGAGTGGTGAATCGATACGTTATGACACGATACAAGATAAACTTAAACAACTATATGAAAACAACTTGATAGAGGCGAATACGTATGAAGCATATAAAGCGTTTGAAAAATAAATTAAAACAGTACGACGCAGAATTTCTTAAAAAGCTCGCGCATCTATTAAGTAATGGTTTTACTCAAAAACAAGCATTAATTTTTTTAGTAGAACAATATGAAGTTCTAAATATCAAAGATAAAACAAAGCTGTTAGAGTTCATACGAGATGGTAAAAATTTAGAAGAAATACTCACATATATTGGTTATAGCCCTGCAATACTTGCTCAAATTAGATTTTCTGCTGTACACGGTGATTTAATTAATATTTTAGAATCGTGTTACTCATATATCACCAAGCGTAGACAAACGATTAAAAGTTTAATGAAGTCACTTCAATATCCGATTATTTTAATCTCTATATTTATAGTGATTTTAATCGTATTAAATTACACGGTTATTCCACAGTTCAATACACTATACGAAGCGATGGGTACACATAAAAGTAATTTGATGACAATACTTACATTCATGCTGAACGTATTACCGAAAATCGTACTCGTTATCATATCAATTGCTATGATTTTTCTAATGTATATATCAATCATATTGAGGTCTAATAATATAGAGTTAAAACAATCTCACTTATTAAAACTACCAATTATTAGCACTTACTATAAATATAATGTGACGTACAAGTTCTCAAGAGAATTAGGGCTCATGCTAAGTAACGGCATTGAATCAAAAGAAATTGTAAATATATTAAAAAATCAAAACTTGGATAATGAATTAAAGTATTTAGGACAAACTATAGAGAAGTTATTATTGTCAGGTTTTTCGATGAGTGAAGCGGTTAAACAAATTCCACTCATCGATCAACGTATAATCCCATTCATTCAGCACGGAGAATATAATTCAAACGTCGGTAAAGAATTAAGTCTATATAGTGAATATGTCTTAGAAGGAATTATTTTTAAACTTGAAAAATTAACAAAGCGTATTCAACCGATCATATTCGTCATACTCGGTTTACTCGTTATTTGTCTATATCTCGTTATTGTATTACCTGTATTTCAAATGATGTCTGACTTAAATTAGGAGGAAAACAATGAAATTTAATATTAAAAAACTAATTCAAAAAAGTAAACAATCAGAAGGATTTACGTTAATAGAAATGTTACTCGTACTACTCGTCATCTCCGTGCTTATCATCTTAATTATCCCAAATATTGCAGCACAATCTAAAAACGTTCAAAACACTGGCTGTGACGCGCAAGTTAAGATGGTTCAAAGCCAGATTGAGGCATATACGTTAAATGAAGGTGAAACACCAACTAACATTAACCAATTAGTGCCAAATTACTTAACAGATAAGCAAACGTCATGTGCCAATGGAACAGGGATCACAATTGTTAATGGACAAGCTACAAAAGAATGATGGATTTACGATGATTGAAATGATACTTACATTATTTGTTGTAAGTATCATTTTATTATCTACAATTACCTACATCCCAAGATATAACGAAAACAATTATGAAGATGAACTAAAAAATATAGAATACATATTTCAAAACGCGCAAATTAGAGCTCGTACGTATGATACATATCAACACGTTATTATCTATCATTCGACGAATGAAATTGTTCTTAAAGACTATAAACAATATTATGAAAAAAGGTATCAGCTTACATCTTGTTTTATCGTTGAAGGTGGATTAGAAGACGTCATTTACTATCCAACAGGAAATACATCAAAATTTGGCACGATGATATTAAATTGCGATGGCGATGTTATTAAGATAATATTTCAAATTCAAAAGGGGAGGCATCGTATTGAAAGATGATGGTTTTTTATTAATCGATAGTGTCATCTCGTTGAAAATTATGCTTATAATTACGACGATTTTAGTGCCAACAATCATTCATTTAAACCATGTAGACAAACAAGCAGATAATAAACTTGAAATGTTAAGGAGTCTTTATATAGAGATACAAAATAGTGAGGGTCAAGATGATTTCTTAAAAAGTGAACGTTATTTTATAAGAGGTGATGAAATTTGTGAAGCGTCTGCAAATAGATGCATTAAAATTAAATGAAGGTTTTACATATATTGAAATGTTACTGAGTCTATTTGTTCTATCTATGATCTTATTTATAACTATTCCAACGATACGACTATTTGGTTCGATTGAATTAAATGAACAGAGTTTTGATATCGATGTTTTTATAGAAGACATTTTTGAAGTAGAAACAAATAAGAAAGATATTGTAATTACAAAAAACAGCCTTACTTTTGATAATGAACACGGAACGATTACGTATCGACTATCTAATAATCGTATTGTCAAATCGATAGACAAAAAAGGCTTTATTCCTTTGATGACGAACGTCCTTGAATTCAACGTTACAGAAGATAAACATCATGTGTATATTATGATTGAAGAAGGCGATGAAACATATGAAATGTATATTAAAAAATGATGGATTTATAAGTGTCACATCGTTAATCATATTAGGTTTTATAACAAATGTTTTCTACACATATTATATGCGCTTATATATGATCATTGAGATTAAAATGAATCTTATTTATTATTATGAAAGTAAGGTTAAATTGTTTTTAGGAGCATAGCTATGATATTAATAGGATTTATGGGTGTTGGTAAAACAACTGCTGGTCAAAAGTTAAGTGAGATAACACAAAAGGAATTTATAGACTTAGACGTATATATAGAAAACAAGCATCAAAAAATATCTGACATATTTAAAAATTACGGTGAAAGTGTATTTCGGAAATACGAATATGACGCACTAAAAGAATGTTTAGATGTAGACATACTATCTACTGGCGGTGGGATTGTAGAATATGAACCGTCTCTCAATCTTTTAAAAGAATCTACTCAACTAGTGATCTATATCGATGCACCGTTCGAGGAAATATATAAACGTATTAAAAATGATAGCAGTAGACCCAATGCATTAAGATCATATGAAGAATTACAAGATTTATATGAAAAACGTAGACCTCTATATAAGAGCATTGCTGATATTACGATAAGGAACGAAACGACGGTAGATGAATTAATTCACAAACTTTTAATCGTTGAATAATTGAGTTAACAGTATTTAAGTTGCAATTTGTGAATATAGTATATATAATGAATTCGGATACAAAATCATTGAAAATTGATGTTTTCGGTTGAACGATGTCGGAGAGAACGTATAATTACGTCGCCGAAGGAGCAAGCCTTTTTAGGTGAATCTCTCAGGCAAAAGGACGATATCGTGACGAATCCTGAAGATATTTCAACAGGGCACTTTTTAATTAAAGTGTCCTTTTTTTATAAAAAAGGGGGATATTATGAGTGAATTAAAGAAAACACCACTTAATGATTATTATCGTGAAGTTGGTGCAAAACTTGTAGATTTTGGCGGCTGGGAAATGCCTGTTCAATTTACGAGTATTATTGATGAACATAACGCTGTACGCGAAGACGTTGGTATTTTTGATGTCTCTCATATGGGAGAATTCAAAGTTACAGGTAGTGAAGCAGTTGACTTTTTAAACTACGCATTAACAAATGACGTATCTAAATTAAAAGTTAATCGTGCGCAGTATACGACAATTTGTAACGAAGACGGTGGAGTAATTGATGATTTATTAATTTATCGTCTAGATGACAATACGTTCTTCTTAGTTCCGAATGCTGGAAACAAAGACACAGATTATGAATGGTTAACTAAGATTGATGGCTATGACGTAGAAATATCAGATGAGTCAGATGATTACGCTGTAATCGCAATTCAAGGGCCAAATTCAAGAGCGATGGTACAAAAACACGTTGACGAAGATCTTTCAGAGATGAAAATGTTCGACGCAAAACAAAATGTATCACTTGCTGGACATGACGTACTATTATCTCAAAGTGGTTATACAGGAGAAGATGGTTTTGAAATTTATATGAAGCCAGATTCATTAGAAGAATTATGGAAACTATTCAAAGATGATGGTGCAACTGAATGTGGTCTTGGTGCGAGAGATACGTTAAGACTTGAAGCTGGTTTACCACTTCACGGTCAAGATTTATCTCCAGAAATTACTCCAATAGAAGCAAGAATCGGATTTGCTGTAAATGCAAACAAAGATAAATTTATTGGTAGTGATATCTTAAAAGATCAAAAAGCAAATGGTGCTCCACGTCGTTTATCCGCATTTGAAATGACTGGTAAAGGTATTCCAAGAACTGACTATGAAGTATTTGATACTGAAGGTAACAAAGTGGGATACGTTACAAGTGGTACAAAATCACCATCCTCTGGTAAAGCAATTGGATTTGCTTTAGTAGACACTGACTTCTATGAAGACGGTAAGGAATTTATCGTTAAAGTTCGTAAACGTGAAATTCCAGCTCAGTTTGTTAAAAATTTTAAATAAAACATTAAACTTTTAAGGAGTGTAAATATGAGTCATCGTTATTTACCAGTAACAGAAAAAGACAAGCAAGAGATGCTAGATGTCATTGGCATTAAAGATGTTAATGAACTATTTTCAGATATCCCTGAAGAAGTAAGATTTAAAGGCGATTTAAATATTGAACCAGCTAAAGATGAACATTCACTAGTGAGAGAAATGACGCAAATTGCTAACAAAAACATTACGTCAGTTACTCACACATCATTTTTAGGTGCAGGTGTATATGATCATTATATTCCTTCGGTTGTAGATTCTATTATCTCTAGATCCGAATTCTATACTGCATACACACCATATCAACCTGAAGTTTCTCAAGGTGAATTACAAGCAATCTTTGAATTCCAAACGATTATCTCAGAATTAACAGGTTTACCAATTGCAAACTCATCAATGTATGATGGAGCAACTGCATTTGCTGAAGGTGCAACGATGGCTGCTGGTGCAACGAGAAAGAAAAAAGTTGTTGTATCTGGTGCAGTTCATCCTCAAACGTTAGAAGTCGTCAAGACTTATGCAAACGCTCAAAATGTAGAAGTAGTTGTCGCTGATTTAGACGGAACTAAGACTGACTTAAAACATCTTGAAGAATTAGCAGATGAAGACACAGCAGCAGTAATGGTACAATATCCAAACTTCTTTGGTTCAATTGAAGATTTAGAAGCAATCGAAAAGATTGCACATAAGCATAAAGGGTTATTCATTGTAAACTCTAACCCACTTGCACTTTCATTACTTACACCTCCAGGTGAATTCGGTGCAGATATCGTTACTGGGGACACACAAGTATTCGGTATCCCGTCACAATTCGGTGGACCACACTGTGGATACTTTGCAGCGACTAAAAAATTAATGAGAAGAATGCCAGGACGCCTTGTCGGACAAACTAAAGATGACGAAGGTAACCGTGGTTTCGTATTAACTTTACAAGCACGTGAACAACATATTCGTCGTGAAAAAGCGACTTCAAACATCTGTTCAAACCAAGCGTTAAACGCTCTAGCATCATCAATTGCAATGAGTGCTTTAGGTAAGTATGGTGCGGTAGAGATGGCAGAAAACAACATCCAAAACGCACATTACGCAAAAGAAGCGTTTAAATCAGCTGGATTTGAAGTATTTGGTGATATGAACTTTAACGAGTTTGTCGTTAAGTTAAACAAAGATGTCACTGAAATTAATGATGAGTTATATGAAGACGGATTTATCGGTGGTTATGATTTAGGATTAGACTTTGAAGCGTTCAAAAATCATATGCTAATCGCTGTTACAGAACTACGTACAAAAGATGAAATTGACGCGTTTGTTGAAAGGTTAGGTGCTTATAATGGCTAAAAAAGGTTCAAGCCCATTAATTTTTGAAAGAAGTATTGAAGATCGTTATGCATATTCGTTACCTAAACTTGAAATCGAGAAAAAAGAACTTTCTAGTTTATTAGATGATAAATTTATCCGTAAAGAAAAAGCTGAGTTACCAGAAATTAGTGAACTTGATTTAATTCGTCACTACACTGAACTCTCAAACAAAAACTGGGGAATCGACTCAGGATTCTATCCATTAGGATCTTGTACGATGAAATACAACCCTAAAATTAACGAACAAGTTGCTCGTCTTGCTGGATTTGCTTATTCACATCCATTACAAAACGAAAAAGCAATCCAAGGATCATTAGAAGTAACTTATCGTTTACAAGAATCATTAAAAGAAATTACTGGGATGGATGAAATCTCATTACAATCAGCAGCAGGAGCTCAAGGTGAGTGGACAGCTTTAATTATGATTAAAGCATTCCACGAAGCAAACGGCGACTTCCAAAGAACAGAAGTAATTGTTCCAGACTCAGCACACGGAACAAACCCAGCTTCAGCAACAGTTGCTGGATTCGATTCAGTTACAGTTAAATCAAACGAAGACGGAACTGTAGATATCGAAGACTTAAAACGTGTTGTAAGTGATAAAACTGCAGCAATCATGTTAACTAACCCGAATACTCTTGGTCTATTCGAAAAAGATATTTTAGAAATTAGAGATATCGTACACGGTGCGGGTGGTAAGTTATACTATGACGGCGCGAACTTAAACGCGATTATGGCTAAAGTTCGTCCTGGAGACATGGGCTTTGACGCAGTACACTTAAACTTACACAAAACATTCACTGGTCCACACGGTGGTGGTGGTCCTGGTTCAGGTCCTATCGGAGTTAAAGCGGACTTAGCGAAATTCTTACCAAAACCTCACGTTAAAAAAGAGGGAGATACGTATAAACTCGATAACGATATTCCACAAAGTGTTGGGCGCGTAAAACCTTACTTTGGTAACTTTGCGATTTACTTACGTGCATACACGTACATCAGAACGATGGGGCCAGAGGGGCTTAAAAAGGTTTCTGAAGATGCAGTGCTAAATGCGAACTACATGATGAGACGTCTTGAAGGTACTTATCATTTACCATACACACAACACTGTAAACACGAATTTGTTTTAAGCGGTGTGAATCAGAAGAAAGAAGGAGCACGTACTCTAGATATAGCAAAACGTTTATTAGATTACGGTTATCACCCACCAACAATCTACTTCCCACTTAACGTTGAAGAAGGTTTAATGATCGAGCCTACTGAAACAGAGTCGAAAGAAACGTTAGATGGATTTATCGATGCATTACTAAATATCGATAAAGAAATCAAAGAAGATTTAGACTTAGTATTAGAAGCTCCACATACAACAGTAATCGGAAGACTTGATGAAACACTTGCAGCACGTCATCCAGTATTACGTTATGAAAAAGAAGATATTATCGAAGATAAAAAATAATTGAAAAAAGCGATTCGAATTTTTCGAATCGCTTTTTCTTTATTTAGAATTAATTTTACCAGTCCATTTAGCGATACCACTTTTTAATACGTAAATATCTTTATGACCCTGTTTCTTTAAAATTCTTGCAGCTCTTAGCGCTGTACGACCATTTTGGTCGTATAAGTGTACAGGTTGGTCTGTACGTAGTGATTTCGCTCTCGTATTAAATGTGCTTAGAGGGATGTTACGTGCACCTAATATATGTCCGTGCTTATAAGAATCTTTTTCTCGTAAGTCGACGAGTTGCACTTTACGTAAGTTTTGACTAAATTCTTCTTCACCTACAATATTAACGCCTCTAACACTTAATACAGCATTAATTATAAATAAAACTATTAAAATAGCTAAAACAATTAATAAAATTATTGTCGTAGTACTCACACAATCGCTCCTTTTTAGATACAATATATATTATAGTGTGTTTGTCACAATTTTAAAAGTGTAATCTGGGGGAGAGAAATTTGACAGCAAAATGGAGTTATATTAAAAGTGGTAAACAAGATGCGTTTTATAACATGGCGCTAGACGAATTACTCATGAAGAAAGTTGAGAAGGGTGAGATTAATCCAGTATTACGTTTGTATGAGTGGGAAATCCCAACTCTGTCAATCGGTTATTTTCAAAAGATACATAGAGAAATCGATGTTGAAAAAGTAAAAGAGTATGGCTACCAGCTCGTAAGGCGTAAAACGGGTGGTCGCGGTGTATTACACGATAAAGAACTAACGTACAGTCTCGTGTTACCTGAAAATTACGAAGGAATGCCACATACTGTAACAGAAAGTTATAAAGTATTATCGATGGGATTACTAGAAGGGTTTAAAAATTTAGGTTTAGACGCTTATTTTAGTATTCCGGAAAAAACTAAAACAGAAATACGTTCGAGCGTATGTTTTGATACACCGAGCTGGTATGAACTTGTCGTTGAAGGAAGAAAAATCGCAGGAAGTGCACAGACAAGAAATGATGGTGTTATTATGCAACACGGTTCAATACTTCTAGATGTTGATATTGATCATCTATTTGATATGTTTAAATTTACAAATGAACGTTTTAAACAAAAAATGAAAAGTGATTTTAAATCAAAGGCTGTTCCGATTAATGATCTAACAGACAAAAATATAACAGTCGATGAATTATACATAGCATTTAAAGACGGATTTGAAAAAGGACTATCAATGACAACGACGGAATATACGTTAACAGAAGACGATTTAAACCAACTTGACGAACTTATAGAGAAATACAAATCTGAAGAATGGAATTATAAACGATAATAAAAAACGTAAGTTTAGAATTAATCTCTAAACTTACGTTTTCTTTTCGTTTTACGGACCGCACGTCTATATTTTCTTTCGTCTTCAGATAAAATGAAGAAGTAATATATACCATAAAAAATTAAACCAATAATGACTAAAGAAACAGCCATATTAAATATTAAATTAAAAACAATATCTAAATTAGTGAGAAGACCAATAATTGCTATGATAATTACGATATAAAATAATATTTTTTTCAATTGAATCAACCTTTATAAATATTTATTGAGATCTTTGATTTTATTCAGCTGTTTTTCGATATTCTTTTTATCATCTTTACCAATCGCTTCGTTTAAAGTGTTAATCTCTTTAAGTAAGTTACTATTAAACACTTCTATTTTATTATGTTGCCGATTTAACATATCTTGAAGTTTTAATTCATCTACGTCGCTGTTATATGTGTTTATAATCTCTTTTAAATTAGATTCGATATTAGAAACGGTACGTCCGTCAATATCCTCTTCTTCCTTAAAGTTTTCCGCTTCTATTGAAAGAACATCTAACTCTTTTTTAACACCATTTGCATATACACGGACGACATTTTGATATTTAGAGATGTTAGTATCTTTCTTATCACGACTAATACGTGAAATTTCTTCTTCTATATTTTTAAAATCATCTTTCAGTTTTTGATTTTCAACTTCAACAGAGTGTAGCTCCTTTTCAAGCTGTTTAACTCTATTAGATTTTTCTTCATATTTATCATTTAAATTTTCTGGTGAGCAAGCTACTAAGCAAAGTGAGATTGCTCCAATATATAATGATTTTTTCATTAGAATCCCTCTCAATACTTTATTATTCTACCATTTCTTTAAAATTATTAAAAAGAAAATGAAAAGTCTTTTAAAATACGGTAAACTACGGTTAAGGAGTGATTATGAATGAGCATTATCGAAAAAACAAAAGAGTTACTAAAGAAATATGAAATAGATGCGCTAATCGTATCTAGTACTTACAACAGAAGATACGTCTCAGGGTTCACAGGATCAAGTGGCGTAGTAATAGTAACTGATGAAGGACAGTACTTAGTATCTGATTTTAGATATAATGTACAAGGACGTGAAGAAGCACCTGATTTTGAATTCGTGTTACAAAAGGGAAGTTTAACGTCGTTTGTCATCGAATTTTTAAAAGAAAAAGGCGTTAAAAAACTCGCGTTTGAAGCAGCCTATACGAATTATAATGAGTACAATACATTAAATGAGCATTTTGAACTCGTACCGATTAACAACGAGTTTGAAACTTTCCGTATGGTTAAATCAAATGAAGAAATTGAAAAAATTAAAGTCGCTTGTAAAATCGTCGACGAAGCATATGAACGTATTTTAAAATTTGTAAAAGTCGGTATGACAGAGTTAGAAGTTAAAGCTGAGCTAGAATATATTATGGCTCAACTCGGTTCAGAGGGTCCGAGCTTCGATACGATAGTAGCGAGTGGTCATAGAGGGGCATTACCTCACGCAACACCTTCAGAAAAAGTTATTGAAGATGGAGATCTTGTGACGTTAGACTTCGGTGCAACTTATAAAGGGTATGTTTCAGATATTACACGTACGTTTGGTGTCGGTAATGTTTCAGACGAACTCAAAAAAGTGTATAATATTGTATTAGAAAGTCAGTTAAAATCTTTAGAAACAATTAAAGCTGGATTTACTGGTAGCGAGGCAGATAAGGTAGCTAGAGATATTATTGATCAAAATGGATATGGTGAAAACTTTGGTCACTCACTCGGTCACGGAATTGGTCTAGAAGTACATGAAGGTCCAGGACTCGCAAAAACTGTCGATACAGTGTTAGAAGAAAATATGATTATTACTATCGAGCCAGGTATTTATGTTGAAGGACTTGGTGGCGTTAGAATTGAAGATGACGCGCTCGTAACTAAAGATGGACTTCAAAAACTGACACATAGTAGTAAAGAGTTATTCATAATCAAGTAGGAGGATAATTTAATGATTTCAGTAAACGATTTTAAAACAGGACTTACAATTGAATTTGATAACGGTATTTGGAGAGTTATTGATTTCCAACACGTTAAGCCAGGAAAAGGTGCGGCGTTTGTACGTTCTAAATTAAGAAACTTACGTACAGGTGCAATTCAAGAAAAGACGTTTAGAGCAGGTGAAAAAGTCGGGACAGCACATATCGATAACAATAAGATGCAATTCTTATATAACGATGGTGACGGATATGTGTTCATGGACAATAACACGTTTGAACAAGTAACGATTCCAAAAGAACAGTTAGAACATGAAATTAATTTCTTAAAAGAAAATATGAACGTGTCTATTATGACGTATGAAGGTGAAACTTTAGGTGTTGAACTACCAAAAACTGTAGAGCTTGAAGTAGTAGAAACAGAACCAAGCATTAAAGGGGATACTGTTTCTGGTGCGACAAAAGAAGCGAAACTCGAAACAGGTTTATCTATTCAAGTACCACTATTTGTCAATAATGGTGACGTACTTGTAGTAAATACTGAAGAAAGTTCATACGTTTCAAGAGCATAATCTTTTTAAAAGCAGATATTTTATCTGCTTTTTTTAATTACCATTTGAATTGGTCATACCACTAAAGTAAAATACTATTATAAACAGTTTAGGAGATTTGATTATGAAATTAGAATATATAGACCAACTCATTGAAAAAATGGAAACAGCTAATTTAGTTGAACTCACATATAAAGACAAAGAAGTGGATATTAAACTTAAGCGTGAATCAAAAGTGCGAGAGTATCAAGCGCAACCTGTACAACCAGTACAATCTGTCGAAGCACCTATTCCACCAGCGCCAGTAGCAAGTGTTCCAGAAACTAGCGTTCCTGCTGCTGATACTTCAAACATTCATACGATTAAAGCGCCGATGGTTGGAACATTTTATAAGAGTCCATCACCTGAAGCAGATCCTTATGTTCAAGTCGGCGATAAGATTGAAAACGATACGATCGTATGTATTTTAGAAGCGATGAAACTATTCAACGAAATTGAAGCAGAAGTTTCCGGTGAAATTGTAGAGATTTTAGTTGAAGATGGAGAAATGGTTGAATATAACCAACCATTATTCAAAGTTAAATGATAAAAAAAGTATTAATCGCAAACCGAGGAGAAATTGCAGTACGTATTATTCGTGCGTGTCATGAACTCGGTATTGAAACAGTGAGCGTATACTCAGAAGCGGATAAAGATAGCTTACACCGGAAACTCGCAACTGAGTCGTATTGTATCGGCCCTAAATTATCTAAAGACAGTTACTTAGATATGATTAGTATCATAACAATCGCTCAAAATACAAACTGTGATGCAATCCATCCAGGGTATGGCTTTTTAGCTGAAAACGTCGATTTCGCAGAGATGTGTGATGCGAGTAATTTAATCTTTATCGGTCCACATTATAAAACAATCGCTTTAATGGGTGTTAAGGACGTTGCAAAGGATACGATGCAAAAAGCAAATGTCCCGACAGTTCCAGGATCTGATGGTGTTGTAAAATCACTAGACGATGCAAAGAAAATTTCAGAAGAAATCGGATATCCTGTCATTATTAAAGCAAGCTACGGTGGGGGCGGTAAAGGTATTCGAGTTGCACGTAACGAGAAAGAGTTAATTCAAAACTACAAGTTAACTGAACAAGAAGCCGAAAGTGCGTTTGGGAACAAAGATTTATATATCGAAAAATATATTAGCAATTTTAGACATATTGAAATCCAAGTACTTGGTGATTATCACGGAAATGTCGTTCATCTTGGAGAAAGAGATTGTACTGTTCAACGCCGTATGCAAAAGTTAGTTGAAGAAGCTAAAAGTCCAATTATTTCTGAAGAAGTTCGAGAAGAAATGGGGCAAGCAGCAGTTCGTGCAGCGAAATTTATCGACTATGTCAACGCAGGGACGATTGAATTTATATATGATCTCGATGAAGAAACGTATTACTTTATGGAAATGAATACGAGAATTCAAGTCGAACATCCTGTTACAGAAATGATTACAGGGATCGATTTAGTTAAAATGCAAATAAAAATTGCAATGAGAGAAGAAATACCATTTACTCAAGAAGACATTGAGTTTAATGGACATGCGTTTGAATTCAGAATTAACGCAGAAAATCCTTATAAGAACTTTATGCCTTCTGCTGGTAAAATTACGAAGTTTAAAGAACCAGGTGGATTCGGTGTACGTTTAGAAACAGCTTGTTATCAAGGATATACAATTCCACCATATTACGATTCGATGATTGCAAAACTTATCGTATATGGAAAAGACAGAGACGACGCATTACAGATTGCACGTCGCGCGTTAGATGAATTCATCGTTGAAGGTATTAATACGACGATACCATTCCATCAAAAAATTATTAATAATGAAGCGTTTATTAATAACGATTATAATACGAATATGCTAGAAAACCATGATATAATGAGTGAATGAGGTGATTATAGTGGAAGTATTAGGACACGATGAATCCATTGGTAAAATTAAGATTTCAACAGAAGTACTTGAAGTTATTTCAAGTATCGCTGTTTTAGAAACAAAGGGTGTTTCATCTTTACAAAATAACTTAGCGAGTGGAACAATTGAAAAAATTGGTAAGAAATATCGCGGCAAAGGTATCCGTGTAGATGAGTCAAACGGATATTTAAAAATTTCTGCGTACGTCAATCTATCTGACGGTAAAAATGTGCATAAGATTGCAGAAAATATCCAAGAGAATATTAAACAATCTATCTCAACGATGCTCGATATTAATGTAATTGATGAAATTAATGTTCACATCGTAAATATTGCGAAGTATTAGGTGTTTTTATGAATAGACATGAACAAAGAATTAAAGCATTTCAAATACTGTTTCAAATCGATAATGACGCAGTGTCATTAAAAGATGTGAAATTTAAAGAAATGTATAGTAAATATGATTATATTAAGCAATTAGTCGACTATTATATTGAACATCAAAATGATATTGATGATAAAATTGGTAGTTTACTAAAAAACTATACGTTAGATCGTATTAGTAAAGTCGACAGAAATGTCTTACGTGTATCTGTAACAGAGATTATTTCTACAGATATACCGAAAAAAGTGATTATTAACGAAGCTGTAAAAATCACAAAAGTCTATAGTGACGTAAACAGTTTTAAATTCGTAAACGGTGTGTTAAAAAACTTTAAAAACGAGTGATATTATGACGAACGAGCAAGTGCTAACTGTGAGTGCTTTATCATCATATATTGAAGAAAAATTTGTTAGAGACCCGTACTTAGAACGGGTCTTTATTAAAGGTGAGATATCTAATAGTAAATTACATAGTTCAGGTATTTTATATTTCACTTTGAAAGATGAATCGACAACACTACGCGGTATTATGTTTAGTAATAGTGTGAAGCGACTAAAAAAAGTTCCGAGTGATGGGGACGGAGTCATCGTAGAAGGTAGGATATCTGTCTACAAACCCGGAGGATATTATCAAGTTATCGCAAACGATATTGTACTCGATGGTCAAGGACAGTTATATGAAAAGTTAGAACAAAATAAAAAGATGCTTCAAGCGCAGGGGTATTTTGATCCAGCACATAAAAAACAACTTCCTTATTTTCCAAAAACAATTATTTTAGTCACAAGTGCGACAAGTGCTGCATATGAAGACATGATACATGCTGCTGAAAAGCGTTTCCCACTTACAAAAATAAAAGTCATTAATACGTTAATGCAAGGTGAAAAGAGTATCGATTCTGTCATTAACAACTTAGATTATGTAGATCAGTTACATGCTGATGTTGTTATTTTAGCGCGTGGTGGTGGTTCAATTGAAGACTTATGGACATTTAATGAGTTAGAAGTTGCCAAAAAAGTATTTAATATGAAAACACCAATTATCACTGCAATTGGACACGAAACAGATACGACACTCGTGGACTTTGTATCTGATAAAAGAGCGACAACACCAACGCAAGCAATGGAGCATGCTTTGCCTGATCAACGATATTTAAAAGAGAGAGTTATCGAATCACAATTAGTATTGAAAAAGAAAATACAAGATACACTTCTCAACAAACAATCAAAACTTGAAAGCCATAAAAGCTATTATAAATTTAGAATGCCAACACGGTTGTATGACCAACATTTACAACAACTCGTCTATAAAAAAGATCAATTAGAGTCGTTGTATAATAAAAAGTATAATGAAAGACACCATCAATTTAGTCATTTGAATTATAAAATCAATACGCTCAGTCCACGACATATTATTGAAAACGGACAAACACAAAATAAGCAATATCGACAGTCATTAACTAAATTAATGCAATATAAGATAGAACATTCTAAATTGCAAGTAAAAAACAAACTTGAAATTTTAGATAGTTTAAATCCACTAGAAATTCTAAAACGTGGATACTCATTTGTTAGTTTAGATGGACACGTCTTAAAGAGTACAAATGATGTGGATGTCGGAGATGTAATCCA
Source organism: Nosocomiicoccus sp. HMSC09A07 (assembly GCF_001808485.1). NCBI lineage: Bacteria > Bacillati > Bacillota > Bacilli > Caryophanales > Staphylococcaceae > Nosocomiicoccus > Nosocomiicoccus sp. HMSC09A07. The sequence goes on from NZ_KV793627.1 coordinate 117,488, forward strand.
AGTGAAATTAAGTGATGGTCGCTTAGAAACAAAAATTACTGAGGTGTATAAAGATGAGTGAATCAGTAAAGGAAACACAAAGCTTTGAAGAAAAAATGAAAACACTAGAGTCAATCATTGAACAATTAGATCGTGAAGATGTTCAATTAGAAGAGTCTTTAGATTTATATAAAAAAGGTATCGAACTTTCTAAACAGTGTGATGAGATATTAAAAAATGCGCAACTTGAAGTCGAAGCTTTAGAAGGTAATACAGATGATTAATAGCTATCAAAAATATTTAGACGATGTCGATAAACATATTAAACATCATTTAAGTTTAAATGATGTGTCTGATCGTATTAAAGAATCTTCGTTATATTCAATTTCCGCAGGTGGTAAAAAAATACGTCCACTCCTTCTCTTTAAAACGTTGAGAGCACTTAATCACGAATTAAGTAACGGGGTACCTATGGCTGCTGCTATAGAAATGGTCCATACGTATTCATTAATACATGATGATTTACCTGCGATGGATAATGATGATTATAGACGTGGAAAACTGACAAACCACAAAGTGTATGGTGAAGCAACTGCAATTCTAGCTGGTGATAACTTATTAACAGAAAGCATTCATCTATTAACTCTCGCGGATTATAGTAACGATGTTAAAGTTAAACTTATTGAAACTCTTACTTCTGCAGCAGGTCAAAATGGAATGATCAGTGGCCAGATGAACGATATTTTAAGCACAAATGCATCGATTGATTATGAAACGTTAGAACAAATTCATCGTCATAAAACTGGAAAACTAATGGTTGCACCAGTAATATCAGCAGCAATTATTGCAAACCAAAATGAAGATGTTATTGCGACATTACAGCGATTTGCGGAAGAACTAGGATTATTATTCCAAATTAAAGACGATCTTTTAGATGTACAAGGTACTAAAGAAGAAATCGGTAAAGAAGTCGGCACAGACGAAAAAAACAATACGACGACATATGTCTCTTTATTCGGTATTGAAGGTGCGACAGATCTTCTAAAGAAAAAAGAGAAAGAGACGACTGAATTATTATATCGATTAAAAGATGAAATTGATATTATTCATTTAGAAGATATCATTACCATTGTTGTAAATCGTACGAAATGATATTCATACATATGGATATCATTTCTATTTTTATAATCTTTTTTAAATGATATAATTAGAAAAAGATAGGTGGGTGCTATATGAAACTTGAAGAAATAGAAAATCCATCATTTTTAAAAGATAAAAGTGATGAAGAGCTTGAACAATTAGCACAACAAATTCGAGACTTTTTAATAGAATCATGTGCAGTAACAGGTGGGCATATCGGTGCTAACTTAGGTGTCGTCGAGCTCACTTTATCATTACATCGTTTTTATAATTCACCAGAAGACAAACTTTTATTTGACGTTGGTCATCAAGCGTATATCCATAAAATATTAACTGGAAGAACGACAGATTTTAAAACGCTACGTCAATATAAAGGTCTGTCCGGATTTCCTAAAATGTCGGAATCAGAGCATGATGTATGGGAAGCAGGCCATTCATCTACTTCGCTTTCAGCTGCATTAGGTATGGCGAAAGCACGAGATATCAGAAATGAGAAATATGATGTCGTTCCGATTATCGGTGACGGTGCATTAACAGGTGGAATGGCCCTAGAGGCGTTAAACCATATCGGATCTGAAAAAACGAAAATGACGATTATTTTAAATGATAATGAAATGAGTATCGCACCAAACGTCGGTGCAATACACAATATGTTTGGACGTATTCGAACGAATTCAAGCTATAACAAATTTAAATATGATGCTGAAGAATTACTCGAAAGAATTCCGTCATTTGGACCGTCTTTAAGAGATTTAGCTGATAAAGTTAAAGACAGTTTAAAATATTTAGTCGTAGACGGTGTATTTTTCGAAGAACTCGGTATTAAATATATCGGTCCAGTAGATGGACACAATTTTAAAGACATTACTAAAGCTTTAGAATCAACAAAAAATTATGACGGACCAGCAATTATTCATGTCATCACAAAAAAAGGTAAAGGGTATTACCACGCTGAAAATGATGAGGTAGGTACTTGGCATGGACTCGGACCTTATAAAATTGAAACTGGTGAAACAATTGGTGGCAGTGGTACACAGTCGTGGAGTGAATTCGTATCGAATTCAGTTTTTGACCATGCATTAGAAGATGAACGTATCGTCGCGTTAACACCAGCAATGCCGGTAGGTTCGAAATTAACTAAGTTCCAAAACGAGCTACCAGAAAGATTTTTTGATGTTGGAATCGCGGAACAACATGCCGTCACGATGTCTGCTGGACTCGCAGCTTCAGGTATGAAACCATATCTTGCTATTTATTCGACATTTTTACAACGTGGATATGACCAAGTGTTACATGACGTAGATCGTCCAAACTTAAATGTATTTTTTGGAATTGATCGTAGTGGATTAGTCGGTGCTGATGGTGAAACACATCACGGTATTTTTGATGTGAGTTTCTTACTACCACTTCCTAACATGACAATTATGATGCCTCGAGACGAAGTTGAAGCGAAGTTAATGATTGACTACGCTGTCGAATACGATGGTCCAATTGCATTACGTTATCCTAGAGGAAATGTTAAAGGTATTGAAGTCACTGAACGTCAGCCAATTGAAAAAGGCAAATGGGAAGTCGTCCATAAAGAAGATAAGAAGGACGTTGTAATCATCAGTTACGGTCCAACGTTAGATATTGCTGAAGAGGCAAAAGACATGCTATCTGAAACGAATATTAATGTTGAAATCGTCAATGCGCGATTTATAAAGCCGGTAGATGAAGAAATGTTACATGAATATGGTAAAGAGAATGTACCGATGTTAATTGTCGAAGAAGTCATTGAAGCAGGTGGTCTTGGCCAATTTATTCAAGGGTTTATGTCGCAACATGACTTTACAAATGATGTTAAAACAATCGCTATACCTGACTTATATATTGAACAAGGTGACGTTGAACAGTTACTTATAGAAGCAGGAATTACTTCAGATAATATTGTAAATACAATTCAAAAAATGGTAAAACATAATGGCTAAGATCCGTGCAGATCAATATATATTTGAACATTTTAGTCTTGGCACAATAGAAGACGTCAGACGTCTAATTATGGCAGGAAAAGTGTTAAATAATAATGAACCAGTGTATAAACCATCTGATATTATTGATACGAAGAAGGTTGATATTCGCTTTAAAAAAGTGAAAACTTACGTTTCAAGAGGCGGTATCAAATTAAAAGCTGCGATTAATGAATTTAATTTAAACTTAGAAAATTGTATCGTTCTTGATATTGGAAGTTCAACAGGTGGTTTCACAGATTGTAGTTTACAGCATGGTGCAGAGTCTGTTTACGCAGTTGATGTCGGTACAAACCAACTCGACTATAAACTTAGAACAGATTCACGTGTCACAGTGATGGAGCAAACGAATTTTAAGCATACGGCAATTGATGATTTTAAAAATTTACCAAACGTCATGACGATTGATGTGAGTTTTACTTCTATCGTCCCGATTATTAGACACATCACTGAACTTTTCAATCACGAATACACAGTCATTGCATTAATTAAACCACAATTTGAAAGCTATTTAGAAGAAAAAGAGGATACACTGATTATTCAAAGCGACGTGACGAAGAGAAACGTAATAGAGCGCGTTGTTGAAGTATGTACTTCTCTTGGATTATCAACGTATGATATTATTCGTTCACCAATTACTGGTACAAAAGGTAACGAAGAATTTTTACTTCACATAAAAAATGATGGGGAAAATTCAGTGATCGAACAACAAAAAATCGACCAATTATTTTAAACTATCCGTTTTCGGATAGTTTTTCTTTTCTTTTAGTTTGTTATACTACACGAAAACATGATATTATTGAATAAATATTAATGATATACATTGAGGTGACTATTATGTCTAGTAAAGTAGTAAGGCAAATTAAAATTAGAGAAATTATTACGAGTAACGACATTGAAACGCAAGAAGAACTTGTCCAAAAATTACGCGAAAATAATTTCGATGTAACTCAAGCAACGGTGTCACGTGATATTAAAGAATTACAATTATTTAAAGTTCCAAAAGCTGATGGTACGTATATTTACAGCATGCCTGAAGATAGACGTTATCATACTCTTGAAAAACTCGGTCGCTATTTAATGGATAGCTTTGTAAAGCTAGATTATCAAGACAGTTTAATAGTATTAAAAACGTTACCTGGTAACGCACAGTCAATCGGAGCGATTATTGATCAACTCGAATGGGAAGAAATTATCGGTACAATTTGTGGAGATGATACGTGTCTTATAATCTGTAGAGGAGAAGAAGCAAGAGATAGCGTTAAAGAGAAAATTTTTAATCTGATTTAAGGAGCTGAGCACTATTTTACTCCGTCTAAATATCAATAACTTTGCGGTACTAGAAAATGTAGAGCTTGATTTTTACAACCATTTAACGATTATTTCTGGTGAATCCGGAGCCGGTAAGTCGATGTTAATTGATGCGTTGTCATACTTAGCGGGTAAGCGTGCTTCAATGGATGACATTCGTTATGATACGAGTGGGCTCGTATTAGAAGGTGTGTTTGATTTTCCAAATACCGCTACACTAAACGCCTTACTTGAACAATATAACATCCCAGTTGATGAAGTTTTTATCGTTAAAAGAGAGATAATGCATAACAAAAAAAGTATCGTTAAAATCAATAACCAAATGATTACTCTTGGCCAACTTCAAGAAATTATGCAAGAAGTATTTACTATTCATACGCAACACAAAAACGATGAATTATTAGAAACAAGCCGTCAAATCGATTATCTCGATCGATATATTGAACTCTATGATGAAGAAGATTTTAAACAGTATCAGCAGTTATTTTATCAATATGACTCTATACAAAAACGTATCGCAGAACTCGAATATAAAGATCGCAATCGATTAGAACAACTAGAACTAATAGAACACCAATATAATGAACTTCAATTAATGAATTTCACGACAGAAACTGAAGAAGATGATTTAGAAAAAGAACTCGAATACTTAATGAATTTTGAAAACGTCAATGAGAAGTTCGAACAAATTAAATCGATTTTAGACGGTGAAATTAGTGTTCAGTCTCTTTTATATGACGTCGTGCATCAACTTGAGGGGATTACACCATTTGATGAAAAGTATTCTATATATACTGAAAAACTCGAAGAGAGTTATCATTTATTAACTGAGCTAAATAGTCAAGTTACGAATGATTTGAGTACGCTTGAATACGATGAAGCGCGTTTAAACGAAATCCAAGACCGTTTAAATAGTATTAATCAGTTAAAACGTAAATTTAATGAGACATTTGAAGGTTTATTACGTTTAGAGCGTAAACTAGAGACGGATATTAATGATTTAAAAAACTTTAGTCAATCATATGAAGAATTAATCAATGAAAAAGAAAAAGTGTTTAAACAATTAAATGTATATGCTAAAAAGCTACATGACATTCGTCTTGACCGTAAAGACTTTTTAGAATCTGCGATTGTGAAAGAACTAGAAGACCTCGATATGAAAGATGTTCAGTTTAAAATCGATGTAAAGGAAACTCAATTTAACACACTCGGATTTTCTAACGTTGAATTTTTTATTACGACAAATAAAGGTGAACCGTTGAAACCATTAAACAAAGTGGCTTCAGGCGGAGAAGTTTCACGTATTAATTTAGGGCTCAGATCGATCTTTTCAATGTTTGAAAATCAAGCCCTCGTAATTTTAGATGAAATCGATTCAGGAGTCAGTGGTAAAGTAGCGACTAAAATGGCAGAAAAAATGAAACTACTCGCAAAGACGAGACAAGTATTTGCGATATCTCATTTACCTCAAGCAGCAGCGGTGGCAGACCATCATTTACACGTGTATAAAACAGTTGTTAATGATCGTACTGTTTCGAAAGCTGAATATTTAGATGAAAATGAACATATTGAAGAGATTGCACGTATGTTAAGTGGGTCTACGATTAATGATGCAGCAATTAAAAACGCGAAAGAATTAATAAAGACGAGTAAACAGTAATTTGTTTACTCGTCTTTTGCTTTAAATCGCTCTTGAACTCGTTTATTTTTTCGCTCTCTATGAAGGACGTATCCTGCAACGAACCAAACTCCGAACACTAAGAGTACTAACCCTACAATAAATTGAAGGACAAGAGAACTAAATGGATCAATTGTGATACCGAATATACTGTCGCGAATTAATTTTACGCCATATCCTGCAATAAAGACAGGAATCACTAATATTAATAGTGCAATTATTTTTTTCATGTAATCAAACACCTTACTCAACATAATTATATAGTCTGTTAATGAAATCATCGTTTGTTAATGTATAATAGGAGATAATACATTTGTTTCATCGTATTTATTCTAGTCTATATAGAAAATGCGAGCAAGTAGTATATTTTTTTACAACTTTCACTGGTCTGACCAGTAACTTATGGAGGGTTTTATGGAAAAATCATATGACATCGCGATAATCGGTGGAGGTACAGGCGGCTATGTAGCTGCGATACGTGCAAGACAACTCGGCTTTACTGTCGCACTCATTGAAAAAGATAAACTCGGTGGCACGTGCTTACATAACGGTTGTATACCAACGAAAAGTTTGCTGAACACTTCAAATTTAATAAAAACTGCCAATCAGTTATCTGAATTAGGAATTTCTGAAGTGTTGAATTTTAATTATGAAAAAATAATTGATAAAAAAAATAAAACTGTAGACACGTTATATAACGGTGTGTCATCACTCATGAAAAAACATCAAATTGACGTTTACTATGGTCATGGGAGGATATTAGGGCCGTCAATTTTCTCACCGATGGCAGGCACAATCGCTGTAGAAACTGAAAACGATTCTATTATTATTAAAAATGATTATGTCATTATAGCGACTGGGTCTAAACCGATCGAACTTGACTTTTTACCATTTGATGGGGAATTTGTATTGTCGAGTAAAGAATTTTTATCTCAAAAAAAATTACCTAAATCTGTAGGTATTATCGGCGGTGGAGTCATTGGATTAGAACTTGCATCTATATTATCTAATTTAAATGTCGACGTGACGATAATTGAAGGTAGTCAAAATATAATTCCTAATGAAGATAAAGACGTTATTCGTACGCTTAAAAAGCATTTAGAACAGAGTAATGTAAAAATTACAACTGATCTTAAAATTAGTAATCAGACCGTTACAGTTGATGACGGTGTTTCTATAAAGTATAACGACGAAACATTGAATTTCGAGCAAGTAATTGTTGCGATTGGGCGTAAAGCCAATATCGATGATATTGGCTTAAACAACACGAAAGCAAAATTCACTACTTATATTGAAACGAATGAATTTTACCAAACAGCAGACAGCCATATATATGCGATTGGAGATGTATTAAATACATATCAACTCGCACATGTTGCTTCAAAAGAAGGCATAATAGCGGTTGAGCATATTAAAGGTTTAAATCCAATCACACTAAATTATGACACTGTACCGAGATGTATATATACGAATTTAGAAGTTGGGGTAGTCGGTCCTACAGAAGAACAGTTAAAACAAAAAGGGATCGAATATAATGTGAGCGTATTACCACTTCAAGCAGTTGGTAAGGCGATTATTGAAAATGGCGGAGAAGGTTTTGTTAAGTTAATTACTGATAAAGATAATATGTTATTAGGCGCATCGATTGTTGGACCAAATGCGACTGAAATTATTAACGAATTATCGCTTGCATCGTTTTTAAATAGTTCGGTAGAAGAACTATATAATTCAGTACATGCGCATCCGTCAATAAGTGAAGGAATTATGGAATCTGCATTACTTATTGACGAAAGAGGGATTCATTTTTAAGGAGAGATTCGAATGATAGATTATAAAACATTAGATTTAACAGAAGACGACTTAAAAGAAATGTATCGTTTAATGTTAACGACACGAAAAATTGATGAACGTATGATGTTATTAAACCGTGCGGGAAAAATTCCATTTGTCGTATCGTGTCAAGGTAAAGAAGCGGCACAAGTCGGTGCAGCTTATGCTTTAAAGAAAAAAGTTGACTATTTAAACCCATATTATAGAGATTTAGGAATGGTAACAACACTTGGTACAACACCCTTAGAAAGTATGCTTGCAGCATTTGCGAAGCGAGATGATACGTCAAGTGGAGGGAGACAAATGCCCGGTCACTTTAGCGATTACGAGTTAAATATTGTGACTCAAGGATCAACTGTAACAACTCAAGTACTTCACGCAGCAGGTATTGCGTATGCATTAAAAATGGATGGTAAAGAAGCTGTATCATTTACTTCACTCGGTGAAGGTTCTACGTCTCAAGGCGATTTTCATGAAGCGCTAAACTTTGCGAGTGTTCATCAATTACCGTATATATGCTTTATTGAAAATAATGGTTACGCGATTAGTGTCCCAAAATCACTTCAATACAATATTGATGACTTATCAGAGCGAAAACATGCATATGGAATACACGGAGAACAAATTAACGGCAATGATCCACTTGAAGTATTTCAATCTGTAAAAGCTGCTCGAACACGTGCTATCAACGGGGAAGGTCCTACGATAATCGATGCGCTAGTTTCGAGAATTGGGGCACACTCTTCAGATGACGATGATTCTTATAGAGATAAAGCACATGTACAAACATTAAAAGACACGGACTGCTTAATCACGTTTAAAGATTATATATTAAAAAATACAACGATAGAAGAAGAGTGGTTCGAAGCAATCGATGAAGAAGTTAAAAATATTATTAACGACGCGACAAAAGAAGCAGAACATGCACCATATGCAGAATCTTCTTATGCGTTAAAACACGTGTATGAGGAGGAATTATAATGACAAAAACGATGACATTGTTAGAAGCAATCCATGACGGATTAGACTATGAGATGGGAAAAGATGAGAATGTATTCGTTCTAGGAGAAGATGTCGGTCAAAAAGGTGGCGTGTTTAAAGTAACGGCTGGACTCCAAGAGAGGTACGGAAAAATGCGAGTGCTCGACACGCCACTCGCAGAATCATTAATTGTCGGTACAGCAATTGGCGCGTCACTCGCTGGTAAAAGACCAGTTGCTGAAATACAGTTTGCAGAGTATATATTACCTGCGACAAACCAGATTATGAGTGAAGCAGCTAAAATTAGATATCGCTCTAATAATGGATGGCATTGTCCAATTGTAATTCGTGCACCATTTGGTGGAGGGATACACGGGGCACTTTATCATTCACAATCGATTGAAAGTGTATTTAGTTCAACACCTGGTTTAAAAGTTGTTATACCTTCTACACCAAGTGATGCAAAAGGATTACTTATTTCTGCAATACGCGATAACGATCCTGTTTTATTTTTCGAGCATAAAAAAGCATATCGTTTACTTAAAGAAGACGTACCGACAGGTGAACATGTTGTACCTATTGGTAAGGCAGATATTAAACGTGAAGGTAAAGATATCACGGTAATAACTTACGGGTTATGTGTTCATATGGCCATTGAAGCGGCTGAACGATTAGAGAATGATGGATACAGTGCTAAAGTTGTTGATTTAAGAACAATTTACCCGCTCGATCAAGAGACGATTATAGAATCTGTTAAAGACACAAGTAAAGTATTACTCGTCACTGAAGATAATTTAGAAGGTAGTGTAATGAGTGAGGTATCTGCGATTATATCTGAACATGCATTTTACGATTTAGACGCACCAGTTATGAGACTTGCCGCACCTAACGTACCAGCGATGCCATATGCACCACCAATGGAAGACTATTTTATGGTGAATCCAGATAAAATCTATGAAAAGATGAAAGAACTTGCAGAACATTAAAAGAGGTGAAACGATTGATAGAAGTCATTAAAATGCCAAAACTCGGAGAAAGTGTGCATGAAGGAACAGTAGAAGCGTGGCTTGTTGAGCCTGGTAGTAAAGTAAATGAATATGATCCGTTATGTGAAATTTTAACCGATAAAGTAACAGCTGAAGTCCCTTCTAGTTTTGAAGGAGTGATAGAAAAAATACTCGTAGATGTTGGTGAAACAATAGAAGTCGGAACACCAATTTGTGAAATTAAGGTATCTAACAAAGTTCATGAAAAAGAACCAGAACAAAAATCTCAACCACAAACTAATAAAAAAGATAATAATAGTACAGACACACAAAAAGAGATTAAAAGAATATCACCTGTCGTGATGAGATTAGCATCAGAACATAACGTTAATCTAGATGATGTTGAAGGTACAGGACAATTTGGACGTGTTACAAAAAAGGATATTTTATCGTATATCGATAATCCTGTGAAAAATGAAGCACCAAAAACAGATAAATCATCGATCGATATTAAAACTACTAGTGACACTTCTAGACTAGAATTAACCGGTGTTAAAAAAGCAATCGCAAATAATATGGTGAAATCTAAAACTGAAATTCCACATGCTTGGATGATGATAGAAGTAGATGCAACAGAGCTCGTTCATTTAAGAAATAAATATAAAGATGCATTTAAATCTGAAGGTATTAAATTAACTTATTTTGCATTCTTTATAGAAGCAGTAGCAAAAGCCCTAAATACAAATAAAATACTCAATAGCAGTTGGCAAGGGGATTCTATTAAAATCCACGATTCAATCAATTTAAATATCGCAGTATCCGCTGATGACGACTTATACGTTCCGGTCATTCATAATGCAGATATGTTGTCGATTCGAGGAATCGCAAAAAAACTTGCACAACTTGCTGAAAAAGGTAGAACACATGCGCTAACTTCGGAAGATATGCACGGTGGGACATTTACAATTAATAACACAGGCGCATTTGGTTCTATTCAGTCACAAGGCGTCATTAACCACCCACAAGCTGCTATATTACAAGTTGAATCTATCGTTAAAAAACCTGTTTTTATCGATGAAATGCTCGCAGCAAGATATATGGTAAACCTTTGTTTATCTATCGATCATAGAGTACTGAACGGTGTAGATGCAGGTAAATTTTTACAAGATGTTAAGAAAAATATTGAGTCTATTGATAGTGAAACAACGCTTTAATCTTTACAAATAAAATATTTAACATTACACTTTAATTATTACAGTAAAGAGGTGCTATCTATGGATTTAGATTTTAAAATATATATGGAAGATTTAGTGGAAAATGCGAGAAAAGAACTCACAGATGTTGGGTACGAACAACTTTTAACGCCAGAAGAAGTTAATGAAGCGTTAGACAAAGAAGGTACTGCACTTGTGATGATTAACTCAGTATGTGGATGTGCAGGTGGTATCGCACGTCCAGCAGCGATTCACTCACTAAACTTCGACAAAAAACCAACACATTTATATACAGTTTTTGCCGGACAAGAAAAAGATGCAACTGAAGCAGTTCGTGAACGTACACCAGACTTTTTACCGTCATCTCCAAGTTTTGCGTTTTTCAAAGACGGAAAAGTGGTAGATATGATAGAGAGACATGAAATTGAAGGTCACGATGTCATGAGTGTCATTACAGATCTGCAAGCATGGTTTATGGAACACGGCGATGACATTTAAAAAAGTGGTCCATTGATGGACCACTTTTTCTTATAGTGCTGTGAGATAGCTTAATCCCATTAATAAACCTGAAACAACGATTAAGATAATCATTGCCCAAATGATAATGTTTTGTGCTTTTTTCGGCATATTGTGAACCCTCATTTTCTCAAATTATATAATTTTATATTACTTGTTCAAGTAATAATTTTCAACTAGGAGTGTAATTAATGAACAAAGAAAGAGTAGTAGAACTATTAAAAGAACTCGTAATGATCGATTCAGAATCTGGTGATGAAAGAGAGATAGCTAATCGTTTATTTAAAGAGTTCGATCAACTTGAATTAAAAGGTTTTGAAGATGATACACAATCTGAAACAGGTTACGGTGCAGGGAACTTATTCTTTACACTAGAAGGAAATAAAGAAATAGAGCCGATTTGTTTTATGGTTCATATGGACACTGTTAAGCCAGGTAACGGAGTTAAACCCGAAGTTCGCGATGGATATATGTATTCTGATGGAACGACAATTCTCGGTTCGGATGATAAAGCAGGGGTCGCTGCAGTAATTGAAGCAATTCGATCAATTAAAGAAAATAATATCCCACATGGTGATATTGAAGTTATCGTAACAGTTGGTGAAGAAACAGGTCTTGTCGGTGCAAAAGCTTTTGACACTTCAGTTGTTAAAAGTAAAATAGGATACGCAGTAGACGGTACAGGTCAAGTGGGTACAATTGTAAACCGTGCACCTGCACAAAATAAAATTGAAGCACACATTCATGGTAAAAAAGCTCACGCGGGAATCGAACCAGAAGTCGGTGTATCTGCAATTAATATCGCAGCGCTAGCGATAAGTAATATGACACTTGGTCGCGTCGATGAAATGACGACATCAAACGTTGGTATTATTAAAGGTGGGGAAGCGACGAACATCGTATCAGACTATGCATATGTGTTACTTGAAGCAAGAAGTTTAGAAGAGGATCGTCTTGCAAAACAAACAGCACATATTGAATCTGAATTTAAAAAAGCAGCGCATAAACTCGGTGGAGAAGTCGATGTTGACATTGACTTAATGTATCCAGCACTGCATTCAGAGGAAGAATCAGAAGCTGTAAAACTCGCAAGCGATGCTTCCGTAAAAATTGGTCGTGAACCCAATATTATTTCTTTAGGTGGAGGCAGTGACGGTAACATCTTTGCAGGCCAAGGAATCGACACAGTCATTTTAGGCTTAGGATATGAAGAGATTCATACGACATCAGAAAGAATGCCACTCGAAGAATTATATAAAATCACAGAACTTATTATTAAAATGGTTGAGTTACAAGCAACTAAATAATAAAAGGCGACATATGTCGCCTTTTTTAATCAATTATGGACTGCCATACTTGTACAATGACTGAATCGTCAATCGAGTGTGTAAGTCCTTTTATTAATTCTATTGAAAATGTTAAGTCTAGCTCAACGTGCTCTTTTACGAGCCATCTTCTAAATATATACTCGTAAAGTTTTTTTGTTTCGACGTCTAATTGACCGTCCGACTCAAAAATTTGATATAAACCACTCGGTGTATACGTCGTTGTAAAAGGTGTATTCATATCTGATGCTGTGCCGACGAATACTTGAATTTCTCCGTAACTATATCGTTCCATTACGAATAACCCTTTAATTGGTCCGTTATTATGCTTTAATATTTCGCTAATAATACCGCTATTTAGTAAGTAGTTTAAGTATCGAGTTTTCTTTTTCTCATTATAACTATTCATATTGAAAAATTCTTCGACACCAATTAATCGATACCCATCAAGTGAACGTGTTTCAGAAAAAGGTTCACGCTTTGTCGTTGGATTTATTTCAAAAGAGATACGGTATTGTAAAGGCATTTCTTCGATATATTTATCAGTATCATACACGCTTATACCGAAAAATTTTTGATAATCATCTTTAAACTGCGCTAAATCTTTATGGTTATAGTATTTTATAATATCTGTTAAACGTCGATGACCATCATAAATTTCTAAAGCAATTTCAGTTAATTGACGGCGTTTTTGATAGTCTGCTGGAGACATCCCAACGAGAGCGGTAAATAGCGTTAAAAAACTTTTAGATTCAACATCCATTTCCATTAACACTTCATCGAAATCTATGTCTTCACGTAAATGATCTTCTATGAATACAATAAACTGTTCTATAAATTGAATAGAGTCCATAATGTCACCTTACTTTCCTTTATATATTATTCCACGAAGGGGTCTAAAAGACAAGATGACTGTGATATAATTAGATTACTTTTATCTGGAGGTTACTATGTATATTAATATATTAGGTTCTGCGGCAGGCTTACCTTCAAAAAAACGACATACTCAAGCGATAATTTTAGATATGGTTGATGAGCTCAACGAATATTTTTTAATCGATGTTGGAGAAGCATTTCAACATCGTTTACTAAATACGTCTATTAAACCATCAAAAATTAATCATATATTTATTACGCATTTACATGGTGATCATATTTACGGTTTACCAGGTTTTTTATCGAGCCGTGCGCATCAAGGTGGAGAAGGTAAACCACTAAAAATTTATGGACCAAAAGGACTTTCTGAATGGTTAACAACGACGTTTCAAGTGAGTGAGACAATACTGAATTATCCAGTTGAAATAGTGGAAATTGAAGATGGATCTTTAATCTCGATTAAAGATGTTACTATAGAGGTAAAAACACTTGATCATAATATAGAAAGTTTTTTATATGTATTTAAAGAAAATGATCAAAAAGGTGCGTTAAACGTTCTAAAGTTAAAAGAAATTGGTATACGTCCTGGCCCAATTTATAGTGAAATAAAAGATAGTGATACGTTTGTACATGATGGTGTTATTTATGATACGAACGACTTTTTAGGGCCTGTAATAAAAGGGAGAAAAGTATGTATTCATGGAGATACACGACCGCTTCAAAGTGAAGTATATTTCGATTTACTAAAAGACGCGGACTGCGTTGTTCATGAAGCGACATTTTTAGATCATGAATACGAAAAGGCGTATAGTTACTATCATTCTGAAATACATGACGTGTTAAGTATTCAAAAAGATTTACGTGTGAAACACTATATATTCACACATATTAGTAATCGATATGAGGAGGAATTTATTTCGAACTTTATTAAAACGTTACCTTCAAATGTGTCGATTGCACACGATTATTTTAAATATGAAATTGCTAGAAAAAAATAAGTCAGCCATTTTTTATGGCTGACTTATTTTTTTACGTAATTTCTTCAAAACATTCTTTTTTTCGTTCTCTTCTTGATGTGTTACTGTTTTTGGGTCTCTATGTTCTTTGTAATCTTTCTTCTCAACTTTAGAACAAATGTCTTCAATTACTTCGTCTCGTATAGTTTTTGCTGTTTCATAATGGCGTAAGTTTTTCTTGAGCTGAGAAACAGTACTTACACCTTGTACGATTACGACATTTTTATTCATTAAATATTTATAAGCGATAGCTTCAAGAGGGTAGCCATATTCTTTGATCATTAATATAATTTCTCTTAATTCATCCTGTGAATATCCCATATAACCATGTTTAAACTTTGTTTTAAGTGCTACATCATAATTTTCAGTGAGGAGTCCTTGCATTAACGGACCTCTGGCTAAAAATACATAGTCGTCAGATAGATATTCTTCACTTCGATTATCGATAATGTTTAGTGGTGCCATCAGTACTGATATATCACTATTTTCAGTGTAGTAGTCAATGACATTTTTACGCGTAGTTGAGATACCGTAACTTTTAATGTCGCCTTTTCTTTTTAATGACTCAAACTCACGGATTGTTTCATCCATATTATCGTGAACAGTTCCTCCGTGTAACATTAATAAGTCAATCACATCGCGTGATAAACGAAGTTTTGACTGACTAACAGCATGTTTAATATATTCTGCACTTGGATTCCATTTAATTTTTTCACGAAGTGCTGCATCAAATTCATTACCTACTTTTGTTCCGATATTATAATCAAAAAACTGTCCGTAATCGAATAAAATTGAACCAATAACAGCTTCATTTTTCCCATATTGATATAAGTCCGCAGTATCGAAGTAGTTAATACCGGACTCAAATGCTAATCTAATAATCTCACTTAACTCTTCACGGTCATCTAGTGGTAAATTCATCGTACCTAGTGCAAATTGTGAAATGGATTGCTTATCTTTAGTAACAAAATGTTTCAAAATGTCACTCCTAACGTTTACAATAATATATATAAATAAGTATAACTCAATTTAACTACTGAATATAGTGAGGTAATACAAGATGAATCAAAATGATGATCAATTAGTTGAAAAGAAACTATCGCATAAAGATATTTATAAAGGAAAAATTATTGATGTTACTGTGTACGATGTTGAATTACCAAACGGAGAAACGAGTAGTAGAGAAGTTGTGTATCATCAAGGTGCAGTAGGAATTATCGCTGTGCACGATGGATATATGTATTTTGTAAAACAGTATAGAATTGCGGCAGAAGAAGTTTTATTAGAGATTCCTGCTGGTAAGATAGAACCGAAAGATACACCTGAACAAACAGCTATAAAAGAGTTAAAAGAAGAAACGGGTCTAGTCGCTAAAGAGGTTCAATATTTACAAGAGTTTTATGTATCTCCAGGATTTTCTAATGAAATCATCTATTTATTTGAAGCAGATCAATTAGAGCTTGAAGAACAAAAATTAGATGAAGATGAATTTTTAGAAATTGAAAAAATTAAAATAACTGATCTAGAACACTTAATGAAAGAAAACGTGTTTAGAGATGCGAAAACGTTAATCGCAGTTCAACACGTTTTATATTCAAACAATTATAAATAAGAACATAAAACAGTCGTTTTTATTTAAACTATTTTAAATAAGCACCATTTCTAGTATAATTAACTATGAAAATCGGAGTGGTGCAAGTGGAAACTAAATTGAAAACAGTTAAAGAACAGTTACAACAATCAGGTTATAAACTGACACCTCAAAGGGAAGTCACGTTACGCGTATTACTTGAAAATAACAGTAAACATTTAAGTGCAGAAGATGTGTTTCAACGCGTTAAAGAAAAGTATCCTGAAATTGGTCTTGCAACTGTATATCGTACATTAGAATTACTATGTGATCTAAAAATTATTGTTAAAGCAAATTTCGGCGACGGTGTCTCAAGGTATGATTTTAAAGAGCCTGGTGAAAAGCACTTTAATCATCATTTAATTTGCGTAAAGTGTGGAAAGATTATTGAAGTTGAAGATGATCTTTTATATGACGTTGAACAAATCGTCGAACACGAGTTTAATTTTAAAGTACTGAATCATCGTTTGACATTTCACGGTGTATGTCACGAATGCCAAATGAAGGAAGACATTAATGAAAAATAACGAAAGAGATATAGAAGATTATCTGTCGTTTTTAAGAATAGAACGCGGTCTTTCTAACAGTACTTTAGACTCTTACGCACAAGACCTTAATTTATATCGCGATTTTTTAGATAAATTAGACCTTACTTTTAGTACAGTTTCTTCTACTGATATCATTAACTTTTTAAAAGAAGAAAAAGAAAAAGGCAAACGCTCGAAAACACTTGCACGACTCCAGTCAACGTTAAGAAATTTCCATCAATATTTAATTAATGACGGAAAAACAGATAAAAATCCTGCTGCACTTTTGAGTAGTATAAAAATCGAACAATCACTTCCTGACAGTTTAACGATTGAAGAGATGGAACAGCTACTAGATACACCGGAACCTACGACGTCAGGCATTAGAGATAAAGTTATGATGGAACTACTCTATGCAACAGGTATCCGTGTTTCAGAACTCATTTCAATGAATACGATCAATGTAAATAGTGAAATGGGTTTTATTACTGTTGTCGGTAAAGGCCAAAAGGAACGTATTATCCCAATTACGGATTACGTCGCAGAGTTTTTACAAGAATATATAGTCGATATACGAATCAATCTACTAAAAGATAAAGATACGGATGCATTATTTTTAACAAATCGTGGTAATAGTTTTACAAGGCAAGGCGTATGGAAGATGATTAAAAAGTATAATTTACTGAGTGGTATTTCAAAAAATGTCACACCACATACATTCAGACATACTTTTGCAACACATTTAATTGAAAATGGTGCAGACTTAAGAATTGTTCAAGAACTACTTGGTCATACAGACATTTCAACAACACAAGTATATACACATCTTTCTAAAAAATCAGTGAAAGAAATGTATGACAAATTTCATCCGCGAAAATAAAGGAAGAAGGTTAATTATGTTTAAAAGAATTCATTTAATCGTATTAGACTCTGTTGGAATAGGAGAAGCTAAAGATGCTGAAAACTTTGGTGATAAAGGAGCACACACTTTAAAACACACGTTAGAATCTAAAGCAGTAGATCTTTCAAACCTTGAATCACTTGGTCTAGGATGTATAGAAGAATTACCTGGATTAAATTGTCCTGAACAACCGAATGCATTTTTTGCGAAGATGAGTGAGGTATCACGTGGGAAAGATACGATGACTGGTCATTGGGAAATTGCAGGTTTAAACATTAAAACACCATTTAAAACATATCCAGACGGATTTCCTGACGCACTTATCAAAAAAATAGAAGAAAAAACGAATCGTAAAGTCGTATGTAATTTACCATATTCAGGAACTGAAGTGATCGATGATTACGGTGAAGACCATATGAAGACGGGTGATTTAATCGTCTATACTTCAGCAGACCCTGTACTTCAAATTGCTGCACATGAAGAGGTCATTCCTGTCGATGAATTATATGAGATTTGTGAAACGGTCCGTGAACTGACATTAGACGATGAGTTTTTAGTTGGTCGCGTAATTGCAAGACCATTCATTGGAGAAGGTAAAGGTAAATTTACAAGAACTGAAAATCGTCACGATTATGCACTCAGTCCGTTTGAACCGACTGTATTAGATGCGTTAAAAGATAACGATTATACAGTATATGCCGTCGGTAAAATAAATGATATTTTCAACGGTCAGGGTATTACTGATATGGTTCGTACGAAAAATAATATGGATGGTGTCGATAAATTACTCAATGTTATGGATAAAGATTTTGAGGGACTATCATTTACTAACTTAGTAGATTTTGATGCAGTTTATGGTCACCGAAGAGATAGTGAAGGATATGCGGATGCATTAAAAGAATTCGATGACCGTTTACCAGTGATTTTTAGTAAATTAAAAGAAGATGATTTACTGATTATCACTGCAGACCACGGTAATGATCCAACATTTACAGGTACAGACCACACTCGAGAGTATGTTCCATTAATTGTAACTTCAAAAAAGCAGTTTGATTACAAAAAAATAAATGACCGTAAAACTTTTAGTGATGTAGCTGCTACTATTGCAGACAATTTTAATGTACAATTTAGTACACATGGTAATAGCTTTTTAGGAGAAATAAAATAAATGGATAAGGCAAAAGTATTTGTATTTCTATTTATATTGATCGTCTCGTTAATTTGGGGTTTCATTTACTGGATATACGTCGTCTAAGACTAAACGTCACGTTTAGTCTTTTTTAATTAAAGATAGGTTGTGAACTTATGAAAAATTATGAAGTAGAGTTAGACGTCTTTCACGGACCACTCGATTTATTACTTCATCTTATTAAAGAGTTAGAAATTGATATTTATGATATACCGATGGCAGTTTTAACGGAACAATATATGAATTATATTAAGCAGATGACAGAGCTTGAAATTAACGTTGCGAGTGAATATTTAGTTATGGCGAGCGAGCTTTTAAGAATTAAAAGTAAGATGCTTTTACCTGAACCGCCACTTGAAGAATATACAGAAGATCCGCGTGAAGAGTTAATTTCACAATTGCTAGAGTATCAGAACTATAAAATGTATGCTGAGGAGTTAAAGCAACTAAAAGAAGCAGCTGAACAATTTTTAGTGAAAGCACCTCATGAATTTGAAGAAGTCGAAGTGAGTGATACATTTTCTATTTCCCTAGAAGAACTCATTACAGCTTATAACAAAGTAAGACAAAGAGTTGACGTTCAAAATACACACAGTTTTATTACGACAGAATCGTATACACATGAGGAAGCGACACTCTTTTTAAAAAAACGGTTTGAAAATCAGAATGAATTAACGTTAGAAGAAATGTTTTCGTCTGGCGTAAAACGATATCAAGTCGTTCAAATATTCCTAACGCTGTTAGAAGGTATTAGCCAAAGCACATTTAAGTTCGAAAAAAATAACGATGAATATACATTTATAAAATTAAAGGACGTAGCATAATGAGTGTAGAAAAAATTGATATCGTAGAAGCGATGCTTTATATCGCAGGAGACATTGGTGTGAAAGAGTCATCATTAATTAAAAATATCCCAATTACAAAAGATGAGTTAGAACAATCTGTAGAGTTATACAACAAACATAAAAAACACTTAAATATTCTCGTTCATGAAGACATTTATTATTTAAAAACGACTCCGATTGTTGAAGAATACATTCTAAAGTTATTAAAGGAACGTCCAAGTAATAAATTGTCAAACCAAGCTTTGGAAGTATTGTCTATCATTGCGTATAATCAACCAGTAGCAAGAGGTATGATTGAAGAGTTACGAGGTGTATCTCCAGACGGTCCAATTCAGACACTTTTAAATAAGAATTTGATTCAACGTGTATCCATTGAAAATGACCGCCGAACATTTTATAAGACGACACAGACATTTTTAGAGATTTTCGGTCTCGAGACAATTACAGATTTACCAAGTGCCGATGAAATTGAAGAAGATGAACATATCGAACTATTCTTTAATCAGTTAAAAGGAGAAAATGATGAGTAAAGTTAGATTAAACAAAAAAATTGCAGATGCAGGTATAACGTCCCGTCGTAAAGCAGAACAATTAATATTAGATGGTCAAGTAAAAGTAAACGATAAAGTATGTAAAGAACTTGCAACGTTCGTTACTGATAAAGACAAAGTAGAA
Source organism: Nosocomiicoccus sp. HMSC09A07 (assembly GCF_001808485.1). Classification (NCBI taxonomy): domain Bacteria; kingdom Bacillati; phylum Bacillota; class Bacilli; order Caryophanales; family Staphylococcaceae; genus Nosocomiicoccus; species Nosocomiicoccus sp. HMSC09A07. Next base: position 138,116 of record NZ_KV793627.1, read on the forward strand.
GTTAATGGTATTCCAATTGAAAATGAAACGCCCATTTATATTCTTTACCATAAACCGACTGGAGAGGTGTCTACAGTAAGTGACGATAAAGATCGTCGTACGGTTGTAGACAAGTTCGACCACTTAAATACGCGCATATATCCAGTTGGTCGTCTAGATTACGATACTTCGGGAATTTTATTACTCACAAACGATGGAGAATTTACAAATTATATGACCCATCCACGTTATGAAGTAGAAAAAACGTACCGTGCAAAAATAAGTAGAAGTTTAACGGACAGAGAACTTAAAGAATTAGAAAACGGCATTATGTTAGAAGACGGTAAAACATCTAAAGCAATCGTTGAAGTAATTCGAGATAAAAAAGATATGGATATGATTGTACAATTAACAATTACTGAAGGTAGAAACCATCAAGTCCGTCGTATGTTTGAATACTTTGATGCAGAAGTAATTAAACTTAAGCGTATCGGATACGATTTCTTAACAATCGAAGGAGTTCCGACTGGTGAATATCGTTTCTTAACACCACATGAAGTTAAACAATTAGTCGGACATGCAAAAGCAGTTTTGAAGTAGTTTAATTGTCATAGTTCTGTCAAAAACAAGATACTATAAATGCTATAATATATATAAGATATTAAAGAGGGGGGAGCGTTCATTGAGTAGATCCGTACGTAATATCATACGTATAACGATTATTATCGGAATCGTTGTATTAACTGCTGTGACTCTGTGGTTCAATTTTTCATCGAAAAATCAATCGACAAAAGTCGGAGATACCGCTGTAGATTTTAAATTGAAAACAACAGAAGGTGAGGTCATACATCTATATGAACTCACTAAAGAAAAAGGAGTCATCATCAACTTCTGGGGTACATGGTGTAAACCATGTCGTGAAGAAATGCCACACTTAAGTGAAGCGAACGATTTAGGTGATGGTAGTGATTATGAGATTATTACAGTCAATGTTTCAGAAAACAAACAACAAATAAATCAATTCTTAAACAGCCTTGAAGAAGAAGTCAACTTAAGAATGGCTATGGATAGTGATCGTAGCGTAACTAAAGCTTATAACGTTGGACCTTTACCAACGACGATTGCTGTTGATAAAAATAATAAAATTGTTAAAAAACAAGAATATCAGTTAACTCAAGAAGACATACAAGATTTTATAAAAGCATTAAATGATAAAGGTGAATAATATGTCTAGCGAAAATGATTCAATCAAATGCCCGCACTGTGGACATGTCAATCCACCGGGTACTCAATTATGTCAGTCATGTGGATTACTGATTAATGAAGATTATGACAAAAAGAAAATTAAAGATGTCATGCGTTATGATGGAAGTGCAGTTCGTTCTAAAGTAAAATCGTCTTCTTTATTCGATAAAATATGGATATTTTTCACTTCCATTAGAAACGGTGTCATTATTATCGCGTTAATTGCTATCGCATCGGCAATCGGAACGATTCTACCACAAGAATACTTTATTCCTGTCGGTGTAAATGCAAGTGATTATTACTATGAAAACTATGGTTCGTTTGGAAAATTATATTATAGTTTAGGATTCCATAACTTATATTCTTCATGGTGGTTCTTACTATTAAATGCAATGCTCGCATTGTCTATTATTGCGGCAAGTATCGACCGTGGAGTACCATTATTTAAAACATTATATAATCAAGGGATTAAAAAACACCCTTCATACTACAAAAGACAAAGAATATACCTACATAATGAAGATGTAGCAAATGATGATGTTGATCAGTTAATTAGTGAATTTAAAAAGAAAAAATATAATATTCGCAAAGAAGATAACTCGTACCTCCTTGAAAAGGGGCGTTTGTCTCGTTATGGTCCGTACATTAATCATACTGGATTAATTATATTATTAATCGGAAGTATGCTTCGCTTCTTCCCTGGAATGTATTTAGATGAACTTGTCTATGCACCTGAAGGAGAGACGGTACAACTTCCAGGTACAGGTGGTCAATATTATATTCGTAACGACAAATTTATTATTGACACGTACGATAAGGATTCAGGATCAGTGTTCGATAAATCTTTAAGTACGCAAGGTGAACTTGCAAGTAACTATCAAACAAACATTACGTTTTATGAAAATGACTCTGCAGATATCGTAGGTTCAGAACCTGATTTAAAAGAAATCGATCAAGCTGAAATAAAAGTAAACCATCCGTTTATACATGACAGTTATCACTTATACCAGTCGAGCTTTGATATGTCTGCAATGAAGTCGATGACGTTTGAACTTCAAGATAAAGAAGGGAATGTATTATCCGAGCCGTTTGAGATTGTCTTTAAAGATTACTTGGATACGTACAAAGTTAAAGGTAAAGATGGAAATGACTTTGAAGTCCAACTTAGGTCGTTTGCACCAGACTATGCTGGAGTTGGTAATAACGGAACGTTAATTTCTAACACACCTGTTCCACGAAATCCTGCATTCTTATTTGAAGTTAATGACAGTGAAGGTAGCGAGGAGTATTCTCTCATTCAAATACAGAATACAACAGATATTTCCAAAGATAATAAATACAGTATTAAATTTGTATCGATGGAAAACGAAGTTGTTAGTGTATTAACACTTAAGAAAGATAAAACGATGTTCTTAATCGGTGCAGGTTTTGTTATTTTCTTAATCGGTGTGTTTATCGGTTCATATGTTAACCATAGACGTATATGGATTAATACTGATAATGGTCTTACACTTGCAGCACATACGAATCGTAACTACTACAGTATTACAAAAGAGATTAATGAAGCACTCGATAAGTATAATTTAGGCTATGTAGAAGATAGCGACTCAAAAGTTCATAACGAACGAATGAAAGGATAATGGTTATGACCGATCATCTACTATTAAAAATAAGTAACATCTCAATTTATATAGGATTTATTTTATTACTTATATCACTCGTACCACTTGGTATGAGTATTAGCTCTAAAAGATCAGCGCGTTACGCGAATATAGCAGTTTGGATTGTTACTCTTGCATTTGTACTAGAGCTTGCATATTTTGTGTTTAGATGGCTTGCAACTGGACATGCGCCAGTATCAAACCTTTTTGAATTTATTGCAATGTTCTCTATCATGCTAATTTTTGGATACTTAGTAACGTATCACTACTATAAGACGAAAGTTTTTGGATTATTTGCGATTCCTATTTCGTTATTATTACTTGGATATGGTGCGTTATTCTCAACAGATGTTGCACCACTTATTCCAGCGTTACAAAGTAACTGGCTTGCAATTCACGTAATAACAGTAACGATTTCATACGGGATATTATCGATGAGTGCTGTTGCGGGATTCATTTATTTACTAAAAATTATTCCGGAGAATGAAAAGTCTTGGAGATCATTTTCTCTAGAAGCAATTACGTATTTTATAATCGTCATTTTGACATATACGTTAATGATGGTTCTTATGCGCGGTGTCGTGAAATACGAAGCAGACTTCTTCTACGTTGATCAGCAAGGGAATGAATCCGTTGTAACGTATAATTTACCAAGCTTAATTAACTATAAAGACTCAATTCCAGTTGAGCATTTAGGAAATAATGAATATGACCGCACAGAACACTTTACAACAGGTATTGAAGTGCCACCGATCATTAAAGCTCATTCATTAAATACGGTGATTTGGTCTCTTGGTGTCGGTTTAATTGTTTATGGTTTATTACGACTCATTTTAAGAAGACGTATTTACACATTACTTAAACCAGTTGCAAATAAAGCCGACTTAAACTTAATGGACGACATTGGATATCGTTCAGTAATAATCGGTTTCCCATTATTTGCATTAGGTGGTATTTTCTTCGCAGCAATTTGGGCACAAGCAGCTTGGAGTAGATTCTGGGGCTGGGACCCGAAAGAAACATGGGCGTTTATTACGTTTATGTTCTATACAATTTTCTTACACTTACGTATTAATAGAGGGTACGAAGGTGAAAAATCAGCGTGGTTAGCCGTTGCAGGATTTTTCTTAATCTTATTCAACTTAGTCGCAATTAACTTAATTGTCGCTGGCTTACATTCATACGCTTAAAGAGGTGACGAAATGTCGAAACGTAAAGTATTGGTTGTAGATGATGAAGAAAGAATTCGTAAACTTGTCATCTTATATTTAGAAGCAGATGATTATGAAATTACAGAAGCAGATAATGGTGACGATGCTTTAGAACTTGCACTGAATGAAGACTTTGATTTAATTATTTTAGATGTAATGATGCCTGGAAAAGATGGGTTTGAAGTGACGAGACAGCTAAGAATGCATAAGTCAACACCGATTCTCTTATTAACTGCTAAAGGTGAAGAAAATGACGTATTAGAAGGTTTTGAAGCAGGTGCTGATGATTACGTTAAAAAGCCATTCTCTCCACGTGAAGTGTTACAGAGAACTAAAGCTATTTTAAAACGTTCATCACAAACTGCGTATATGAAATTCGATTCATCAAGTCGCGACATTATCGTCTATGAGCATCTAGAAATTGATAACGACGCACACAAAGTAACTGTAGATGGACAATATGTAAATTTAACGCCGAAAGAGTACGAGTTATTACTATTTTTAGCTGAAAATCCTGACAAAGTATTCGATCGTAAAGAACTGTTAAAAGAGGTTTGGAATTATGAGTTTTACGGTGATTTACGAACAGTCGATACACATATTAAACGTTTGAGAGAGAAGTTAAATGATGTATCTGTCGATGCAAGTTTAATGATTCAAACTGTTTGGGGCGTCGGATATAAATTCGTGGTTACAGAATGACGATTAAAAATAGTTTAGTTGTAAAACTGTGGTTTACTATCATCATGATAGTAACCGCAGTTTTAATTATATTGTCCATTAGTTTAGCTTTTTACTTTAGAAACTACGCTCTAAATAGTAGCGATCAAAAACTATTAAACGATTTAGAGCGTATAGAACAAGAAATACTCAGTCAACACGAACCTGTCATTGAATCTACAAAAGTAATTACTGAAGAGAACTTAATCATTTACCAAGACGGTCAATTTGTATCGAGTAATACAGAGACAGACCGATCTGTGTTTAACTACATTTTAAATAGTGAAGGCCTACAAGAGGATACTTTTTTCGTTAAAGATGAAGAAAACATCGATTACATGGTAAAAGTGCTTAATATGACGCAGTACTATGATACAGATACAATGCTTATAAAATACTCGGATATGTCACCGATTTATAAATCGATACGTGATATTACGATGATCATATCAGTGAGTGCTTTTGTATTATTTATCGTTACGACGTTATTTGCTTTTATTTTAATCCAAAGAATTACTGATCCATTAATTGATTTGAGAAATGCTTCGTTAAAAATGGCAAGTGGAAAATTCCAAAAATTAGAAGTTAAAAATTTTGATGAAATCGGAGAATTGACACTTGCATTTAATAAGATGAGTGAAGATATTAAAGGAAATATCGATAACCTCGAGTATGAGAAAAACTTGAGAGAATCAATATTCACATCAATTTCTGATGGTATAGTATTTTTTGATGAATCAAACAGTCAAATTTACCGAAATAAAGAAGGTAATACATGGTTCAAAGAGATTTCACAGCATGAAAGCTTAATAGAAAAAATTAACGAATGTATTATTCGCTGTCGGGAAAACTTTGAATCTTATTCGATTACTGAAGAGCTAGATACAGATACGTATATTGAAATTTTCTTTACACCTGTGAATTATGCAGAGTCAAAAACAGGTGTTACGATGACTATCCGTAACGTGTCGCATGAGAAGAAACTAGAGACGATGCGCGCACAGTTTATATCGAGTGTATCTCATGAGTTAAAAACTCCAATGGTTATGGTCACTGGTTATACTGAGGCATTACTAGATGAAATTGTCACTGATCCAAAAGAAGTAAAGAATATGTTAAGTATTATTAAAGAAGAATCTGACCGTATGAATCACTTAATCAACGAGTTAATTGAAATTAATAAGTTAGAAACTGAATCGGGATTATTTAATATTAAAGTAAATGATTTAAACGTGTTGATGGCTGATTTACAGAAGCGATTTGATTATGAAATGAAGAAAAATCAGTTGAACTTTAGAGTTAAAAATAGGCTAAATAATTCTCTCGTTCCTTTTGACTATGATAAAATGTACCAAGTGTTTACGAATTTAATCGATAATTCAATTAGATATACTTCAGACGGAGATACTATCTCAATAAACATTGACGAAACGAACACTCATGTAGTGATTACATTATCTGATACAGGTATTGGTATGAAAGCTTCAACGCTAAATCGTATATTTGAACGTTTCTATAAAGAAGATAAAGCAAGAACCAGAGGTAAACAAGGTACAGGTCTTGGACTTAGTATCGTAAAAAGTATTATTAATGGCCATAAAGGAACAATTACGGTTGATAGCGAGTACGAAAAAGGCACGACATTTATTATGACGTTAAGTAAAGGAGAACAACTATGAACCAGTCACAGATTTACAAAATAATTATGATTAGTATTTTATCAGCGATTTCTTTTATACTCATGCTGATAAGCGTACCACTACCATTCTTTCCACCATTTTTAAAGTTTGATATTGCAGATATTCCTGCCTATATAGGATTTATACTATTCGGTGGTGGAGTCGGAGTTTTAATTATAGTTATAAAAATTATCATATATGGTTTTCTCGTTTCCAGTGAACCAATCGGTCCGATAGCGAATTTACTCGCATCACTTAGTTACTTAATTCCGATATATATTATCTATGTTAAAAGTAAAACGAGCAAAAGTTTAATAACGGGAATTGTCGTCGGTACACTATTCATGACGTTCGTGTTATCGATACTTAATTACTTTATCTTATTACCATTATATGGAATGATTTTAGATCAGCGTGCAGTGTTTGAAAACGTAAAAACACTTGTAACAGTAGGTATCATTCCATTTAACATCGTAAAAGGTATTTTACTCGGTGTAGTCATCTATATCGTTCACACAAAATTAATTCCAATACTGAAAAAGCAAAAAGAAAAGAGTACTCTGTAAAACTGATGTGCTACCCTAAAGTTGGATTTTAGTGTCCAACTTTAGGGGTGCAGCTCATTAAAAACAGAGTACTCTTTTTTATTCAAACTTTAACGGATCTCCGTCGAACGGTTCATCGGCTACTTTTATGGAATCTGTCGGACACCCTAGATACGCCATCTCAAGGTCACCAAGGAGTTCTTCAGGAACAGGTGTTATACCTTCATTGTTATCGAGTATGGAGTACGAAATCCCGTCATCGTCATAATCGAAAATATCCGGCGCTGATGCTCCACATGCTCCACAAGCAATACAAGTGTCCTGGTCAGAAATAGTATATTTAATCGTCACATTGTCACCTCTTAATAACACTATATTAAGGTGTTTATTTCTTCTTTTCAACCAATTGCTTTTCAAAAATTCCTCGCTTTCGAATTCCCTTTAAAAGTATAGGAAAAAAGACTATAATAAAAGTACTAATGTATGTAGGGTAGGAATGTATTATGAAAGATGATTTTTATAAAGATATACAGCATAAACGTACTGATACAAATAAAGATGAACGAACAAGACGTCGATCTAGAAAAAATAAAGTAGACGAACAGTTCAGCCGTAGCGCGAAGTATAATCGTGAAGAAAATAAAACTGTAAAAAATGAAAATAAAAAAGAAAACAAACCTAAAAAAGATGACGATAAGTCTGTAATTGCTGCAATTTTAGCATCCTTCAAGAGTGCTTCATCGAAATATGGTGATCAGTTTTCTAAAGAGATGCAGCAATCAAAATCAAAGTTAAAAGATTTTAAAAACAAACATTTAAACACTCAATCAATTAAAAACAATAAAAATAAAAAGTCTCTACTCGTTTTACTCGCACTTTTAATTCCGTTAACTCTCGTTTTAGGTGTAATGATTGTCTCTAACTTTTGGCCTTCAGGTGACGGTATAGATGAACAATCTGTTGCAAGCGATAAAAAAGAAGAGAACACGAGACAAATTGACAAAGAATTTGAAAGTAAAAAAGCTGAATTAGAAAAGCAGTTTGCAAAAAACAAAGATAGTAACTCTAATAAAAAGAGTAAAGATAATAAAGACGGTGAAGAAGTCGCTTCAAACAAAGATGGTAATCTGCCAGCGAAATACTCTGAAGAACAAATCGCAAGTCTTGAAAAGCTTGGTCAATCAGTCATCTCGTCTAAGAAAGAATCTGACGTAAAGAAGGCCGAACAAAAAGCAGCTGAAGAAAGAGAACGTGAACGCCAAGCTGAAGAGGCTAAAAAGAAAGAAGAAGAAGAGAAAAAAGTCGGAGCGACACACGTTGTTACTGCGCAAGATAACTTATACCGAATTGCACTTAAATATTACGGAGCTGGTACAGAAGAAAACATCCAGAAAATAAGAAGCGCGAACGGTATTTCAGGAAACAACTTAACAGTTGGTCAAGAACTCATTATTCCATAAGAAAAGGTGTCATGAATGTCAAAAATTAATATAACAATTGATGGTCCTGCTGCCGCTGGTAAAAGTACCATCGCAAAAATTGTTGCGAACCATTTAAATTATAAATATTTAGATACCGGTGCAATGTACCGAGCGGTTACTTTATATTCTCTGAATCTAAGTGAATCACTTACGGAATCAAATATTACAGACGCTAAAATAAATTTTAATGAATCTGGAGATGTATTTTTAAACGATACGAACGTTACGAAAGATATTCGTAATAGTGAAGTAACAAATAAAGTAAGTTCTATTGCTTCGATCGATTTTGTACGTGATTATCTCGTTGATATGCAACGTGAAATAGCAGCAGATAAAGGTATTGTAATGGACGGTAGAGATATCGGTACTGTTGTAATTCCAGATGCTGAGTTAAAAATTTATTTAACAGCGAGTCCTGAAATTCGTGCAAAACGTCGACTTATTGAAGAAGAAGCTCGTGGAAATAATATTACATTAGATAATTTAATTAAAGAAATCATCGCACGTGATGAAAGTGATATGAACCGCGAACATTCACCTTTAAAAAAAGCAGACAGTGCAATAGAGATTAATACTGATAATATGACGATTGACGAAGTTGCATCGGCAATTTTAAATTATGCACGCGAAAGGATTAACGACAATGTTTTATAAAATTATGAAAGTATTTGTGACGTTATATTACCGAGTCCGTCATAAAATCACAGTCATCGGTGAAAACAACATTCCAAAAGAAGGTCCAGTTTTACTCGCTGCAAATCACAAATCATTACACGATCCACCAGCAATTGGTATTTCCGTAAAACGTGAGATGTCATTTTTTGCAAAATCTGAGCTGTTTAAAAACAAATTATTCGGAGCAGCAATCCGTAATTTAAATGCAATACCTGTCAATAGAGGTAAAGGAGATCGTGCGGCATTAAAAACGTCGATCGAGGCATTAAAAGAGGGGCGTATGCTTTTAATGTTTCCTGAAGGGACACGTAACAAAGATAAAAAGGATGAGTTAAGACCTCTTCAAGAAGGTGCAAGCTTTATCGCAATGAGTGCAAAAGCGCCGATTGTGCCAGTTGCTGTACGTGGAAATTATGATGATAAAAATGGCGTAACGATTATATTCGGTCAACCAATATATACAGATGAGTTAAGGAAAGATGGATTAAAGAGAAAAGATATTACGAAAATTTTAGAAAATAATCTAAATAATTTGTTAAATGGACCTTTACACCTTGACAAATAGCTAGATTTATAGGAACTTAATAGTATTAAGCGTTTTAAAATTGGAGGATAACGGTATGACAAACGAAGAAAAATTTGAAGAAAACTTAGAAGTTGAAAACATAGAAACTGTTGAGTCTAAATACAACGAAGGCGACGTTGTAACTGGTAAAGTTTCTAAAGTTGAAGAAAAATTTGTAGAAGTTGAACTTGAAGACGGTACGACTGGAGTCGTTCCAATTAGTCAATTAACTTCAAAACGAATTGATACAACAGATGAGATTGTAAGTCTTGATGATGAGCTTACAGCTAAAGTAATTAAAATCGAAGATGAGTCAACAGTAGTTGTTTCTGTACGTCAATATGAGACAGAAGAAGCATACAATGACTTAAAATCAAAAAAAGATAACGATGAAACAATTCAAGCAGAAGTAATTGAGGTTGTTCCTGCTGGATTAGTTGTTGACGTCGGTGCACGTGGTTTCATCCCGGCATCACTTATTTCAACACAATTCGTTGAAGACCTTACTCAATTTGATGGTCAAACTCTAGACGTTAAAGTTGAAGACGTTGATCCAGAAAATAACCGTATTATTTTAAACAGACGCGTTTTAGAAGAAGCAGCTGAAAAAGAAGAATTACTTAAAAACTTCGATTCACTTGAAGAAGGTGAAGTCGTTGAAGGTGAAGTTGTTCGTACAACAAACTTCGGTGCTTTCGTTAATGTTAATGGGGTAGATGGTCTCGTACACATCTCAGAAATTGACTACAACAGAGTAGATAGCGTTGAAGATGCTGTTTCAATCGGTGACACGGTCAACGTTAAAATTCTTTCAGTAGACAAAGATAACGAAAGAGTATCACTTTCAATTAAACAAGCTGGAGACAGTCCGTTCGATAAATTCTTCAACGATCATAAAGTCGGTGACGTCGTAAAAGGAACTGTTAAACGCCTAGTAGACTTCGGTGCTTTCGTAGAAGTGGCTGAAGGTGTAGAGGGGCTTGTACACGTATCAGAAATTTCATATGATCATGTTGAACACCCACAAGACGTATTAAAAGCAGAAGAAGAAGTCGATGTTAAAATTATCGGATTCAACGAAGAAGACGAAAAAACATCACTTTCAATTAAAGCAACAAAAGAAAAACCACAACGTTCAGTTCAACAAAAAGATAAAACAGTTTATAAAGACGAAGAAGACGATGCACCTACATTAAGAGATATTTTAGGTGATAAACTTAAAGATTTAGGTCTTTAATCTTACGTAAAAGAGCGAGGGAACTCGCTCTTTATTTTTTTATAGAATAAAATTAGAGTTATGATAAAATATAAGAGAAATGAGGGAAGTTGAATGATACCTACAGTAGCAGTCGTGGGACGACCGAACGTTGGAAAATCCACGTTATTTAACAGAATTATTGGAGAAAGAAAATCAATTGTAGAAGATACTCCAGGCGTTACAAGAGACCGAATATACGCTACAGGAGATTGGCTCGGTCATGAATTTAATATCATAGATACTGGTGGAATTGAACTCGATGACAACTTATTCCAAAATGAAATTTCAGTACAAGCAGAAATTGCAATTAATGAAGCTGATGTAATAGTAATGGTAGTAAATGGACGTGAAGGTGTTACAAATGATGATGTTCACGTTGCAAATATTTTACATCGTTCAAAAAAACCTGTCGTATTAATGGTCAATAAAATCGATTCTTACGAAATGCGTTCAGAAATATATCAGTTTTATGAATTAGGTCTAGGCGACCCTTATCCAGTATCTGGTTCTCATGGTTTAGGATTAGGTGATGTTCTAGATAAAGTCATTGAAAACTTTAGTACATTAAACTATGAAGTGGATGAAGATGACTCAATTAAAGTTTCTTTAATTGGACGACCGAACGTTGGTAAATCTAGTTTAGTCAACGCAATACTCGGTGAAGATCGTGTCATTGTTTCGAATATTGCTGGGACGACTCGAGATGCTATCGATACAAAACTTGAAAAAGACGGGTTTAACTATACATTTGTCGATACAGCGGGTATTCGTAAACGAGGAAAAGTGTACGAAAACACAGAAAAATATTCGGTATTACGAGCTAACGTTGCGATTGAACGAAGCGACGTAGTTTTACTCGTTTTAAACGGCGAAGAAGGTATTCGAGAACAAGATAAACGCATTGCAGGAATTGCACATGAAGCAGGAAGAGCAATTGTTATTGTCGTTAACAAATGGGACGCCGTTGAAAAAGATACACAAACGATGCGTAAATTCGAACTAAAGATTAGAGATCAATTTAGATTTTTAGATTATGCACCAATTGCATTCGTTTCAGCGAAAACTAAAAGTCGTGTGCATACGTTATTCCCACTTATTCATACAGTCGATAATGCACATAAGCAACGCGTTCAATCGAGTGCGTTAAACGAAGTGCTAGTAGATAGTGTTGCAATGAATCCTACACCGACAGATAAGACAGGAAAACGATTAAATATTTTCTACGGGACTCAAGTCAGCGTCGCACCACCGACGTTTGTAGTTTTTGTAAACGATCCAGAGCTCATGCATTTTAGTTATAAGCGATACTTAGAAAATCGTTTAAGAGAAGCTTTTGACTTTACAGGAACACCAATTCATATCATTACACGTCGTCGAAATTAATATAGGAGAGAGTTTTATGAATATAACAATTATAGGGACAGGTAGTTTTGGTACAAGTCTTTCAATGATACTCGATTCTAACAATCATCATGTACTAATGTACGGCAGAAATAAAAGTACTGTTCAAGAAATCAACAAAGATCATACGAACAAAAACTATTTAAAAGATATTACGCTAAGTGAGACAATTAAAGCGACAGATGATCTTAAAGATGCTATTAAGCATGGTGATATATTAATACTCGCAGTTCCAGTAAAAGCAGTCCGAACTGTAAGTAAACAAATTAACGATTATTTAAATGAATTAGATAAACAAGTGTTAATATGTCACGTTGCTAAAGGATTAGAACTAGGTACTCATAAACGTGTGTCTGAAATTATCATTGAAGAAATTGACGAAAAAAATTATATAGACGTCGCAATTTTAAGTGGACCATCACACGCAGAGGAAATCGCATTAAAACAACCGACAACAGTAAGTACAGCCTCAATAAATAAAACAGGTCAAAAGCAAATTCAAGATGTATTTATAAATAAATACTTTAGAGTGTATGAAAACAATGACTTAATTGGCGTGGAAGTAGGCGGTGCGCTTAAAAATATTATCGCCCTTGGAATTGGTATTTTAGATGGTCTAGGATTTGGAGATAATACAAAATCTGCTGTTATTACGCGAGGTCTTCATGAGATCGCAAGACTCGGTACTAAAATGGGTGCGAATCCTTTAACTTTTATGGGATTAACAGGTGTCGGTGACTTAATTGTAACAGCGATGAGTGAACATTCTAGAAACTTCAGATGTGGGAAGATGCTCGCTAGTGGACAGTCACTCGACGATATTGTTGAAAATATGGGAATGGTCGTCGAAGGTGTTAACACGACAAAAGCAGCATACGAGCTTGCAAAAATTCACGACGTCGATATGCCGATTACGAATGTATTGTACGAATATTTATTTGAATCAATCTCTGAGACAGATGCTTTAATCTCTTTAATGATGAGAGAAAGAAAGTCTGAAACGGAAGGTTTATTAGAAATTATGAGAAATCATTTAGAAGCGGAGAAATAAAATGTTTGATATATCTAGAATGGATTTAATGTGGGTGTCGTTTTATTCGATGGGTGCGATGGCACTTGCGGCACTCTTAATATATATCGCACGTTATAAAATGCCATATCGTTTCGTAAGTATTATCATGTCAATTATTGCATGGTTACTTCTAATATTTGCATTTATAACAATGATACTCGTATTAGGAGGCAGTAACCATGCGTAACGCATTAAAACTATTCGTTTTATTATCAGTTTCACTCTTACTAAGTGCTTGTATGTATCCACAGAGTGAGCGTGATAAAAATGCACAGCCAAAAGAATCACAAATTAAAATGGTCGAGAACGCAGTCAAACAATTCCAAGAAGATAACGATGGATTATTACCATTTAAAACAACTGAAAATCATCTAGAAAATAGAGAGTATTTACAATACCAAGTAGACTTTAACAAATTAGTTCCGGACTATATTAGTGATATTCCACCGACAGCGTTTGAAAATGGTGGACATTATCAATATGTCATTATCGATGAAGATACAGACCCTAAAGTAAAAATCGCAGATTTAAGAATTACGAACACAATTCGCTCGTTAACGACTCGTTTAAACGTACTTAGTGATCATGTTAAATTAGGTGATATGGTCGGTCCAAACGTTTATATGTTAGATTTAGACCATTATCATCTCGATCAAAATCCAACAGTTACGAGCCCATATACAGGTAATTCATTAAACGTATATTTTAATGGTGGAGAAGAATTTTTAGTTGATTATCGTGAAGATGTGCAACATATCATTGATGACCAAGAATTATCGTTTAAACCTGGCGAAGACGTACGCCACGTCTTATATGAACATACACCTGTCGTACCGATTTACAGTCCAGAATTAACCGTCGATGAAAACAATAATGTTATCTTTATGACGAGCAAAATAAAAAAAGAAGCAAATAAATAATAATATACTAAAGAATGCTGAAATATGTTGAAGTGACGGCATTCCTGTGGTAAAGTCAAAACATAATGATTAATCATTATATAGAATCTAGGAGGTCATTTAATTATGAACAAGACTGATTTAATTAACGCAGTAAGCGACAAAGCTGATCTTACTAAAAAAGATGCAGGTGCTGCTGTAGACGCAGTTTTCGAAGCAATCCAAGGATCACTAACTAAAGGTGAAAAAGTTCAATTAATCGGATTCGGTACTTTCGAAGTACGTGAGCGTGCTGCACGTAAAGGACGTAACCCACAAACTGGTGAAGAAATTGAAATTGCAGCATCTAAAGTACCAGCTTTCAAAGCAGGTAAAGCTCTTAAAGACGCAGTAAAATAAGAATTTTAATAGACCTAACTGATGTTAGGTCTATTCATTTATAAGGGTGATTTTTTTGTTGGCGTTAAGTGAAATTATGACTTATTTTGATGATGACATTCAAAACAAATATACAAATTTTGTAAATGAACTAACTGATGATACATATTATTTATTTAAAGATAAAGAAATGATTGAAGCTGTTATAAAATTTAATATCGCATTACTTCTACTCGATGAAGAGCCTAACAAAGATTCAGTCGAAACACATATTTTATACAATGATTTATTAATGACAGAGTTTTACAGTGCGATGGCAGATAAAGGTCATTACAAAATACTATCTGATATAGTAGTGCTAACAAAACAATCAATCTCAAAAAAATCAAAATGTTATGAAATGAATCAAATATTATCGTTTAAAAATAAAAAAGAGTTATTGTTTACGCCGATTGATTATTTAATTTCAAATGGATATATCAGTAACACTATAGATAAAACGATTGAAGCATTTTTAGATGATGGTGAAAATAATGAAAGATAATAAAATACAAAATATATTTAACACAATTTCAAAAGATTACGACCAAATGAATGACATTATAAGTTTTAAACAACATGATGTATGGCGTAAAAAGACGATGTCTGAAATTTTTCTTCACGATGATGATAATGTATTAGATCTATGTTGTGGAACTGGTGACTGGACAATTCAACTTGCTGAAAGTAATCCTAATGTAAATGTAATTGGATTAGACTTCAGTGAAAACATGCTAAAAGTTGCAGAGAGTAAAGTGAAACATCTTCAAAATGTAGAGTTACTTCAAGGTGATGCAATGGATTTACCGTTTGAAGATAATTCGTTTGATTTGATTACGATTGGTTTTGGTTTAAGAAATTTACCAGATTATAAACAAGCGCTTATTGAAGTGGCTAGAGTCCTAAAACCAGGCGGTCATTTCGTTATTCTAGAAACATCTAATCCGAATAACAAAGTCGTTGCGACATTATTTAACATATATTTCGGTAAAATCATGCCATTATTTGGAAAAATCTTTGCGAAAAGTGGCGAAGAGTACAAATGGCTCTATGAGTCAACGAGAGATTTTCTATCAAAAGAAGAGTTAAAAGATTTAATGGATTCAACTGGGTTTACAAATATAAAAATAGTCCCTCATAACATGGGTATGGCTGCAACCCATTTAGCATATAAACCGATTGATTATGACAAAACCGTTTAAATCTTTTATAAAGCCTGATTTAAAGAAAATAGAGGCGTATATTAAAAAGAATCTAGACCCAGGAACTTCTATAGTAAACGATGAAAGTTTTAATTTATACGTCACAGGCGGTAAAAAGCTTAGACCATCACTTGCACTTCTCGTTGGTAAATTAGGGGACAAAGATAAATATAATGATTTAATTAAAACTGCAGCGAGTTTAGAACTAATTCATATGGCAAGCTTAGTTCATGATGATATTATCGATGACTCAGAGACGAGAAGAAAACGTAAGACTACGTTTTATAAACATGGTTACTTTCAAGCAGTTAATACAGGTAACTTTTTAATTTCCAGTGCGATAGAAGCAGTGTCTCACATAGAACATCAAGAGTTTCACGACACATATGCTCTTGCGATGCGTCAAATTGTAGAGGGAGAGCTATTCCAATTCGATACTCAGTTTGACGATATGCAGACAATAGATAATTATTTAGATAAAATTTATAAAAAGACAGCGTTACTCATCGTATTAAGTATTAAACTTGGAGCATTTGCTACCAATGTTGATCGAAAAGTACTTAAATCTTTGATTGAATACGGATATAACGTTGGAATGAGTTTTCAAATTATAGATGACTATTTAGATTTTACAGCTAGTGAAAAAATCCTTGGTAAACCTAAATTTTCAGATTTAAAAAATGGTCATTATACATTACCTGTACTATTACTCAGAAATAAAGATAGCACATTTAGATCAATGTTAAAAAAGTATAGTAAGCATAGAGCAAACAGTGAAGAATTATCCAAATATATATTAGAATCTAATGCGATTCAAGAGTCAAAAGCAATAAGTAATAAATATTTAGATGACGCATTACAAAATGTGACGGATATTGAGTCACCAATTAAAGAATATTTAGTTGAAGTAGTAGAAAAACTGAGAGACAGATTAAATTAAAGTGACATTTATTACTCATAAATGATATGATATACAGAGACTAGTTAAAGGAGATTATGTCAAATGGAAAGAACATTTTTAATGATTAAACCAGACGGCGTTCAAAGAAACCTTATTGGACCAATCGTTGAGCGTTTAGAAAACAAAGGGTTTAAAATTGTAGGTGCAAAATTAATGCAAGTATCAGATGAGCTTGCTAAAACTCACTACGGTGAACACAGCGAAAAGCCATTCTTCGGTGAGTTAGTAGACTTCATTACTTCAGGACCAGTATTCGCAATGGTTTTAGAAGGTGAAAACATCATCAGTACTGCTCGCTTAGTTGTTGGTGCTACAAACCCTCAAGAAGCAGCTCCAGGAACAATCCGCGGAGACTTTGGTTTAACAGTTGGTAAAAATATTATTCACGGTTCAGACTCACCTGAAAGTGCTGAGCGTGAAATTAATCTTTTCTTTGATGAATCAGAGCTTATCGATTATAGCTTAATCAATAAAGATTGGATCTATTAATGATAACAAGGCTGAGTATAACTACTCAGCTTTTTATTTTATATAAATAAGAGGTGGATTCAATGAGATTTTTAACAGCAGGTGAATCTCATGGTAAAAAAGTGACGGCGATTGTTGAAGGATTTCCTTCAAATGTTCCGATCAATAAAGAACGTATGACTAAGGAATTATTCATGCGTCAAGGTGGATACGGTCGAGGTCGGCGTATGCAAATAGAGAAAGACACATTTGAATTTGGTAGTGGCGTAAGACATGGCTATACGTTAGGCAGTCCCGTTCAAATGGAAGTGAATAACGATGATTTCAAACAATGGGTAAACGTGATGCAGTCTGAACCGATTACAGATGAACAAATTAAAAAGATGAGAAGAGTGATTAAAGAACCAAGACCTGGTCATGCTGATTTAGTCGGTGGAATGAAATATAATCACAGAGACTTAAGAAACGTACTCGAACGTTCATCAGCAAGAGAAACGACAGCACGTGTACTCGTTGGAGCACTCTGTAAAGAGTTATTGCACGCTTTAAATATTGAAATGACAAGTCGTGTCGTTCAAATAGGTACAGTTATAGATGACGGCACATATACGTTTGATGAAATTAAAAATAATAAAGAATCATCTTCTGTTCGAATGGTTTCGGATGACAAAACTAAAGAAGCTGAATTGTTAATCGATCAAACAAAAGCAGCTGGAGATACGCTCGGTGGAGTTGTAGAAGTCATCGTTAAAAATCCGATTGTTGGACTTGGTTCACACGTACATTACGATACAAAGCTCGATGGCAAAATTGCACAGTCTATCGTTAGCATTAACGCATTTAAGGGTGTAGAATTTGGAATGGGATTCAAGATGGCTAACTATCCAGGCAGTCAAGTCCATGATGAAATTCTATATAATCCTAACGATGGATTTACGAGACGAACAAACAATTTAGGTGGTTTTGAAGGTGGAATGACAACAGGTATGCCTGTTGTCGTACGCGGAGTAATGAAGCCAATACCAACACTTTATAAACCATTAATGAGTGTCAATATCGACACGAAAGAACCATTTAAGGCGACGATTGAACGTAGTGATCCAACTGCTGTTCCGGCAGCGAGTATCGTCGCAGAACATATGGTTGCAATCGAGATTACAAAAGCGATATTGGATAAGTTTGGTAGCGATGATTTCTCAGATATTCAAGAAAATATAAAAAAATATAATCAGCGTTTAGAGGAATACTAATGGACATTAAAACGACTTATAATGATGACAATTATACGATTCATGTCGGTCATAATATTTATGACACACTTATTCATGATTACACAAAAGACTATAAAGATGTCTATTATATTATCGATGAATATGTATATGAATTATATGAAACTAAATTTTCACAGCTTAATCATGTAATAAAAGCACCGAGAGGTGAAGCTTTTAAGCATATTAATCCCGTTATGAATACAATTGATTCACTATTAGATTTAAATATAAAAAGAAATAGTTTAATCGTCGTTATCGGTGGTGGCGCGACAGGGGATGCGGGTGCGTTTTTATCAAGTATTATACTTCGTGGTGTCGATTATATACACGTTCCAACTACACTTCTTAGTCACGACTCATCTGTCGGTGGTAAAACCGCAATTAACCGTCCACATGGAAAAAATTTAGTCGGCACATTTTATCGTCCAAAAGCAGTTATTTTTGATTTAAACTTTTTAAAGACGTTAGATGACGAAGAAATACTCAGTGGATTCGGAGAAGTCATTAAACATGCAATGTTAAATGATCAAATTACTGTAGAAAATTTAATGCATCAAAATAGACCTTGTATACACATAGAACAACTAGAGCCATTTATTATTACTGGTATTAAAACAAAACTTAGATATGTCACAGAAGATGAAACGGAATCTAACGTCCGTAAAGCATTAAATTTAGGACATACATTAGGTCATGCATTAGAATATGAATATCAAGTAAAGCACGGACATGCGGTAGTCTTAGGTTTATTATTTATGCTTTATGTTTCAAATGAGCGACTAAATAAATCATTCAATTTACAAAAATATGTCGAATATTTTAAATCAGTTGGTTATGACGTGTCTTATTTAAACGAACTCAATATTCCGAGTTTAATTGAACGGATGTCACACGATAAAAAGAATAATGAAACTGACAAAATTCAATTCGTTTTACTTGAAGCATTCGGTACACCAAAGTTTGATAATATATGTATCGATGAATTAACACATTATTTAAAAGAATTTCAGGAGATTATATGATCGATAAATATAAAAAGAGATTTCGAGGCACGATAGAAGTACCTGGAGATAAATCAATTACGCACCGTGCAGTTATATTAGGGAGTTTAAGTAAAGGTACGACGACAATATATCGTCCGTTAATTAGTGATGATATTTTAATGACAATCGATTGTATGAAACAGCTCGGTGTATCAATTGAATTAATAGATGAGAAAATCGTTATAAAAAGTAATGGTGTGGAGTCACTAAGAGAACCTAGCACCATACTATATACCGGAAACAGCGGTACAACAACAAGACTTTTAACAGGGGTTATTGCGGGTTTAAACTTCAATGCAACTATTAATGGTGACGAAACGATACAAAAACGTCCGATGCAGCGTATAAAGACACCACTTGAGCTAATGGGCGCTTCTATAGAACTTACACGTGAAAATTTTCCTCCAATTAATATTAAAAGAAAATCTCTAAACGGTATTACGTATCATATGCCAATCGCAAGTGCTCAAGTAAAAAGTGCAATTATATTTGCAGCGTTAGGAGCAAAAGGTCCAACGAGGATCATTGAAAAAGATATTTCTAGAGATCATACTGAACGTATGTTAGAAGATTTTGGAGCGAATATTCATACTGATGGTAATACGATTACCGTACACCCTGGCTATAATTTATTAGGAAAAGAGGTTGACGTTCCTGGTGATATTTCAAGTGCTGCATTTTTAATGGTTCTTGCAGCAATTATTCCTGGAAGTGATATAACTATAGAAAACGTATCTCTAAATAAAACTAGAGATGGCATTATTACTGTTTTTAAAATGATTGGTGCAGATATTGAAGTTTTAGAAAGAAATAACGCCGGTGAACCGTATGGAGATATCCGCGTAAAATATAAGGAAAATCTAAAACCGTTTATTATAGACGGGCCATTAATTCCAAAGCTAATCGATGAAATTCCAATTCTTACAGTCCTCGGACTCTTTACGAATGGTAAAAGTATAATACGGGATGCACACGAATTACGAGTTAAAGAAACTGATCGCATATTAGCGGTCACACGTGAACTAGAAAAATTCGGTGCAGATTTTAATATTTATGATGATGGATTTGAAATATTAGAGAACCAAAACTTACAAAAAGCAAATGAAGAATTAAAAAGTTATAGCGATCACCGAATCATTATGATGCTAATCATTATGACAATAAAAATGAATCAACGACTCAATATCGATGATACGACTCATTTAAACGTGTCGTACCCAAATATATTAAAAGATATTGAATCACTGGAAATAGAGGTGGACTATGAATAATACAATTACGAAGGCAATTGATGAGTTAAAAACAGGAACGTATAATCAAGCGACGATTGAAGCGGTTGTTAATCATCTTAATGATTATACAGAAGAAGATGAAGAACTCCTTTTTGTCTTAGGAGATTTATTAGATTCAATTGGTGAAAAAAATTATGCACTAACAATTTTTAAATATCTATATGAGTCTAATGAACACGATGATAATATACTTTCCTATCTCATTGATATTTATATTACAAATGGCGACATAGATAATGCCTTACTTCTTTTAAATGAGGCAAAAGAAACACCGACTGTGTTATTTTTAAAAGCAGAAGTATTTCAACAAATGCATTTAAACGATGTCGCATTAAAGCATTTAATGAAAGCTCGTTCTTTAAGTAATGACGCAATTATAGATTTTGCAATTGCTGAATTATATTATTATGAAGGTAATTTAACAGAAGCAATTTATTACTATAAAAACACGTTAAAGACAGTTGACCGTATCAACAATATTAACATTAATTTAAGACTTGCTAACATTTATAGTAATTTAATGGAGTCAGAAATGGCATTAAGTTATTTCAATGAAGTAGAGGACCATGAACTAGAAAATGATGACTATTTCTTAAAAGGTCTCGTTCACTTCCAGCTAGAACAATATAATGAAGCTGAGAAAATGTTAGATAACGTTATAAAAAATGAACCGTACTATACGAACGCATATATTTTACTTATGAAGATTAAAGAAAAAGAGTACGATTTTGAAGGTGCGACTGAGCTATTAAAAGATTACGTCGTCATCGATGATCTAAATCCGCTAATGTTTTACCATCTCGGTCGTTTAAGCTTAAAGCTCGGTTCTTTAGAAGATGCTAAAGGTTATTTTAAGCGTGCAACTGAATTAGATATTGAGTATGAAGATGCACTATTAAAATTATTCCAAAGTATATTAGAGTCCGATACGACTGATGAAATTAACGATTATATAAAACATTTAGATATTAAAGAATTATCACCTGAAGCACTTCATTTACTTGGAACGATTGAAGCGCGAAATGAAAATGATGAAAATGCAATGCAATATTTTGAAGAAGCTGCTAAGTTTTTAAAAGATAAGCTTGAATTTTTATCAGATTATTATTCTTATCTAAGCGAAATTAGAGATGAACGACGAGTAGATATCTTACAACAGTTGATTGCACTGGAACCATCAAATCCAGAATGGCAGTTAGAGTTAGAACGTATACAAGATGATATCGATCATTTTTAGAATATAATTATTAAAGAGGGATTTTAATGCTATATAATTATCAAGACTTATCTCTTATACAAGATGAAATTGAATTTGTAGACACTGCGATTATACCTGTCATAGATATTGATATTACAAATAGAAGACAAGAGAACGCAAATAACATTGAACTCATGCAACACGTAATTTATTTGCTAGAGAAACAACTAAAAGGTCGATTACTTATCACACCCTTATTTTCTGTAATTAACAACGACGTGTCACACGTCTCAGATTATGGTGCTCAATTAAAGGAATTTGGCTTTAAACACGTCGTTGTATTAACTGTGAATCCACGTGATATCAACGACTTAGAACTCATTAAGCTAAATAGCATTCCTTTAGAAACAATGGAGCCTGATGTGATGCAATCTCTAGTAAAAGATGAGATGACAAATGTATTAAAACAAATTATTCAATTTTGGAATCAATAAAAGTTTGTCTAAAATATGAAAAGACTTATTGACCGTGCTTATTTAATAGGATAAACTTAATATGTCTTAGTTATTAATATAGAAAAGTTTGTAAGTTTGAGGGGGGAAATGGAATGTCAAATAAAGTTACTCGACGCCAATTTCTAAACTATTCATTAATGGGTGTCGGTTCTTTTATGGCAGCCGGAATGATTCTACCAATGGGTAGATTCGCTTTAGATCCATTATTCCAGACAGATGCTGAAGGTGACGAAATCGTTACGAGCGTTAAAGTAAGTGAAATAACAGAAGAACCTCAAAAGGTTGATTTCACATTTACTCAACAAGATGCTTGGTACGAAAGTGAAGTTACAAACTTCGCATGGGTCTACAAAGATGGTAATAAGCTCATCGGTTTATCACCAGTGTGTAAACACTTAGGTTGTACAGTAACGTGGGCTGGAGACGATGGTAACCCAGATATGTTCTTCTGTCCTTGTCATAACGGACTGTACACTAAAGATGGTAACAACGTACCAGGAACACCTCCACGTGGACCATTAGATGAGTTCGAGGTTGGAGAAAAAGATGGGTACATCACAATTGGTAAGAAAAAAGAGAACACGCTTGTTTGAGTAAAATAGGAGGGATTTTATGCTAAATCGTATCTACGATTGGATTGATGATAGAATTGATATCACTCCGATATGGAGAGACGTCGCTGATCACGAAGTGCCTGAGCACGTTAACCCTGCCTATCACTTCTCAGCATTCGTCTACTGTTTTGGTGGATTAACTTTCTTCATTACAGTAATTCAGGTTCTATCCGGTATGTTTTTAACAATGTATTACGTACCAGACATCGTTAACGCTTGGAATTCTGTATATTACTTACAGAACGATGTTGCGGCTGGTATGATCGTTCGCGGTATGCACCACTGGGGTGCAAGTTTAGTAGTTGTAATGATGTTCTTACATACGCTAAGAGTATTCTTTACAGGTGCTTATAAATCTCCACGTGAGTTAAACTGGGTTGTAGGTGTTCTACTCTTCATGGTTATGCTTGGATTAGCATTCACAGGATACTTACTACCATGGGATATGAAAGCATTATTCGCAACTAACGTTGGTTTAGATATTGCTGAATCAGTTCCATTTATCGGTGAATGGATTAAAACATTACTCGCAGGAGATGCTGAAATTGTAGGAGCACAAACATTAACAAGATTCTTTGCGATTCACGTATTCTTCCTACCTGCGGCATTATTTGTATTAATGGGGATACACTTTATCCTAATACGTAGACAAGGAATTTCAGGTCCACTATAGGACCTAATTTAAGGGGAGGTAGAAATCAATGAAGCGCGGTAAAGGTCTTAAATTTGTTGGAGACTCACGAGTTCAAAGCTACGAAAAGCCGAAATTAAATCGCGACTACTCAGAATTCCCTGGTAGAACAGAAGAATTCTATCCCGACTTCTTATTAAAAGAGTGGTTAACGGGCGCGGTATTCTTAGTCGGTTTCCTATGCTTAATCGTTGCTGACCCGGCACCTCTTGAAAGAATGGCTGATGCAACTGACACAGGTTACATTCCGTTACCTGACTGGTATTTCTTATTCTTATACCAGATTCTAAAGTACACATATGCTTCAGGTCCATTCAACGTAGTTGGTGCGATTATTATTCCTGGTCTAGCAATGGGTGCATTACTATTAATGCCTTGGTTAGATAACTCTAAACATAGAAACTGGAAAAAACGTCCAGTAGCAACAAGCTTAATGGTAGTTTCTGTAGCAATTATTTTCTATGCAACATGGGAATCAGTTGCATATCACGATTGGGAGCAACAATCTGAACAAGGTAAAATTGTGTTCTCTAACTTAGATGCAGAAGATCCAGTATTCAATGAATTAATTAGAACGAACTGTACAAGTTGTCACGGAGGAGAATTAACAGGTGCATCAGGTCCGGACTTAGTAACTCCTGAGCTTGACGAAGCAACTGTTAAAGCTTTCGTAGAAAACGGTACACAAACTATGCCAGCGTTCAAAGATACGCTGACTGAAGAAGAGATTGACGAAATCTCTAAATTCATAGCAAACCTTGAACTTACAGATAAAAAGAACGCTGAAAACACTGGTGAAAAATAATTAAATCATACCCTCGATGCAGTAAGCATTGGGGGTATTTTTATAGGTGAATGTATGATTCATTATCTTTATCAATTAATGTATAATAGAACATTTTTAATTTTGTTATTTATATCTAACTTTTTAGGTACCATTTATGGTTACTACTGGTACCGAGGGCAGTTATCCGTTACTGAATGGTATTTTTATCCATTTGTTCCTGATAGTCCAACTGCAACTTTATTCTTATGTATCGTCATACTAGCGATTTTATTTAATAAAAAATATGGTCTCATCGACGCATTAGCTTTTACGACATTAATCAAATACGGTGTTTGGGCTGTAATTATGAACTTTTTATATTTTATAGAGATAAATATGATAACACCTGTCGGTGTCATGCTTATTTTTTCTCATAGCATTATGGCACTTCAAGCATTTTTATTTTTACCACATTTAGAGATAAAACCGTGGCATTTTTATGTAACAGCCTTTTGGCTATTCCACAACGATGTGATTGATTATGTATATATGCAATACCCAAAATACGGGTCATTAGACCGCTTTAGTGATCATATTGGTTATTTATCGTTTTGGTTAACGGTTATCGTTTTAATACTACTTAAAACGTTAGTTCCAATAAATCGTATGCGTTGACTTTAAATTAATAATTAAAGTATGATGTAAAGTGAGAATAGGAGAGTTGTTTTATGTTAATGTATATTATCTATTTCGCAATTCTATTAATCGTACCTATGCTCGCTCAAATGAATGTTACGTCTACGTTTAGAAAGTATAGTAGAGTACGTTCGACGAGTGATTTAACTGGTAAGGAAGTTGCGGAGTTAATTTTAAGAGAAAATGGTATTTATGACGTAGAAGTACTAAGAGGCAAAGGCCATTTAACAGACCACTACGATCCAGGGAAAAAAGTTGTCGTATTATCACCAGATAACTATGACAAACCATCAGTTGCTGGTACAGCAGTTGCAGCACACGAAGTAGGGCACGCGATTCAACACGCAACTGGCTACAAATTTTTAAATTTAAGAGCCGCGATTTTCCCTCTTGCACAATTCGGAAGTAACTTTGCTTTCTTCTTGATTATGGCAGGTATCGTTTTAACAGCTGGTATGCAATCATCTGGTCCGACTCTTGGAACTTACCTATTATGGGGTGGTATTGGACTATTTGCATTCGCTGTATTATTCCAAATCGTCACATTACCTGTTGAGTTCGACGCATCAAATCGAGCGATGAAACAAATAGAACGTTTAAATATCGTTAACGAAAAAGAATACAGACATGCTAAAAAAGTATTAAGTGCAGCAGCAATGACATACGTAGCAGCAACAGCAACTGCTATCGCAGAGCTCGTTCGTTTAATACTCATAGCACGTAATAACTAAACTACTCAATATTTATTGAGTAGTTTTTTTAATTCACAATAGAACTATTCTTTATTATACTTATAAATAATACGTATGTTAGGAGGATTTAAATGAAAATAGGAGTAACATGTTATCCAAGTGTTGGTGGAAGTGGAATTGTTGCGACTGAACTCGCAATTGAGATGGCGAAACTCGGTCATGAAATCCATTTTATATCATCAAGTGTTCCATTTCGTCTCGCAGGAAACTACTCAAACATTTATGTCCATACAGTAGAAATTAATGATTATAACGTTTTTAAATATAGACCATATGATATTACACTCGCGTCGAAAATTGCTGAAGTCATCGATGTACATCAATTAGATTGTATACATATGCATTATGCAATTCCTCATGCGGTTGCAGGTATTTTAGCAAATCAAATGTCAAAACGTGACGTAGGCATTATAACAACACTTCACGGTACAGATATTACAGTACTAGGTCATGATAGAAGTTTAGAGCCTGCGATTCGCTTTGGTATCGAGAAATCTGATATTACAACGGCTGTGTCTTATAGTTTAAAAAAGCAAACAGAAGAAATGATTCAACCTAATAAAGAGATTAAAACAATTTATAACTTTGTCGATGAAAAACGATTTAATCGTGACAATATTGAAGTAGTTAGAAGTCGTATGAAACAGCATCTTGGTATTGATGAAGATTCTAAAGTCATTGTTCATTCATCCAACTTTAGAAAAATTAAAAACATAACGACAATTGTAGAAGCTTTTAAATTAGTTAGAGAATCAGTTAAAAGTGATCTTGTGTTAGTTGGGGATGGGCCAGAAATGAGTGTTGTATATGACTTGGCACATGAATTAGGTGTTGGTGATAACGTACATCTCGTCGGACGACAATCAGATATGACGTCATTTTATAAGATGAGTGACTTATTTATGTTACTGAGTTTAAAAGAAAGTTTTGGTCTTGCACTTCTTGAAGCTATGAACTGTGGCTGTGTTCCAATTGGTTCAAATGCGGGAGGAATTGTTGAAGTGATTCAACATGAAAAAACAGGATTTATCGTTGATCCGATGGATAAAGAAAATGCAGCTCAATATGCAGTAGAGCTTATGACAAACGAAGCGTTATATAACGAGATGAGAGAAGCGATGATTACAGACGTCAGAAGTCGTTTCTCAGAAAAAGAAATCGTCGCTCAATATGAAGACTTATACAGATCGATTATTAAGGACAATAACCATGACAAATAAGAACGCATTTAAAGAAGGACAATTTATTCTAGATACATTAGAATCTAACGGATTTGAAGCATATTATGTTGGAGGATCAGTTAGAGACTATTGTATGGGTAAATCAGTCGGTGATATCGATATCACGACAAATGCGCTACCGAAACAAATTGAAGCATTATTTAAACATACGATAGATGTTGGTATTGAGCATGGGACTATTGTAGTCGTTATTAACAAAACACCTTATGAAGTGACGACGTACCGTACTGAAACGACGTATTCAGACTTTAGACGTCCGGACAGTGTTGAATTTACAACATCGTTAAAAGAAGATCTCGCAAGACGTGATTTTACGATGAATGCAATCGCAATGGACAAACATTTTAAGCTGTATGACCCTTATGACGGACAATCCGCAATAGAGGATAAAGAAATTATCACCGTCGGTAATCCAGACGAACGATTTAATGAAGACGCACTTAGAATGTTACGTGCATTACGCTTTATGTCTCAACTACAATTTGATTTAAATGAAGATTCATATAATGCGATTAAAAAGTTAGTTTCTAACGTTCAACATATATCGGTAGAACGTATTGTGCAAGAATTGAAAAAGCTATATAAGGGTATAAATATAGAACCGTCTAAAAGATTACTAATAGAAAGCGATATGTATAAATACATTCCATTTTTTAATCGTGTGGGTAAAGATGATTTAAAAAAGTCTGTAGTACATACATTAAATAATGAAATTATTATACAGTTATTATTCAATGATAGTGTCTCATTTAAAAATGAATTAAAACTATCGAATGAAGACAAAAAGTATATAAACACTTCAATTCAATTATACGATGACTTAAAAAACAAATTAGAAACAGTCATTGTTGCCTATAAATACGACACAATGTTGTTAAAAAATATGTTAAAAATCTTAAGTGATAACTCTGCATTAAATATAAATATGGAAGATGACCTATTAGAAGCAATTCAAAAGAAAGAATCATTAACAATTCAAAGTAAAAAAGATCTTGCAGTGAACGGTAACGATTTAATGAATTCTTTAAATAAACGTGGTGGACCATGGCTAAAAGAGTTATTAGATGAAATTGAACGCCAAATATTGTTCGAAACATTACCAAACGATTTTGACGCAATTATAGAGTGGGTGCACAATGAATATCATTAAACAGTCAGTTTTACAATCAGCAGAGAATAGTAAATATTTTAAATATATCATTTTTGAAGATGTCGTGACATCGACACAAACAATAGCTAAAGAGAAACTATTTGAAATTGAAAATTCTTTTGTCGTGTCGTCTCTACATCAAACACAAGGTGTCGGTAGATTTAAAAGAGAATTTGAATCACCAGATAATTGTGGGTTTTATAGCACGTTTGTCGTTCGCCCAAATGTAAAACGAGACAAACTTATGCAGTTTAATTTATTTATTGCTCTCGCTATTACAAAAACAATTGAACGCTTTATAAATCGTCCGATTGGTATAAAATGGCCGAACGATATATACGTAGAAGGCAAAAAACTTTGTGGTTTTTTAACAGAGATGATCCCAGACGGTCAATTTGATACTATCGTTTGTGGTATTGGTGTAAATATTTTCAATTCACCATCTGAAGTAGGTAAGAAAGCTGCATTAGAAACTTTTGCTGATGAAGAGATAGATGTTGGAGCATTTGTAAAAACACTCTTTCAAAATATAGAAAAGTATTATGATTTATTTTTAAAAAATGATTTTAGTATGATTAGAGATACGTATGTCAGTTATTCAACCGTATTAGGTAAAGAAATTATCATCACAACACCTTCAGAACAGTACGAGGCTACAGCGATAGATATAGATGATTTTGGTATACTGAAAGTAATCGACCGAGACGGTCAAATTAAATCAGTTTTGAGTGCAGATATAGAAGAGTAG
Source organism: Nosocomiicoccus sp. HMSC09A07 (assembly GCF_001808485.1). Classification (NCBI taxonomy): domain Bacteria; kingdom Bacillati; phylum Bacillota; class Bacilli; order Caryophanales; family Staphylococcaceae; genus Nosocomiicoccus; species Nosocomiicoccus sp. HMSC09A07. The sequence continues at coordinate 167,532 of NZ_KV793627.1, forward strand.
GGATTTAGTATGTTAGACAGTTGTTTTGCTGTTGTGGATTTAGAAACAACAGGTAATGATCCATTAAAAGATCATATCATCGAGTTAAGCATTGTATTTGTAAAAAATAACGAAGCAATCAGTTCATATAGTACTTTATTGTCGGATGCTTCTGATATACCAGCTTTTGTAACAGAATTAACTTCTATTACATTAGAGGATATTAAAGGAGCACCGAAGTTTAACGATATTTCAAATGAAGTATACGAATTACTAGAAAACTGTTGTTTCATCGCACATAATATTGAATTCGATCTTAATTTTTTAAAAGTCGCATTCCAAAATACAGGTATTCATTTTCAACCACACTTAACACTCGATACAGTCGATTTATCTAAAATATTTTTTCCTACATTGAGCTCTTATCAACTTGGTATGTTGTCTGAGACTCTTAATTTATCTTTAAAACATGCACATCGTGCCTATGATGATGCACTTGCAACAGCAAAACTATTTATTAAAATTTTAGAGCGAATTAATCAACTCGACAAAGAGACGATAATACGTCTATATAACATTTCAAAATATCTCGAAACAAATGTCAGTGATCTTTTATTTGCTTCTCTAAGTGAAAATAATCATAGAGACGCGGATTATACAGTGCAGTCACTATCTATACAACATCCAAAATTTAACTTTGAATCAAATCACAAAATCACAATAGAGGACTTGTATAAAAATTTTATAGATCAAAATAACTTTAAGCATCGCCAAGATCAACTCGATTTAATATATACGATTTATAGTGCACTAAAAGAAAATAAAAATATTGCTCTAGAAGCTTATACGGGACTAGGTAAAACAGAAGCAATATTAATCGCGAGTATCGTATATACAAATGAGACAAATCAGCATGTATTGATTTCTACAAGTAAGAAGATTTTACAAGATCAAATGTATTATCAAAGTTTAATTCGTCTTCTGGAGTCGTCTAAATTAAATGAATTACCAGTATCTATGTTAAAAGGAAAAACAAATTACGTCGACATAGATACCATTTTAAAGCTCTTAAGTTTTAAAGATGATAACTATGAAATTGTCATGTTAAAAATGAAATTGCTCGTTTGGTTAACAGAGACGATGACCGGTGATTTAGGTGAGATTTCATTAAAAGGACCAGAACGACTTTACTATGACACTGCACATTTTCAAATCAATTCTAATGACAATTATTTTTATAATAGAGCAGTGGAACATGCAAAAAATAGCCGTATTTGCATTACAAATCATTACTTTATTGAAGAATGCTTATCAGAACTCGATAATAAGTATTTAATTGTCGATGAAGCACACCAAGTGTTAAATACTGTAGAGCGTCAGTCTATCACAGAATATAAATATATGGACCTTAAATTTTTACTATCTCAAATCGGTATAAACAATAAAGATAAAATGTTAAAAGAATATCTTGAACATAATGATATTCGAGCAAAAGACTTTCTTGTACGTATGCTTACAGATTTAAATAAAACAATCGATGATGTATTTTCATCATTACGTATCGAGGAAATAAAACGAGCAATTCAACAATTAAATCACTCAAATTACTTAATCGATTTCGTTCTAAAATCGATTGTCGACACGAACAATTATGAATCTCTTTATAATTATTTAAAGCATTTTCAGTTTAAATTAAAAGATATGCAAAAGAGTTTAACGTTAGATAATTATACTATCCATCAAGACAATAATTATCAAAAAACAGCGTTACTCGTTAACAATAATTGTAAAGACCGTCTATTTCATCATTTAAAAGGGCTCCACGGACAAGTTTTAATTTCTGGTACATTAGAAGTTAATGGATCATTTAAACATCTAGAACCGTGGTTTTTAGATGAATTTGATACAAAAATTATTGCTAATGATAATTTGTTTAAAGACGTAGAACTATTTATACCGAACGATATTCACGACCTAAATGATAGAGATTCATATATTGAAGATTTAGTCGATTATTTATCGATTTATCATTCAATTAAAGAAGATAAAGTAATCGTTTTATTTACGAATTATAAATTGCTAAACGAAGTCTATCAATTTTTACTAGACGGTGAACTGTTTGATATTCCTATTATCAAACAAAATAAAAACGATACACCTAGTAAAATATTACTTCAGTATAATCAGCTTCAAAATTGTATATTACTCGCAACTGAAAGTTTTACTGAAGGAATTAATTTGGAAAATCTAAACGAACGTACAATCTTTTTAACTAAGTTACCTTTCCCAGTACCAACAGGTAAAGGTTTTAGACATTTTTATAAACACGACCTGCCTGATGCAGTATTTATGTTTAGACAAATTGTTGGGCGCATTAAAAGAGATGATTCTGACCGTGGCCGTGTTGTGCTATTTGATGAGCGATTGCTCGAAAAACCGTATCGTAATGCATTTTTAAAGTACTTTAATGAGAAAAGTCTTATACACGGTGATAGGACCGCTTTCATTGAGATGTTATCTAGATTATAATTATATTAATATGATTTTTAGGAGGAAACAAAGTGCAAATTTCAAATAGAATGGACCTCTTACAGCCAAGTCCGACAATAGCGATAACAAATTTAGGACGTCGCCTAAAAGAAGAAGGAAATGACGTCATCAGTTTATCTGCCGGGGAACCAGATTTTAACACTCCAAAAAAAGTAATAGAAGCAGCACATGAAGCAGCGTTAAATGGGCAAACAAAATACTCTGCAACACCTGGTATTTTGCCACTACGTGAAGCAATAAAAGACAAAATGAAACGTGATAATAACTTGGATTACTCAGTCGATGAAATTTTTGTCGGTGCAGGTGCAAAGCAAGTATTATTTAATATATTCTTTGCGATTTTAAACCCGGGAGATGAGGTAATTATTCCTTCTCCGTACTGGGTATCTTATGGTGATCAAGTAAAATTTGCAGAAGGTGTACCGGTAATTGCTGAAACGACAAGTGAAACAGACTATAAACTTACACCTGAAATATTAGATCAGTACGTGACAGATAAAACAAAAGCTCTCGTATTAAATTCACCGAACAATCCTACTGGTGCAGTTTACAGTAAAGAAGAGCTTCAAAGACTTGCAGATTACTTAGATGAAACAGATATTATTATCGTTTCAGATGAAATCTACGAAGTGCTCGTTTATGAAGGCGCGCATTACTCAATCGCTCAAATGAGTGAAAAGATGAAACAAAATACAATTGTCGTTAATGGTGTTAGTAAATCATATGCAATGACGGGATGGAGAATCGGCTTTGCTTGTGGTGACAAAGAATTAATCAAAGCGATGTCTAAACTTCAAAGTCAATCTGTCTCAAACGTTACAACACCTGCGCAGTACGCAGCATTAAAAGCTTATGAGTTAGATAATTCATACTTAAAAGAATATAATGAAACATTTAAGAAAAGAAGAGATCACGCATATAGTCAACTTCAAAAGCTTCCGTATATAAAATGTGCAAAACCAAATGGAGCGTTTTACTTATTCCCTGATGTGAGTGAACTCGTTGAAAAATGTAATTTTGAAAGTGTTGATCAGTTCACTGAACAGCTACTGAAAGAACAGTACGTAGCACTCGTACCAGGATCTGCATTTGGTATACCCTCAAACTTACGTTTCAGTTATGCATTAAGTGAAGAAAAGTTTTCTGAAGCGATAGAACGTATTCAAACTTTTGTTAACAAATATTTAAACAAATAATCGATCTAAAGAGATATTAGTTGCTAATATCTCTTTATTGTTAGCGACTAGGAGAGAGTAGGATGGATGAATATATTAAATATATAAATATTCCTGTCAATAAAATTTTAATCGATCACTATGCAACTATTGGGCTCGATGAAAAGATGACGATGCTTTTAATCCGTCTAATGAGTTATAGTAATGACGGTCTAACAGAAGTTACATTTAATGATATTATTGACGGTTCAACTTTTACTCGTGAAGAACTATCAAAGTTAATACAACATTTAATTGCTAATCAATTTATTGGAATTAATAATAAAGTGGTTAGTGGAAAACACGTAGAAAGTTACGATTTTAATCCGCTGTATAAAAAACTTGAAAATATCATAACAAATAAAGCTACCCATACTTATACAAAAAATGATGTGAGTGATCTATTTCAATATATTGAAAAGCTATACGGACGAACGCTCGGACCGAGTGAGTATGAACGTATGACGGCGTGGTTAAGAGATGATGGATATTCTGTAGATCAAATCAAGGAAGGCGTTGATATTGCCTATAAAAATGATATTACATCATTAAGTTATGTCGAAAAAATACTGAATAGTATAAAAAAAGAATCAAACAATGAACCGGTTATTCCGTTTAAAAATTGGTTAAAAGGAGATATTTAGTCGTGCTGAGTAAAGTAAAGACGATGGAAGCACTCGATATTATCCATGAGATGTTTCCAGATGCGGAAGCAGAGCTAAATTATACAAATGATTTTGAACTGACAATTGCAGTATTATTATCTGCTCAAGCAACAGACGTATCTGTAAATAAAGTGACAGATACGTTATTTCAAAAATATAAGACACCTGAAGACTATTTAAGCGTTCCACTAGAAGAACTAGAGAACGATATCAAATCAATTGGACTATACCGTACGAAAGCAAAAAACATACAAAAGTTATGTAGAGATTTAATCGATAAATTTAATGGAGAAGTACCGACGACTTACGAAGAACTCATAACACTTGCAGGAGTCGGTCGAAAGACAGCTAACGTCGTATTAAGTGTCGCGTTTGACACTCCAAGAATCGCTGTCGATACACACGTTGAACGCGTTTCAAAACGACTAGGAATCGCACGTTGGAAAGATAATGTAAACCAAGTCGAAGAAACATTGATGAGAAAAATCCCAGAAAATAGATGGAGTAAAGCGCACCATCAACTTATCTTCTTTGGACGTTATCATTGTTTAGCGAGAAATCCTAAATGTTTTGAATGTCCACTTTTATACATGTGCCGAGAAGGACAAAAAAGAGAGAGAAATTTATTAAAACAAAAAGCAAAGTAATTTAGAAATTACTTTGCTTTTTTATTTGTATTAAATTTTACTCACCGCTATCGGTGTCTGGGTTTGTAGTATCTGAATTATCCGTACTGCCATCATCACCATTTTCTGGTGTCTCTACAGGCTCTTCTGGCTCAGTTTCATCGATAACTTCTTCATCAGTATTATCCTCTTCAACCTCAGTTTCTTCCTCAGGTGCTTCGTAATAGTATCGTCTAATTCGATTTGGGTTAAATTGGAAAGAACTATTTACTACACCTAATTCTTGACCACCCACAAAAGTCACACTTTCTGGCATCGTGAAGTCTTGACCGTTATACGTGCTAATTTGTGTCATAATATTTTGGAAGAACCACTGTGGTGTGATATGTTCTTGTGTTCCGACAAATGACGTCGCACCGTCTTTTTTAGTACTTGTAAATCCTGTCCACACGCTCATCGTATATTCCGGAGTATATCCGACCATCCACGCATCTTTTGCAGCGTTTGAAGGTAAATTATATTCAGCTAACATACTTTCTGAATATGACGTCGTTCCTGTTTTACCTGCGATATTTAAACCATTCATATTAATATAATCCGCACTTCCGTATGGTTGGAACGTACCTTTTAACATATCTGTAATCATATATGCTGTAGAGTCTTTCATTGCTTCATGGCTTTCATATTCCATGTCGACTTGTTCGTTTTCAGAATTTATGATGTAACGAACGGCTCCCGCTTCATTGAATGTACCACCGTTACCAAATGCGGCATACGCTTGCGCCATTTGAAGTGGGCTAAATCTAGATTCGTTACCTCCGAGAACATCGTTAAATGATAACGTATAATTACCATCAGATTTTTTTGAATAATCTAACCCTAAATCTTTTGCGAACTGTTCAGGTACATTATCTCCTGATTCTTCACGCACTTCTTCAAAAAGCTTAACTGCTGGGATGTTGTAACTTTTACGTAATGCGTCACGCATTGTTACAGTTCCATGGCTTTGGTTATCATAGTTATAAATTTTACCTTCAAAATGTTTTGGGCTATATTCGTATTCATCTTGAATCGTATAGTTCGTCGGCACTTCCATATTTTCAATTGCTGGTGCATATGAAAGAATCGGTTTCATTGTAGAACCTGTATTATGCTGAGTGATTGCTAAGTTTTCTTTAACGACTTCCTGATAATCTCGACCACCACTAATCGCAATTAATGCACCTGACTGTGTATCTATAATTGAAGATGCGATATTAAAATCATCGCTTTTAAATTTATCACCATAGAAAAAGTCTTTATCGTTTACAGTGTTTTGTAACGTACGCTGAATATTTGCATCCATATTTGTGTAAATATCTATACCAGACGAGAGTAGCTCTGAAATATCTATATTTTTAAACTCATCTGATTGTTCAAGTTGTTGCTTGACTACGTTTATATATGATGCATATTGTGGGTCTTTCGGTTCAGTTGAAGAACGTTCTTCATCAGATCTTGCAACTAAATTTGTTGTTAAGTCAGTATTTACTCCTTCGTTATACTCATCTTCAGTAATACGTCCGTGGTGTAACATAAGCGCGAGTACTTGGTTCGCACGTTTATTACCCGCTTCAGCGTCTACATATAAGTTATAAACGTTTGGTAAGTTTGGTAATCCAGCTAAATAAGCCGCTTCTTTTAAGTTTAAGTCATCGAGTTCTTTATCGAAATAATATAAACTTGCTGTTCTTACACCGTAAATACCATCTGAATAATATATTTTATTTAAATACATTTCTAAAATATCGTCTTTCGCATATTCTTGCTCGAGTCGGTACGATAAATATGCTTCTTGAGCTTTACGTTTAATCGTTTTTTCTTCAGTTAAAAACGCACGTTTTACAACTTGTTGAGTAATCGTCGACGCACCTTGAGAACCAAATCCACCTGTTATGTTACTAATAACAGCACCGCCAAGACGTTTGAAGTCAATCGCTCCATGTTCATAGAATCTATTATCCTCAACCGCAAGGACTGCATCTGTAACAAGTTCTGGTGTATCGGTAATATCGATATATTCACGTTCAATACCTTGATAAATTGTTGTAACGAGTTCATCGTTACGGTCAAATACTCTTGAAGGGATAGGGTCTTTTAGCTTTTCAACACTAAATGCTGGCGCAGTCGATGCAAAATAAGCAAATACGACTATCCCTAAAACAAAGATAGAAACAGCTGCCATCATAAAGATTAGTGCAATTCGTTTCCACAATGTTTTCTTATTCATTTTATTCCTTTTATTTCTAGATAAAGGATCTTTCATTCTGCTACCTCATTCCAAAATATAATTCATCTACCACTTGAAGATAATCAAAACGCGGGTTAAATTTTTCTGTAATAATATGACTGTCACATTTTACGTCCTCATAACGAATGGATTTTCTACCGTTCTTAAGTTTGTAATTGTCCCAGTGGATTAAAAACTTCTCAATCGGATATAAAAACACTTCGTCGTGTGCATGAAATCTCATAATAATAAAAACAATGCCACCGTGCTCGTGACATTTTCTCATATGTTCAACTTGATGTTCATGGATATTAATAAAAGGGAAGCGAGTTTCGTTTCTTGTTTCTTTTACTTCAAAGTCGATATATTTCCCTCTATAAATACCGTTATAGTCACTTGTAGATGGAGTTTTGTAATATGCTTCTGTAATTTTAGCTTTTTGTCTCGATGGGTAATCGACATTTACAACAGTAATCGGCGTCGGTTTTTTATGAATAATCGCGCGATTCGTATTTAAATAATACTTATTTGTCGTGTCAATATCTTTTTCAAGAGTCATCCCACGATGTCCATATTGTACTTTTTTCTTTCTTGAATTACTAGTAACATTACTTTTTTGAATACCAGCAGGGTATTTCACATTAGATCATTCCTTGGCTATATTCATTCATGTTTAGTTATTATACAATAATATACATACATAAATCTAATGTTTTAAAGGGTGATAACGTTGAATAGACAGTACACTAAAGAGTGTCTTTTAAAATATATTGATGACGTAAAACGTAAATACAGATTCGCACAAGATGGGTATGAGTATCATTTTGATGATGAGATCCAACCATTTCTATTAGAAGCAGATGCCCTTGCATCATTTATAGAGTCATTGCCGACTGATCGATACTTTAACGATTCTACACAGTTAAAACTTTCAAAACAGATTACAGAGCTTGCAATGGCGTGTCATAAAAAAGAGTTAAAACCAAGACTTTATAATGAAAAGATTAAATTTATTAATATGTGGTTTAATTATTTTATAAATAAGGAGATTATATGAGAGTACTTATATTAGGGTATAGAAGTTATGAGCTCGGTATATTTAGTCATACTCAAAAAGAGGTAGAAGTATTAAAAGCTTTTTTAAAGATGAAAATAATCGAATACTTAGAACATGGGGCAGAGTGGTTTATCTTACAAAACTATCCTGGCATCGATATGTACGCAGGAGAAGTGCTACAAGATTTAAAAGACGACTATTCTTTTCAGTATGCGATTTTAAAACCTTTTTATGAATATGACGAGCGATTTAAAGAAGAAGACAAATTAATTTTACAAGATATAGAATCTCATGCAGAGTTTTCTTCGTATGTATATAAACGCATGTACGAAGGTCCACGTATGTTTAGAGAAATCAATCAGTTTTTAATAGACAATACGACAGATGCATTAATTTTTTATGATGAATCTACGGAATCTAATTTAAAGTACATATATGATGATTTACTTGAAAATAGCAGCAAATCTGATTATAATATTGAAAGAATTCAATTTGATGATTTAAATGATTTTATCACTTATCAATATGACAACTAAGAGGTGAAAAAAATGAGTGAATACTCTCTTAACTTGTCTGCAAAAGATATTTTCGAAAAAGAATTTGAAAAAACACTTCGCGGGTATCAACCAATTGAAGTTGATACATTTTTAGATGATGTCATTGCAGATTATCAGCGTATGGCAGATATGAACAAAAACTTACAAAAACTTGAAGAAGAAAACAAACGTTTAAAAAAAGAAATCGAAGAGTTAAGAATTAGAGTCGCGACGCGTTCACGTAGTGATGTGTCAGACAGTCAAAACCAACATATCGATATTTTAAAACGTCTTTCTAATTTAGAGAAAAAAGTATTTGGACAAAGTAAATAATTCCCGGTGGATCGGATAATCGCTAAGGAAACTTAGAGGAAAGTCCATGCTCACACAGTCTGAGATGATTGTAGTGTTCGTGCTTGACGAAACAATAAGTCAAGGTAGCAAATTTTGCTAACGGCAGTTTAACTTTCTAAGTCGTAAGATATGAAAGAAAACTTGAAAGTGCCACAGTGACGATGTTTTACGGAAACGTAAAAAGTGGAACGGGTAAACCCCTCGAGTGAGCAATCCAAATTTGGTAGGAGCACTTTTTCTCTGGAATTCAACAGAAGAAAGAGATATTACGAAAGTAATATAGACAGATGATTATCACTATTGTGTGAGTGTAATCTAGTGCACGTTAGAACACATTAGTACAGAACATGGCTTATAGAGAAGCCGGGCTAGGTGACTCTCCGTATATGTATATGGAGAGTCTTTTTTTAAATATGTATAAACACAATATAAAGGGATGCGTAATATGAAATTTAAATTTTTAGCGAATACGCCAATGGGACTTGAGCGTGTTGTTGCAAATGAAATCGAGTCACTCGGGCTTGAGACGACTTTAGAAAATGGACGCGTATATTTTTCAGGCGATGAAAAAACAATTGTCGAAACGAACTTAAAATTACGAACAGCAGAACGTATCCGTATTATCATTGGGGATTTTAAAGTCACGACGTTTGATGGTCTCTTTGAAGCTGTCAAAGATTTACCATGGTCAGATATTTTAGGCCCTGATGCGAATTTCCCTGTGACAGGTCGCTCACATAAATCAACGTTATATTCTGTACCTGACGTACAGCGTATTACTAAAAAAGCAATTGTTGAACATTTAAAAGAAGCATTTAAGCTCGATGGTAAATTACCTGAAACAGGTGCGCGTTATAAAGTAGACATTAATATATTAAAAGACAGAGCATTACTCACAATTGATACGTCAGGAGATGCGTTACATAAACGCGGGTATAGAGTTCTTCAAGGTGACGCACCGATTAAAGAAACTCTTGCTGCAGCGATGTTGCAACTCGCTAACTATACTGGTGAAAACCCATTAGTTGATCCATTTTGTGGATCTGGAACAATCGCGATTGAAGCGGCGATGATTGCTAAAAACATTGCACCTGGTTCAAATCGAACATTTGACGCAGAAAAATGGGACATTATCCCTGAAGAATTATGGTCAGAGTTAAGAAATCAATGTGAAAATGACGCTCTTTACGATAAAGATGTCGAAATATATGCGAGTGATATCGACGAACGAATGATTGCAGTATCTAAGCAAAATGCAGATGAAGTCGGACTGTTAGAAGAAATACAGTTTAGTGTTAAAAATGTCCATGATATCGATCATTTAAAAAATCATACACAAATCGTCACAAACCCTCCTTACGGTGAACGTATCGGAGAGGCTAAAGCAGTCGAAGATATGTACCGCAAAATCGGACAATTAATGGAGCAAAATGATACGTTAAACGTTTATTTAATGACGTCTAATAAAGAATTTGAAATCATTATTGGAAAACGTGCAACACATAGAAGGAAATTATTTAACGGCTATATTGAAACAACTTATTATCAGTACTGGGGTAAAAAGTAATGGTAAACGATGATACTTTAAATATTTTATATAAGATTCGAAAAGAAATTAGTAAATCTAACAACAAACAACTTTTGTCAGAAATCGATTATACGATTAAAAAAGTTTATGATGACTTATTTGTCGTGTCGTTTATCGGACATTTTTCTGCCAGGAAATCGAGTTTAATTAACTATTTATTAGAAGATGAAGTGTTGCCTTCTTCTCCGATTCCTACGACGAGTAAAACAGTGCAAATAGAAATCTGCGATGAGACACGTGCGCGTGTCTATATTGATAAAAATCACTACGTTAAACTTAATGACTTAAGCGAAGTAAAACAAATTAACAAAAAAGACGTTGAGATTGAATACGTTAAAATTATGCATGATAGTAAAAAATACAATGATACGTTCGTGTTTCAAGATACTCCAGGAGTGGATTCAAAAACATCAGCACACGAAGAAAGTACGCATAAATTTTTACTCAACTCAGACTATGTATTTTTTACAGTCGAATATAACCATGTCGAAAGTGAATCAAATTTATCATTTTTAGAAGAAATCGCATCTTATAATATTCCGTTTTCTTTAATCGTCAACCAAATCGATAAACACGACGATAGTGAATTATCATACGATACGTTCATTAATCGCTTAAAGTCGACGTTATCAAACCACAACATTCATCCAGAACATATATTTACGACGTCGATTTACGGCACACCATACCGTCAAAACGATCAATTAGAATCATTTTTAAAAGAATTAGACGATTCAAGAGCGTCGTTTAAAAAGCTGTATCATGAACGAATTATTCAAAATATCGAGCAAAAGCATATCGAATATTTAGATGATCAGTTAAATAGTTTAGACGTAGATTCAGAAATAGATTCAGATCTAAAAACACATATCCATTATTTACTAGAAGAAAAACAAGCACACGATGCGTCACATATTAAAAGTGATATTCATAAATTAACTGAATACGTCGATGCGCATGCGAAAGATATTGTAAGTAATAGTTACTTATTCCCCCATGACGTAAAGGATAGTATACGCGAGTACTTCAAAATCAGTACTGGGGACGTACAAGTAAAAGGCTTATTTGGGAAAAAGAAAAAGTTACAAGCGATGAAAGAAGATCAAGTAAAGATTGTGCATCAACTGATGCAAGACGTTATTGATCGTCAAATTAATACGCAAATCAATGACTTGTTTTTAGAGCTTAAAATCTCTTCAAACGAATACTTTAAATATGAGTATCACGACGCTTTACTTACAGATTATGAAATCGTTGAAAGTAATGAGAAGATTTTAGATGTCTATTTAGGAGAATTAAAACAAACGATTTCTAAAGAAGTAAGAAATCTCCTTAAAGTATTTATAAAGCAATTAGATATTAAAGTTTATGACGTTAATCCAGATGATACGGTAGACGAAGAATTAAATCGTTACAAAAAAGCACTTCAACTCGCTGAGTTAAAATCTGTATTTTTATCTGGTAGCTACAAACATTTATATACGCATGTCGAAGATGAATTAAAAGCATTAAATGAGAACATTGAATTGTCACTCGATACGATAAAAGATTTAACAGAGAAAAAAGAAGACGTTGTGAGTTATGACTTTAAATCAACAGCATTAGATACAGAAAAATTTTATAGCATTACCGATTTAATCAAAGAGTCAAATAACTATCGACATATTTATAAATTATTAACGAATAAACTTAACCGTTTAAAGCATAACGAAGCGAATATCAGTGTATTCGGTGGATTTAGCGCAGGTAAAAGTACGTTTATCAACGCTTTATTAAAAGAAAAACTTCTTACGACAAGTCCGAACCCAACGACCGCTTCAATTACTGAGATTAGTAACAGCGATAAAAGCTATATTCAATATAAATCTGAAGAATCAATCGTTGAATTGTTAGAGTCTGTCACTGGAAAGAGCAATTTGTCGTTAGATGACCAAGTCAAACAATTAAATAAAATGGATGTGCCTAAATTATTTGTACCACTTAAAAATGGTGTGAACAAAAATTTAGAGACGTATCGACCGCTATTCGGTCAAAAGATCGAAACGACTCGAGAAGACATCGATTTTAAAACGAGTGAAGACAGTCATGCAATATTTATCGATAAGGCATTTATCGGCCATCATGCACCGTTATTAGATCAATTTACGATTATCGACTCACCAGGTATTAACTCGATAAACGAACGTCATACACAAGAAACACACCAAATTATCGCAAATAGTGACTTAATCATTTACGTATCGTATTTTAACCATGTGTTCACTCAATCTGACGCACAATTTTTAAAGTATATTCAATCAATCAAAGGAAAAGAGTTTCCGTTATCAGTCGTTATTAACGCTGTTGACTTAGCAAAAAATGATAGAGAAATTGAAGACGTTGAAGCATATATGCATCAGTCACTAAACCAATTAAAAATCCAACATCAGATTTACGGTGTTTCAAGTAAATATGCTTTAGAACATGATGATGCATCATTTGAAGCGGTGAAGTTATCATTTTTAAAAGATGCAGAAAATAAATCAAAAGAATTACTCGCTCTTTCTATCGATGAAAATATTAAGCAGTTTATCGAATTACTAAACTCAAATATTAAACAATTCGATGAAGGTGAGTCATTTATATACACGCTTAAAGAAAACCGTCATAATACGTCACAGTTACTAAATGACTTTTCAGCACATACGGTCAAAAACGAAACAGTGAGTGAAATCGAAAATTTATTTGCATTCATACGAAAGCAACTAGAGCTTAAATTGTATGATTATCTATCATCTAATATTTCGATGAACGACGTTTCTAAAAAAATGTTAAGTGCAAATCGTCAGTTAATTAAAAACGATATTGAGCAGTATGTAACGATTGAAAGTAATACAATTATCAACAACGTGTATAGATTTATCGATGATTTAGTAAATAAACATATCAATGATTTTAATGTTAAACTGAGAGCAAGCAACGTTGTAGACACGCTACAATATCCAAAAGTAGAACAGCATCAAGTAAAAGTTTCAGTAGATGACAGACAGGTGAACGCGGAATTAAAACGCTTCGAAAAATCTGTTAAAACGCATAAACAACTGAGAGAGCAATTATTAGAAGTGAGTAAAACGATTGTAGATTCTATTCAATTAGACGCACTAAAAGATAACGTCATTCAAAATGCGACGTATTATTTTAATGATATCGATCATAAGTTGTTAGAAGATAAAACTAGAGTATTACAGATGTTAAATACACCAATCGAAGCACCAGATGAAGTAATGTACAAAGAAAGTATCGATTTATTAAACGAAATACATTCAATTGTAGGTGAAGAAAATGACAATCATTAATGAAAAAGAGCTACTAGAATTAGACCCTTCCACATTATTACTTGTCGACACGAGAAACGTTATGGGGAACGAAGAGAAGACAAAAGAATTAGTACTTAATGATCCGGTTGAGAATACGATTCACATTCAAGAGAATCCATTTATCGTTGAAGCGGATGGCCATAACAATGGGAGAAGCCCTATACCAACAGCAGGTGTCGTAAAAGGATTATATGATGCATTAAGTCAACCAGGTAAAGAAATTGTATTGTTTGCGAACGACAACAGTTTCTTTCATACACGTTTATATGTTGTTTTTAAACTATATGGCTATGAAACGACGCTATATATCGGTAGTTTAGGTGTGCTAAAAGAAGTTGCGAAAAAAGTTGAATATAATGACGTAACACTACCAACTGTATTTGAAGATGTTGATCAATTACCTGATGAATCTTTATATGCGACGTTTGAAAATGTTAAAAACAGCATAAAAGATCCGAAGCATTTATTAATAGATGTACGTGAACGTTCGCGTTATCTCGGAGAAGGGGATAACATGGATAGTAAAAGTGGTCATATTCCGACAGCCGTTAACATTCCAAATACGACACTATTTAAAAACGGTACGATGTCGTTAGACGTCTTACATGATGAATTAAAAGACATTAAAAAGTTTGATTCAGTGACTGTCTCTTGTGGGTCAGGAATGAGTGCAACACCGATGTTTACGTTTTTACATGAAAATGGCATTCCCGTAAAATTATATGGTGGTAGTTTTTCTGAGTGGATTCGTGAAGATGAACCGATTGTCACGAAAGAAACGACGCTAAAGGAACGTGTATTAAATATTGAGTAAATTATTAATTGTCGACGGAATGGCTCTGTTATTCCGTCACTTCTTTGCAACAAGTTTTAGTAAGCAATTTTTTTATAACAGCTGTGATCTACCAACAAATGGTGTACAAGGGACAATTCGTCATATTTATAAAGCAATTGAGATCATTCAACCTGAAAAAGTAATCATTACGTGGGATATGGGGAGTGAGACAGTTCGAACAGAGTGGTATGAAAATTATAAATCTAATCGACCAGCACCACCAGAAGAACTCGTTCCTCAATTTGATTTAGTGAAAGATGTACTTGCCGAGCTTGATTTTTATCAAGTTGGGTTAAAAGGGTATGAAGCAGACGACCTCATCGGAACGATTACAAAACACTATGATGATTCGGTGATTATTTCTGGAGATAAAGACCTTTTACAAGTCATTAATGACGATAACGAGTTATGGCTAACGAAAAAAGGATATACAGAATACGATATATATAATCTAAACCGTTTTACTGAAGAATTTTCAATTACACCACATCAATTTATCGATGTAAAAGCGTTAATGGGAGATAGCGGTGACGGATACTTTGGAGTCACCGGAATTGGTGAAAAGACCGCGTTAAAACTCATCCAAAAACACCAGTCCTTAGACCATTTACTAGAAAATTTAGACACCTTAACAAAACGTCAAAAAGAAAACATTTTAAAAGACTACGACCATTTAATACTCAGCCGACGACTCGCTGAAATTATTACGGATGTTCCGATAAATGTTAACGATGTGATTCAGTATAGTGATTATACATTTAATCTTGACCGTACGTTACAAGTGCTTGATAAATACGACTTAACAATCGCTAAACGTTACGTAGAAGGGTTAGATTTATAATGGCAACGGTACACATCGATGCAGCAACGCGTCAACATCCGCACATTTCTGTTGGTGCAGTGATCATCAAAGATGAAACTACACACGAATTTACATCAGTGTTTCATCATATAGATAACAATGAAGCAGAGTGGGCGACGTTAATGTTTGCTCTTGAAAAGTGTATTGAATTGAATATTAAACAAGCAATAATTTATACCGATTCACAAATTGTCGTCGATTCAATTGAAAAACGTTTCGCAAAAGATCCGCGCTTTAAACAATATTTAACAACATACGTTAATTACGAGACTAAATTTGATTTATTATTAGTTTCTTTTATCACACGTGAGCACAATAAACACGCAGATCATCTCGCTAAAACAGAGTTATATAAATATTTAAACAAATAAAATTAAAAAATATCTCTCAAAATAGTATAATGACTGTAATACGTAAAATAAGGAGAAAGTATATGAATATTATCAAAATCGAACCAACACCAAACCCAAATACGATGAAAGTTGTTTTAGATGAGCAAAAGCCAGATATGAAATCTTCAACACATAGAGAAGTAAGTCCAGAAAATCCGGACTTCATCAACCGTGTACTTGAAATCGATGAAGTGACTAGCGTATTTTACGCTCTAGATTTCATATCTGTAGATAAAGATCCTCGTGCAGAGTGGGACGTTGTTATTCCTAAAATTGAAGCTCAATTTGAAGGACAAGATACAAAAAAGTAATTGCGCACGTCGACGAACACTTTGGCGAAGTAAAAGTGGAATTACTAACATTTAAAGAAATTCCTTATCAAATTAAACTTAATGATGGCGAAGTGAGAGAAGCGTTAAACAATGACTTTTTAAACGCTGTAGAAGCTGCCACACTCCCTGAAGACAATATTATATTTAGTAGAAAATGGGAGTCTCTCGGATACTATTATGGTGAGCTTAATGACGTTCTAACTGAAGTAAAAGAAGAAATCGGTGCCCTTTATACAAAAGAGCGTTTAACTCATCTTGTAAAGGCTGCTAAAGAAAATAAACAACCAGAACCAAAACGCTATTTTAAAATTGATTTAGATACTTTCAAGCAAGAAGAGGATTGGAAGAAGAGACTCTATTATTTAAATCACTTTGATACACCGAATGAAGGCGATTATGAATTATTAACGTTTGCGTTAAACGATTCAAAAGTACAAATTCGTCGTATGGCAGTTTCACTTCTAGCAATGATTGAAAAAGAGGAAACTTTAAATTATTTAAAGCAGGCGCTTCAAGATAAATCCGTTACTGTTCGTAGAACAGCAGGAGATGCATACAGTGATCTTGGTCTTAAGTCTGGTTTAAAAGATATGTATCCGTTACTTGATGATAAAAGTCCAATCGTTCGTTGGCGTGCAGCGATGTTTGTATATGAAGTCGGTGACGATTCTAGTCTTCCATTTTTATATCAATATAGAGATGATTCGTCATACGAATGTAAATTGCAAAAAGAACTTGCGATTTCAAGAATTGAAGAAGGCGAAAGAGCACTTGGAAGTGTCTGGAAACAAATGGAAAAGAGGAATCAATAATGAATCCATATGAAGCATATATGAATGAACTTGTTGATGCTTATAGAAAAGACCTAACAAAATACAATTTTGAAGAATTCACAACTAAAGAAGCGGTCAAAGACTTTATGGACAATCTAAATGACGATGAAACGACTTTCGTTGTTATCAATAGTATGTGTGGATGTGCAGCAGGACTGGCACGACCAGCAGCACGTACAGTCGCATTACAAAACCCAAATACACCAGATCATTTAGTGACTGTTTTTGCGGGACAAGATAAAGAAGCAACTGAAGAAATGAGAACGTATATTGTTCAGGAACCTTCGAGCCCATCAATGGCATTATTTAAAGGTAAAGAGTTAAAATACTTCTTACCGAGAATGTTTATTGAGGGCAGAGAAATTGAAGATATTATGATGGATTTAAAAGACGTCTTTGACGAGTATTGTCAATAAAAAAAGGAAAGCACTGATTATGCTTTCCTTTTTAGTCTATTAATTAGTATTATTCAAAAATACACATCGAAATCATGTAAAGTGAAAGTAATACTAATCCAGTAAACATTACTGCTTCCATCCGGAACACTCCTTCGTTTGAAGTATATATGATTACTTATATTATATTAAAAATACCGAATAAAAGAAAGGAAGATTTTAATGAACACTTTCGATCAAGCGTATCACGACTTACTACAACATGTGTTAGATAAAGGAACAACTAAAGATGACCGCACAGGAACGGGTACAATTTCAACTTTCGGATATCAAATGCGTTTTGACTTAAGTAAAGGTTTCCCGTTACTAACGACAAAACGTACATCGTTTAAACTGATTGCGACAGAACTCATTTGGTTTATGCGCGGAGATACGAATATTAAATACTTGCTACAGTATAACAACAACATTTGGAACGAATGGGCATTTAAACGTTTTGTTGAATCTGAAGATTATCATGGCGAAGATATGACAGATTTTGGCCGACGTGCGTTGAAAGACAAAGCGTTTAACGAAGTATATCAGCAAGAAATGGAAAAATATAAAGAACGCATTTTAACAGATGATACATTCGCTAAAAAGTATGGTGAACTCGGAAATGTATATGGTAAACAGTGGAGAGATTGGATCGGACCAAATGGAGAGTCTGTCGACCAACTACAGAACTTAATCGATTCGATTAAAAATACTCCATACTCTAGACGTCATATCGTCTCAGCATGGAATCCTGCAGAAATTGAAACGATGGCATTACCGCCATGTCATACGCTGTTTCAGTTTTACGTAAACGATGGTAAGTTAAGTCTACAACTATACCAAAGAAGCGCGGACGTATTTTTAGGTGTTCCATTTAACATCGCATCATATAGTCTATTATTGCTACTTGTCGCAAGAGAAACAGGACTAGAAGTCGGTGAGTTCATTCATACTTTTGGTGATGCTCACATTTACAAGAATCACATTGAAGCAGTTGAGACTCAACTATCTAGAGACGGATTCGACGCACCAACTGTTAAAATAAATACAGATAAGTCAATGTTCGATCTAGAATACGAAGACTTTGAGCTCGTCGATTACAAAAGCCATAAAAGCATTAAAGCACCAATTGCGGTCTAAAGGAGATAAATAATGTTATCGTTAATAGTAGCATATGCAAATCAAAATGTTATCGGATTTAAAGGCGATATACCGTGGCGCTTGCCACATGATTTAAAACGTTTAAAAGAAATTACAACAGGACATACAATCGTAATGGGAAGAACGACTTATGAGTCACTTGGGAGACCACTACCAAATAGAAAAAACGTCGTCTTAACGAGTCAAGATATAGATGATGACGGTATTGAGATTATTCGTAGTCTCGATGAAATCAAATCTTTAGACGGTAAAGTATTTGTATTCGGTGGAAGCAAATTATACGATGCAATGATTGATGAAGTAGAAGAGATGTACGTCACTGAAATTTATGAATCGTTCGTTGGAGATACGTTCTTCCCAGAATATGACAAAAATGATTTTGAATTAGTATCAAGAGAAGATTATGACGTTTCAGAAGAAGTAAATTATCCGTACGCATATTTACATTACGTAAAGAAGGATTCTTATGAATAATATTTGGAAAGTTTTATTTATAATATTATTTTCCATTAACGCTATAGTTATTGGGACAATTGGTTATAAGGTCATAACGTTACCAGATTATGACCAATTAAGTGAGCCTAGCAAACAGTCAAAAGATTCGAACTTACAAGTCGTTGCGAACAACGAAACAATTGAAAAAATTATCAATGACAACATAGACGATAATATGTACGTCAATGTTTCAACAAGTGGCATCGAAATTGAAACGTTATATTCTGTTTTAAACATCGATGTTCCAGTAAATGTTTCAATTGAACCACTTGTAAAAGACGATCAGATTATTTTACAATTAAAAGATATTGATATCGCAAGATTTTCAGTCAGCTTAGATTTAATATATGATACACTTAAAAACCATGTAACATTAGATAATGGCATGGAATTTAGTGATGATGCACCAGAGATTATTATCGATTCAAAAGTTTTTAAACAACAACTTGAATACGACGTTACTATCGATGAAATTGATTATAAAAATGATAAGTGGTATTTTTCAGTTGATGGATTATTTTAGAGGAGTGATATGATGGCAAAAGCGACATTAGCAGGTGGTTGTTTTTGGTGTTTAGTTAAACCATTCGACCAATACGATGGTGTAAATTCAGTAACAAGTGGCTACTCAAACGGCCACAAAGAAAATCCGACATATGAAGAGGTTGGATCTGGTACAACAGGTCATACAGAAGCGGTACAAATTGATTTTAACCCAGATGTTATTTCATACCGTGAAATTTTAAAAGTATTCTTTAAAACATTTGACCCAACAGATAATGATGGACAATTCGGTGACCGTGGATCGATGTATATGCCTGCTGTCTTTTATCATGATGACACTCAAAAAGAAGAAGCAGAGAAATATATCGATGAATTAAACGATTCAAAAGTATTTAACGATCCTGTGATTACACCTGTGTTACCGTATAAGAACTTTTATGCAGCAGAAGATTATCATCAAGATTTTTATAAGAAAAACAGTGCACATTATAACGCGTTTTATAAAGGTTCTGGTCGTAAAGGGTTTATTGAGAAACATTGGAGTGAAAACTAATGAAAAAAGACATTTCTGAACTCACTGAAATGGAATATCACGTCATGAAAGAAAATGGTACTGAACCACCGTTTCAAAATGAGTATGATCAGCACACTGAAGCGGGTATATACGTCGATAAATTATCCGGTCAAGCATTGTTTAGTTCGACGGATAAATATGATGCTGGATGTGGTTGGCCATCATTTACACGTACAATCGATGAATCTGTCTCTGAACATTTTGATGATTCATTTGGAATGCGTCGTATTGAAGTACGTAGCGATACGTCTGATTCACATTTAGGTCATGTATTTAATGATGGCCCTGTCGAATCAGGGGGAATGAGATATTGTATTAACTCTGCTGCATTAACTTTTATTCCAAAAGAAGAGTTAAAAGATACAGATTACGAAAAGTATTTAACATTGTTTGAGTGATACTATGAAAAGTTATTCTTTTTATCAGTTTATGAAAACAAAAGTCGGTGAAAAGAGTGAAAGCGGAGTGTTCGCTACACATGTAGTGAATGATTTAGATTTCCCCAAATTTTCTACTGACTATAATAATATTTCAGACTATCTAGAAAAAACACCATACGACGGTGCGTCATTACACACGTTTGATACTTTATTTGAAGAATATGAAAATTGGTTAAAATATTAGGAGGATGAACATGAGCATTCATATTGGTGCAAAACAAGGCGACATTGCAGAAACTATTTTACTACCAGGAGATCCGTTACGTGCAAAATACATTGCAGAAACATTTTTAGAAGATGTTACACAATTTAATGAAGTAAGAAACATGTTCGGTTTTACTGGAACATATAAAGGAAAAAGAATTTCTGTTATGGGTACAGGAATGGGAATTCCTTCTATCTCTATTTATGTCCATGAGTTAATGCGTGATTACGGAGTTAAAAACTTAATTCGTGTTGGTACTTGTGGTGCGATTAAAGAAGATATTAATGTACGTGATTTAATTATCGCTCAAAGTGCATCGACTGATTCTAGTCAAAACACGAAATTATTTAATAATATCAGTTATGCACCGACTTCAGACTTTGAATTACTCGCGTCCGCTTACAATGAAGCAACGAAACGCGGAACGAACGCGATTGTCGGTAACGTATTTACAGCTGATTCATTTTACGATGAAAAAGGAAACATCGAACAACTTGCAGAATACGGTGTACTTGCGTTAGAGATGGAGTCAAGCGCATTATTTACAATTGCTAAAAAATATAACGCAAGAGCGCTGAGTATTTTAACAGTATCTGACCACGTAATAACAGGTGAGGAAACTTCAGCAATGGAAAGACAGACGACATTTAATGAGATGATTGAAATTGCATTAGATGCAGCTCTTCCATTTGCAGAATCATTGTAATATTAGAAATTAGGTGAAACTGTGAACAACGAAATACCAAAAAGTAGTCATCGTTTAAAAGTCAGTTTAAATATATTCTGGTTTATCGTCATCATACTAACGACGATTTTTCTCTCTGTATTAATTACCGCACTAAGTTTAGATGGAAAAACGGAACGCGCAGTAAACGTCGGAACTGATACGAGACAAGAGTTCGTTAAATTATATAACGTGTACGACACTCTATCTTCAGAATATTATACAGACGTTGACAAAGAACATTTAATTGAATCTTCGATTAAAGGTATGGTGAATGGTTTAAACGATCCATATAGTGAATACATGCAAGTAGACGAAACAGCTGATTTTGAAGAATCAATTACCGGCGAATTTTACGGTATTGGTTCTGAAATTATGCAATATGATCAAAACGTTATCGTCTCAAGTCCAATGAAAGGCTCGCCAGCGGAAAAAGCAGGCGTTCAGCCTGGAGATAAAATACTCGCAATTGACGGAGAGTCAATTAAAGGTTGGTCTTCACACGAAGCTGTTCAACTTATTCGTGGTGAAGAGGGTACGGATGTCACGTTAACGATTCAAAGAGGTTCTGACAAACCATTTGACCTCGTTATTACTCGTGAAAAAATTCATATCGATAGTGTCACTTCAGAAATTAAAGATGATGTTTCTCATATTAGTATCAATCGTTTCCAACAAGATACTGCGAAAGAATTAAAACTTGCGCTTGAGGATGCTAAAGAGAAAAAAGTTAAAGACGTCGTACTAGATTTTCGTTCAAACCCAGGTGGTCTATTAAACGAAGCTGTTGAGATGATTAATTTCTTCGTAGATAAAGGCGAACTCGTCTTATATCTCGAGCATAAAAATGGTGACCGTGAAGAGATATATGCTGAAAATGATCGATTAGTAAAAGAAGATGACTTTGACAACATCTATATTTTACTCAACGAAGGTTCAGCAAGTGCGAGTGAAGTATTTGCTGGAGCGATGCGAGATTTAACGAAAGCTGAAATCGTCGGTACGAAATCATTTGGTAAAGGTATCGTACAAAGAACTAGTGAATTCAAAGATCAATCATTAGTTAAATATACGAACACGAAATGGTTAACACCAAATGGCGACTGGATTCACGAAAAGGGTATCGAACCTGACTTTGTAATTAACAATCCAGATTTCTATCGAGTGAAGTTCTTAGATAGAGAAGATGCCTATATTGAAACACAAGAGAACGATGATATTATTACGATTAAAGTGATGTTAGAAGCGTTAGGTTATAACATAGAAACAATGGATAACGTCTTTGACGCTAATTTAACAGACGCTGTTAAAAATTATCAAAAAGACAATAACCTAGATGAAAATGGTATCGTTACAGGGGATACGACAGCTCAATTAATGAAAGATATTCGTCAACATATCCAAGATAATGATGTTCAATATGATTATCTAATGGATTATATTAAAGGCGAAAAATCCAAAGAAGATATTACAAAAGAAATGAAAGAAGAGTCTAAGTACATTCCTGTCGATGATTCTCGTAAACGTTCAAATCAAGAGGATGAATAATTCATATAAACACCGTGCATATGCATGGTGTTTATCATTATTTAAAGAAAGAGGATACATATGAAATTAAATGATGATGTAGTCGTATTAACAGGTGGAGGAACAATCGGTCACGTCATGTTAAATACGTTAATCGCTCCAGAGCTGTTAAATGAAAACGTGAAGCCATATTACATCGGTTCTAAAAGAGGTATAGAAAAAGAAATTATCGAAAAATCTGGTATCGAATACTACAGTATTTCAAGTGGTAAGTTACGACGCTATTTATCATTTGAAAATATTAAAGATGTATTTAAGGTGACAAAAGGCATCTTTGATGCGAGACGTATATTAAAAAAGTTAAAGCCGAAATTCGTCTTTTCAAAAGGTGGTTTCGTGTCAGTACCAGTTGTACTCGCAGCTAAAAGTTTGAATATACCTGTCTATATTCACGAGTCAGATATTTCTCCAGGACTAGCGAATAAAATTGCTGGTAAATTTGCTAAAAAGATATTTGTCACTTTTGAAAAAACGTTAAACTTTGTCGATTCAAGTAAATCTGACTATGTAGGACCTGTTATTCGTGAAGAATTGCTACATGGTAGTAAAGAGATTGCAGAGAACATTACTGGACTAGATCCGAATAAACCGACAATTATGTTTATCGGAGGGAGTTTAGGGGCAAAATCTATAAACGATTTAGTGCATAACCATATAGATACTTTTGTAGACCAATACCAAGTCATTCATATAACAGGGCCAGATAATATACGTGAAGATATTAAGCATCCTAACTATCGTCAATATGAATTCGTTCAACATGAGCTCGCGCATTTTTATAAAATGTCCGACGTCGTTATTTCACGAAGTGGTGCAAACGTTATTTACGAATTACTACTCCTTAAGCAACCGATGCTTTTAATCCCATTACCGTTATCTCAAAGCCGCGGAGATCAAATCGAAAACGCTGAGTACTTTAAAAGTAAGGGATATGCTGAAACGATCGAAGATGAATCTATAACTCCAAAACGAATCATTGACAATATTATGAAAATCGAAAATAATAAACTAGAATACATTAAAAATATGGAGACATTTAATGCTGGTATGACGCCAAAACGTTTAACAGAACATCTACTTAAGGAGGAGTAAATATGAGTCGTGCTAAAAAAATATCACTGTTTATCGTATTTACTCTAATATTTGGCGTGATTGCAGTGTTTCACGAGTCACGTGTCGGTCGTTTTATCGACCGCGAAGTGTATGAGTTTATCTATGCGTCAGAAAGTTTTTTAACAACTGCATTATTTTTAGGGGTCACTCAACTCGGTGAAGTTATCTCAATGATTATTCTCTCAATCATTGTCATTGCGATTTTACTGTTATACAGAATGAACATTCACGCATTGTTTTTGGTCGTCTCAATGTTAATGTCTAGCATTTTAATTCCTGTTCTGAAACATTCATTCGACAGAGAGCGTCCGGCGTTTTTACGCTTAATTGAAATTGGTGGATTTAGTTTTCCAAGTGGACACAGTCTCGGTTCGACCATATTTTTCGGAAGTTTGATGGTGTTAATAAAACATACGAATTTAAATCATAAAGCTGTACTGTATGCACTTTGTGCTGTCGCAATTTTACTTATTTGCTCGTCACGCGTATATCTCGGCGTCCATTTTCCAACAGACGTTCTCGCAGGCATGGCAATCGGAACAGCGACAGTTTCTTTAGTATCATGGATATTCCATGGAAAATTTAAAGATATAAAATAATTCATGAAGTAGGTGGATCTATTGATTACTCATTTATATGAATCAATCACTCTTGAGAATGACAGAATTAAATTAATTCCGATGCAGTTGTCCCACGCAAAAGATTTACAAAAGGTAAACCATGAAAGTATATGGACGTATATGTTATATCAAGCTATCACTGAAGAGCAGATGACTGAATGGGTCTCAAGTGCAATAGATTCACGCAATAACATGCAGGCAATTCCGTTTGTCGTCATTTTAAAATCAACAGATGAAGTGCTCGGTAGTACAAGAATTCAGCATATCGACTATGAACGACAAAGTTGTGAAATTGGCGCGAGTTGGTTTGGAACGAGTGCACAACGTACTTTTGTCAACTCTGACTCAAAGTTTTTACTGCTCGAATTTTGTTTTGAAGTAATGGGTATGATGCGTGTTCAAATTCGTGCTGATGAAAGAAATGTGCGTTCAAATAAAGCAATCGAGAGACTCGGATTTACAAAAGAAGGAGTTTTAAGAAAAGAACGTGCACTCCATGGCATACCTAGAAACTTAGTCGTATATTCAATAATTGATGATGAATGGCCAGAAGTGAAAAAGAACTTAATCATACGACAACAAAGCTATAGTAATGATACTCCAGGTAAAGTTTCTGGTGTGTAATAGAACTCCGGTTAAAGTTTTTGCTTTAATCGGAGTATTTTTTATGATAATTTTAGAGATAATATTCAAAATGATATAGTTAACTTGAGGTGAGACGATGCCAAACATTTTAGTTGTCGAAGATGAACAAAATTTAGCACGTTTTCTAGAGCTTGAACTCACTTATGAAGGCTATGACGTAGAAGTAACGTTCGACGGATTAAGTGGGCTAGAACATGCTTTAGACAAAGATTACGACTGTATATTACTCGATTTAATGTTGCCAGAGTTAAATGGATTAGAAGTATGTCGTAAAATTAGAAAAGAAAAAGACACACCAATTATTATGATTACAGCAAAAGATACAACATATGAAAAGGTAATTGGCTTAGATTATGGCGCAGACGATTATATCGTTAAACCATTTGAAATTGAAGAGCTACTCGCACGCATTCGCGTCATTATGAGACGCAGAAAAGTACACGAGTCGAATATATTAGAATCAAACGGTATAACAATTGATTTATCAGCATATAAAGTACTCGTCAATGAAACAGAACTAGACTTAACAAAAACAGAATTCGAATTATTACGATTACTCATTGAAAACGAGAATATTGTATTAAAACGTGAGACGATTCTAGATCAAATTTGGGGATACGATAACGAAGTTGAAACTAACGTCGTTGACGTTTACATTCGTTATTTACGAAATAAGCTCAAACAATATGACCTCGATAAAATTATCGAAACTGTTCGGGGTGTTGGGTATGTGATTCGAGAATGAAAACCTCTCTAAGATCAAGGTGGATGCGGTTAGCAATTTTGATAATCACGGGTTCTTTTATTATGTTCAGTACGTTCTTAATTTATGCAACGAGTATATATTTAAAAGATTTACAGTACCGTGCAGCTGATAGAAGTGCTGTTGAATTACATTCTTTGTATTCAACGACACCGATCAACGCGATTACTGAACGCGATATTTATACGAGTCTTTATGATAATCAAAAATTTGTACTCTTTACGATGAGCGGTGAAGAAGTGTACCGTTGGCCGAGTAAGGATCAGTCTTATAATGTACCACGTGAACAAATTATTAACCCGGATTTTTATCCGATGGAAATCAATGACAAAAAATATATCGTAAAAACTGTCATGATAGAATCAGAATATTGGAATGGATATATTGCAATCATTCACCCGATGCAAGAGTATTATACAATTTTACAAATGATAATTATTATCGCAACGATTATCGCATTTATGTCGATATCCGTGACATCTGTCATTAGTTACTTTATTTCTGGACAAATGGTACGTCCAATATACCGATTTACAAAGCAACTTCAGTACGTTGAAAATAATGGGTTTTCTGAACGTCTCGATTTACGAACGAATTTATCAGAAATTGATTACATGGTTGTTTCATTTAACAAAATGATGGATACACTTGAAGAGTCATTTAATCAGCAAAAGCAATTTGTAGAAGATGCATCACATGAACTACGTACGCCTCTACAGATCGTTCAAGGGCATTTAAATTTAATAAACCGATGGGGTAAAAATGATAAAGCGGTACTTGAAGAGTCACTTCAAATTTCTATCGATGAGATGGGGCGTATTACTAAATTAATTGAAGAATTGTTAGAGTTAACAAAAAATGAAAACAAACAAAAACTCGTCCTTGAGCCAATTGATTTAAACAATGAAATTATAAGTCGCGTCAATGCGATGAGGCAACTTCATCCGTCTTATACATTTACTACTGATTTAAAAGATGATTTATATTACGCTATAAGTCAGCATCAGTTTGAACAAATACTCGTTATCTTCCTAGATAATGCCGTAAAATACGATAATAAAAATAAATCAATTCATATCGTATCTAAACAAATGAGTAATAAAATTAAAATTGAAATATCTGACAAAGGAGTCGGGATTCCTAAAGAAGAGGTCAATAAAGTCTTCGACCGTTTTTATAGAGTCGATAAATCAAGAAGTCGTGAACTCGGTGGTAATGGACTTGGATTATCGATTGCTAAAAAAATTATTGAAGCAAACGGTGGAAACGTGTATATCACAAGTAAAATTAATGAAGGAACGACAATTCATATTGAATTTCCTTTAAAGTAAAATTATATCGCTTAAGACAGGTCATTTACTTTAAAGAATAGCTTTAAAATGGTAAACTTATAGCGAGTAACAAATACACAGAAGAGGTGTCTTATATGAAAGAGAAGGCGTATGATCACGCGCCTGTTAGTTTCGGAACAAACCTTGGGTTAATCTTAGAATACTACGATATGTATTTAGAGGACCCGAATAGTGTTTCTGAGGAGATGCAAATTTTATTTGAGTCAATTTTAAACAATGATACTCAATTTAGCGCTCCGAGAACAGGTAGCTCAAGTAGCAAATTAGAGAACATTATTAAGTGGGTAACTGATATTCGTACTTACGGTCATTTAGTGGCTGACGTTTATCCGGTGTATCCTCCTGAAATTAAAAACAAACCTGATTTCAGTTTTGAAAGTTATGGATTTACTGAAGAGGATCTTAAAAACGTTTCTGTTGAAACGATTAGTCCATATTTAGTAGATACTTTTGATAATGCACTCGATGCGATTCATCATTTAAAAGATACGTATACTTCACCATTATCTTTTGAATTCTCACACATTAACAACGAAGAAGAAAGAGAATGGTTCAAAAAGTATACAGAAACAAAAGGGCAACCGAATTATGATAACGATCAAAAAATAGCACTATTTAAAGAATTATCAAAAGTTGAAGGTTTCGAAAAATATTTACAAAAAAACTTCGTAGGAGCAAAACGTTTCTCTATTGAAGGTGTAGACTCTTTAGTACCGATGTTAAATCATCTACTTAAGAAAATGGCCGAAGATAAATTACAACACCTTCAAATTGGGATGGCACACCGTGGACGCCTAAACGTCTTAACTCACGTATTACAAAAACCATACGAAATGATGTTAAGTGAATTCATGTCAACGGACGCTATGAAATTCTTACCAACTGATGAATCTCTAGCAATTACTAACGGTTGGATGGGAGACGTTAAATATCACCTCGGTGGGGTTAAAACATTAAATGATAACGATCTTGAGCAAACAGTTACACTTGCTAATAACCCGTCTCACTTAGAAATCGTTGGACCTGTCGTACAAGGTAAAACACGTGCAGCACAAGAACAAAACGATGTAGCCGGCGAAAGTGTACAAGACAAAAATGCATCATTTGCAGTAGTTGTTCATGGAGACGCTGCGTTTCCAGCTCAAGGTGTAAACCCTGAAGCAATGAACATGAGTGACCTAAATGGTTACACTGTCGGTGGTTCTATTCACATCATTACGAATAACCGTATCGGATTCACAACAGAAGAATGGGACGGTCGTTCAACGCTTTACTCAAGTGATATCGCAAAAGGATTTGATATCCCTGTATTACACGTTAACAAC
Organism: Nosocomiicoccus sp. HMSC09A07; assembly: GCF_001808485.1. Classification (NCBI taxonomy): domain Bacteria; kingdom Bacillati; phylum Bacillota; class Bacilli; order Caryophanales; family Staphylococcaceae; genus Nosocomiicoccus; species Nosocomiicoccus sp. HMSC09A07. Next base: position 196,919 of record NZ_KV793627.1, read on the forward strand.
GACAAACCAGAATATGTATTAAAAGCAATTGAACTAGCATTTGAATACCGTCAAACATTCAACCGTGATATCGTTATCGACCTCATCGGATACCGTCGTATGGGGCATAACGAAATGGATGAACCAATGACAACGAACCCAATGCTTTACAATGAAATTAAAAACTATCCAACAATTGAACACTTATATGGTGATCAATTAGTTGAGGAATCAGTAATTTCTAAAGACCAAAAATCAGAAATTATTGATAATGTTGAAAAAGAAATTCGTTCAGCACACGATAAAATCGATAAAAACGATACGATTGTAAGTGGTGAAATCGAACATCCTGAATTCGTGTTCGGTAAACAGAAAAACGAAGCTGACGAAACGATTACGAAAGAACGTTTAGAAAAAATTACTGAAGAATTATTAACTTATAACGGTGATTTTGAAGTATTCAAACGACTTTCTAAAGTTTTAGAAAGAAGAAAGTTAGCATTTGAAGATGACTCAGCTGGTATCGACTGGGGTCACGCTGAAGCACTTGCGTTTGCTACATTACTTCAAGACGGTACACCAATTCGCTTTACAGGTGAAGATGCAGAACGTGGTACGTTCGCACACCGTAACGCTGTGTTACATGATCCTGAAAGCGGAGAAAAATATACACCGTTAAAAAATATTAGTGACGCGAAAGCATCATTTGATATTTATAACTCACCGTTATCAGAACTTGCAGCATTAGCATATGAATATGGTTATAACGTTCAAAATAAAGACGTCTTAACAATTTGGGAAGCACAATACGGTGACTTCGTAAACATGGCACAGCCAATCATTGATACGTTTATTTCTGCAGCGCATTCTAAATGGGGAGAAACGACAGGCTTAACGATGTTACTTCCTCATGCACAAGAAGGACAAGGTCCTGAACACTCAAGTGCAAGAATTGAAAGATTCTTACAGTTATGTGCAGAAAACAACATGATCGTGGCGAACTTATCATCAAGTGCGAACTACTTCCATCTATTAAGACGACAAGCACAAAACTTAAACACTGATTTAATGCGTCCATTAGTACTTACTTCACCGAAAAGTTTACTAAGAAACCAAACAGCATCTAGACCAGTTTCAGAGTTTGTAAATGGTACATTTAAAGAAATCATTTATAATAACGAACAGCCTAAATCAGTTAAAACGGTTTTAATCGCTAGTGGTAAAGTAGCAGTTGAACTAGAAGAAAATCTTAAAAAAGAAGAAGACACTTCTAAGTTATTAATTAAATTAGAGCAACTATATCCATTCCCAGAGGAAGAAATTAAAGAAGTTCTAAGTACTCTACCAAAATTAGAAGAAGTTAGATTTGTACAAGAGGAGCCTAAAAACCAAGGTTCATATCGTTTCGTAGAACCGTACTTACGCGATCTACTCGATGACAAAATCGCTTTAAGCTATGTTGGAAGAAACGAAAGTGCATCTCCTGCAGAAGGAAACGCAGGTATTTATAAATTAATTCAAGATAGAATCATTAAAGAAGCATTGAAATAAGAGGAGAAGATAGAGAATGAGTGAAATTATCGTTCCAGAGCTCGCAGAATCGATTACAGAAGGTACGATTGCGACTTGGTTTAAAAAAGTTGGAGACAGTGTTGAAAAAGGGGAAGCTGTTTTAGAACTTGAAACTGACAAAGTCAACGTTGAAATTGTCAGTGAAGAAGATGGTGTAATTTCTGAAGTGAAAGCTGAAGAAGGAGACACTGTTGAAGTCGGACAAGTTGTTGCTGTAGTTGGTGAAGGCAGTGGTGCACCTAAAGCAGAAGACAGTAAAGCAGAAGAAGCTAAAGAAGAGAAAAAAGAAGAAGTTAAAGAAGAAACAATAGTTGAATCTAAAGAAGATTCACAAATCGTTGCAACGCCTTCAGCGCGTAAATTAGCACGTGAAAAAGGCATCGACTTAGCTGACATTAACGCTGCAGATCCAAGAGGTCTAGTACGTTCACATGACGTTAATAATCATATCAACGCACCTAAAGAAGCACCTAAGGCAGAACAAGCAAAACCAGAAGCTAAAGAACAAGCTACTTTTGAAAAACCTGTAGTGCGTGAACAGATGTCACGTCGTCGTCAAACGATTGCAAATCGTCTATTAGAAGTTTCTCAATCTACAGCAATGTTAACGACGTTTAACGAAATCGACATGTCAGCTGTTATGGATTTACGTAAACGTAAAAAAGATCAGTTTATGGAAAGAAATGACGGAACGAAACTTGGCTTCATGTCATTCTTTACAAAAGCTGTAGTCGCTGCACTTAAAAAATATCCAGCAGTTAACGCTGAAATCGACGGTAAAGATTTAGTTTACAAACAGTTCTATGATATTGCGATTGCAGTATCAACTGATGAGGGACTACTTGTACCAGTAATTAGAGATTGTGACCGTAAAAACTTTGCTGAAATTGAAAATGATATTATCGATGTTGCGACACGTGCACGCGATAAGAAATTAACGCTTGATGAAATGACAGGTGGATCATTCACAATTACAAATGGTGGAGTATTCGGTTCATTAATGTCTACGCCGATTATTAACGGTACTCAAGCTGCAATCTTAGGTATGCACACGATTCAACAACGTCCAGTAGCAGTAGATGGTAAAGTAGAAATTCGTCCAATGATGTATGTCGCATTAAGTTACGACCACCGTATCATTGATGGTGCTGAGTCTGTTGGATTCTTAAAAACAATTAAAGAATTAATTGAAAACCCTGAAGACTTACTATTAGAAGGTTAATAGAAGAGGTGCAATATGCACCTCTTTCTTTTTAAGGAGAGAATATATGTTACACGAAACTTGGAAAGATAATCATATTAAAGATGTCAAAGTCGTTCATACAGATGCAAAAAAGTTTAAAGTATCTGATATGTTAACAGTTGGTAAAACGTATAAAGTCGTTAATGAAACTGAAGAATATTTGTTTGTCATCGATAATTCTAATAAAGTCGGCGGCTATTATAAAGAATATTTTGAAGAAGTTTAAGATGTGCGTTAAGCACATCTTAATTTTTTTAAAAAAGTTTTCTGATAATTCGAAAAACATATAGACATAATGAATTAAGTCATGTAATATGTTGTTTATGCAAAAAGATAAATTAATTTTTTGGAGGTTTAGAAATGAATACTAAATATGTATTTGTCGTAGGATTCATGCTGTTCGCGATGTTCTTCGGGGCCGGAAACTTAATTTTCCCACCGTCAATCGGACATGAAAGCGGCGATCACTTTTGGATTGGAATATTAGGATTTGTAATTACTGGAGTAGGGTTACCACTCATTGCAGTAATTGCAGGTGCCATTTCAAAAGGTGGGTACGATGAGTCACTTAATCATATAAGTAAGTGGTTCTCAGTCGTATTTATGGTCGCTATCTTTTTAACAATTGGACCATTCTTTGCGATTCCGAGAACGGCAACAACTGCGTATGAAATGTCAGTATTACCATACTTAAGTGGTACAAGCTCATTAAGTTTACTCATCTTCTCGGTGTTATATTTTGTTATTGTTTTCTTAATTGTTTTAAAGCCAGGATATCTGGTAGATACTATTGGTAAGGCATTAACACCTATTTTATTAATTACTATTATTTTATTAGTCGTTATGGGTATTGTGAGCTACTTAGGTTTAACGCCAAATCCAACGGCTGGTGCATTTTTAGAAAAGAACGCCTTTTCAGTAGGATTTACAGAAGGTTATTTAACGATGGATGCAATTGCAGCACTTGTATTTAGTTTAATCGTTATAAATGCAATACGTGGACTCGGATTCACAGATAAAAAAGATTTACTTAATGGAACAATTAAATCTGCACTCATTGCCGCATCATTACTTGGAGTGATTTATGTATCACTCGCATGGATTGGTAACAGAGTTGCTTTACCTGGAGCATTACCTGAAGGTCAAAACTTAGGAACTTATATTTTAACGTTTGTAGCTGAAGATGTTCTTGGAGGATTTGGAGTATTTATACTAGCAACGATTGTATTCCTTGCTTGTTTAACAACTTGTGTCGGATTAATCGTAGCAGTTGCAGAGTATTTCAATAAATTAATCCCTAAATTAAGTTATAAAGCATGGGCAGCAATTTGGACACTCGTATCATTAGTACTTGCTAACCAAGGTTTAAGTACAATTATCCAAGGGTCAGTTCCAGTACTTATGATCTTATATCCAATCGCAATGACTGTCGTAGCGTTAGTAATTATCACGTATTTTGTACCATCACCAAAGCTTTCAATGCAAGTTCCAGTATACCTAATTTCGGTTGTTTCAATTCTTGCAGTCGTGTATCGATCAGAATATTTTGGAGTAGCAGCATTAGAAAAGCTACCGCTTCAAGTATTAGAAAGTTTACCATTATTCTCTACACAGTTTGAATGGATTCCATTATTAGTTATCGGTTATATCATCGGATATATACTCGGTTCAAAACAAGAAAAAATTGTATACGAATAGAAAAAAGGAAAGGAGGGGACTCCTTTCCTTTTATTTGTATCTATCTTTTATATCTAATAGGCGAGTTTTAAGTTCTTCTTCCATTTGAAGTAATTCTTTTTCAGCAGCTTGACGTTTTGCTTTACCTTCTGTTTGAATGCGTAACGTTTCTTCAATCGTCTCAAGTAGGTTTTCTTGCGTGTATTTAAGCGTTTCGATATCTACGATACCACGTTCGTTTTCTTCTGCTGTCATGAGTGCGTTTTGTTTTAACATCTCACTATTTTTACTTAACAATTCATTCGTCGTGTCCGTTACAGCTTTTTGTGCTTTTGACGCCGATTCTTGGTTTAATAGTGTTAACGCAATCGCCATTTGGTTTTTCCACAGTGGGATAGATGTTAAAATCGAACTTTGAATTTTTTCAGCGAGTGACTGGTTAATATTTTGAATCATACGAATTTGTGGCGCAGATTGTAACGTAATTTGTCGAGATAATTTAAGATCGTGAATACGTTTATCTAATCGATTCATGTACTGAATCATATCGTTTACATCTTGCGTTGCCATTTGATTGTTAGACGCTGTTGCGCGCTGTCTTAACTCAGGTAGTGTTTCTGTCTCAATTTCATTCTTTTTAAGCTCTGCAGCACGTATATAAATGTTTAGCGCTTCAAAATACGCTTTATTTTCTTCATAGAGATTGTCTAATAATTGAACATCTCTAACGAGTAAATCTTTTGAGTTTTCCAGTTGTACACTAATTCTATCTACTTGACTCGCAACACCTTTATGTTTAGCGAGTAATTCATTTACTGATCGATTGACTTTACCAAACATACGCTGAAATACATTCTTATTTTGCTTCGTTAATTGTTCTGGATCAATTTCTTTTAATTTACTCATCAACTGTTTTAAAGAGTCTCCAACAGGTCCTATCTCTTTAGATTGTACTTGATTTAACATATCGTGAGAAAACTGTGACAGTTGGGATTGAGCGTTCGCACCATATGAAATGAGTGCATCGTTGTCGAGTGGTTGTATTTGATTTTTGATCGTTTCTATCTGTTTTAATTCTTCTGCTGTAAATTCATCATCTTTAAATGTTGTTGTCACATTTTGTGAGTGTTCTTCTTTTTGTAACTCCGTAACGGGTTGAAAAGGGTTGTTTAATAATTCATCTTTTTTATTACTTTCTGTCAATATATTCACCTGCTTTTTCTTTCTCTTGAATCACTTTTGAAAAGTCAGGAAGGCGTTCATCTTCCTTCATTTCTAACTGTCTTTTTCTATTATTTCCTTCGGTGCGTTTTAATACATCACGCTCTATTTTAAGCCGCTCATAATCTCGTTTGTTTATTTCTGATAAATCGAGTTCTAAATTTCGTTTTAAATCGAGTAGGCGTAACCTTGCCGTATTGAGTTCAATTTTTTCTTCTTTCGTTTTACCTGGTAAACGATATAAGTCTAAATATATTTCGACCATGTTTACCGCTGAATCTAAATTAGAGTGAAAGAATTGTAAACCATTATAAAATAGTTTAGGTTCGTTTTCTACACGTTTCATAATCGCGCGTACGACTCTATTTATATCAAAGATAAGTTTAATATCATTTAAATTTCTAATCTTTTTAAAGCTATTTAAAAGCCGCTTCTGTTTTCCCTTAGCGACCTTTAACTCTTGTTTTATATATTTATATTCACTGCGTGCAAGCTCGTGTTCGTTTAAATACTTTTGTAACGTAAATTGCTGTGTTGTAACATACGTTAAGAGTGCAGCAACACTCGTTGCGATCGCTGACGTTAAAGTCGCTAAATCGAACACCATTAACGACATTAGCCACGTAATAAGCGCAACAGGACTCGCAATCAACACGCCGTACAAATGTGTGAGGTAATCCTTCATAAAACTTCTCCATTCATTTATCTCTTACTATAATTATAAGTCTTTGTCCTTGAATTTGCGAATAATAGGACTATAATAAACTCACTAGAACATTGACTTAAAATGGGGTGTTCATATGTATGAAATAGTCATAATTACAGCCGATTATGAAGGTTGGTGGTTATTTGAAGAGTGGAGGGATGATGTTACAGAGTCGTTCATATTTAATGATTATCCAACGATGAAAATAAAATATGATGAAATCTATCAATTATTACAGGACAAATATACATCCGTAAAAATCGGAAAGTATCATATCCCAGCATTTTTTAATTGTTGTGAGATTCAATACTGCGAAGATTGTGATGATGATGTACAAATATATCACTCTTTAATCGCGTTAGAAAATGATACGATATTAGAAATGAAATAAATGTTACACTTTTTAAGTAGGTCTTTACACAAACGCTTTCATTGATATATAATATGACTGTCGATATTTATTTGAATATTGAACATATTTTTGGAGGATTTTTTAAATGAAACAAGGTAACGTAAAATGGTTCAACGCTGAAAAAGGTTTTGGCTTTATCGAAATCGAAGGAGAAGATGACGTATTCGTACACTTCTCAGCAATTCAAGAGGAAGGTTACAAATCTCTTGAAGAAGGCCAAACAGTTGAATTCGAAATCGTTGAAGGCGACCGTGGTCCACAAGCGACAAACGTAGTTAAATTATAATACTAATAGCTTTCAATATAAATTGAACCTCTACCAACTGGTAGAGGTTCTTTTGTTTAATATTTGTTTAAAATACCTTTGTCAATTAAGTATTCTTCGTAAGATGTTTCTTTAGTCATTGCTCCGACTTCGTTTAGTTCAATGACTCGGTTTGCGATCGTGTTGATGAATTCAAAGTCATGTGATGTAAATAAAACCGATCCTTTAAACTTAATGAGACCATCGTTCACCGCTTGAATACTTTCTAAGTCTAAGTGGTTTGTCGGTTCATCGAGTAGTAAAACGTTCGCTTTAGATAACATCATTTTAGACAGCATTGCTCGTACTTTTTCTCCACCTGAAAGAACGTGTGCGTGTTTTTTTGCTTCTTCACCGCTAAATAACATACGTCCTAAGAAACCACGTAAAAACGTTTCTGTTTGTTCGTCTTCAGGTGCGTATTGTCTTAGCCAGTCAACGAGTGATAATTCTACGCCTTCAAAGTACTCACTATTATCTTTAGGCATATACGTCTGTGTCGTCGTTACACCCCAAATGACTTCACCTTCGTCAGGTTCAATGACGCCTGCTAAAATGTCGAGTAGAACTGTCTTTTGAATTTCACTATCTCCAACGATAACCGCTTTGTCGTTCGGGTTAATTGTAAAGTTTACATCTTTTAAAATTTCAGTTCCATCAATAGAGTGTGATAAATTTTTAACTTGTAAAAGATCGTTCCCAATTTCTCTTTCTGGCGTGAATCCAACGTATGGATAACGTCTGCTTGACGGTTTAATATCATCGAGTTCAATTTTTTCGAGCATCTTTTTACGACTCGTCGCTTGTTTCGATTTTGCAGCGTTTGCACTAAATCTCGCAATAAACTCTTTTAACTCAGCGATACGTTCTTCTTTTTTCTTGTTTTGTTCTTGCATTAACTCTTTAGCCAGTTTACTTGACTGATACCAGAAGTCATAGTTCCCAACGTAAATTTGAATTTTACCGTAATCTAAGTCTGCGATATGTGTACAGACGTTATTTAAGAAGTTACGGTCGTGTGATACGACGATTACAGTGTTTTCAAAGTTGATTAAAAACTCTTCTAACCACTGGATCGCTTTAATATCTAAACCGTTCGTCGGCTCGTCGAGCAGTAACACGTCTGGGTTACCAAATAAACTTTGTGCGAGTAATACTTTTACTTTTTGGCTGTTTTCTAGTTCAGACATCTTTTTATTAACGAGATCCTGATCAATACCTAAACCGTGCAATAAGTTTTCAGCATCACTATCTGCAGTATACCCACCTTTTTCACCATATAACGCTTCGAGCTCAGCTGCCCGCATACCATCTTCATCATTAAAGTCTGATTTCATGTAAATCGCATTTTTCTCTTCTGCAATTTGCCATAACTCTTCGTGTCCCATTAATACAACGTCTAAAACTGTCTCATCCTCGTACTGATAATGGTCTTGTTTTAAAAACGCCATACGTTCATTTGGTCCCATCGTTACGTGACCCGTTTGAGAATCGATTTCTCCAGATAAGATCTTTAAAAACGTCGATTTACCTGCACCGTTTGCACCAATAAGTCCATAACAGTTACCCGGTGTAAATTTTATGTTTACATCTTCAAATAATTTTCTATCTCCAAATTGTAAACTCACATCACTAACTTGTAACATGTGCATTCTCCTTAATTATTATTACACGTAATTATACTATACATATGCTATGATTAATATATTATAACGACGATTAGGAGATTTTATGAAGAGATTATCAGGAACGACTCAATTTTTAACGTTAGATAGAGTAGAGGGGTCAACGTTATACTTTAAAACTGAAGACGATGAAGTAATTCGTATGAACAAATCATTACAACAAGAGGAGTATGAAGTCGGACAGGACGTTGCGGTATTCATATATCCAAATACGCGTGGAGAGTTATTCGCTTCTCCAGTCATTCCAAAAATTACTCGAGACAAATTTGATTTCGTACCAGTGAGTGAAGTGACGTATGACGGTGTGTACATCGATATCGACGCACCGAAAGATTTTTTAATCCCTTATGAAGATTTACCAAAACTTAAAAAAGTTTGGCCAAAACCTGGCGATAAAGTGATGGCAACTTTACGTGTAGAAAGTGACAACCAAATATACGGTCGATTAATTACAGAGACAGAAGCAAGAGAGATGTCACAACCGTTTGATGAAGAAGCGTTTAAAACGCACCGTAACACATGGTTAAACGCAAGACCTTACCGCTTATTAAAGGTTGGTACATTCTTATTAGCTGACGATGGATACAAAGTATTCGTCCATGAATCAGAACGAAAAGAAGAGCCAAGACTCGGTGAAGCTGTAAAAGTAAGAGTCATTGGATTTAATGAGCATAACGAAATGAACGGTTCATTTATCGAAAAAGCTTACAAAAAGATAGATACCGATGCTGATGAAATTTACGAGTATTTACTTCTTAATGGCGGATCGATGGTCTATAACGATAAATCATCGCCAGAAGATATTAAATCAATATTTAACATGTCTAAAGCGAGCTTTAAGCGCGCATTAGGTAGCTTAATGAAAGATGGTAAAATTACGCAAGATAAAAAAGGCGCATACATTAAAAAAGAGCGCGAATGATGTGCTACCCAAAAGTTGGACTTTTGGAATTAAGCAGATTGTAAGGTATGTTTCCTGAATTCTTCAGGAGACATGCCTTTTAATTTTAGCTTAATTCTATCTTTATTATAGTATCTAATATATTCATGTACTGCGATTTCTAATGCTTCATATGTCTTGAACACTTCTCCATAAAACATTTCTTGCTTTAATAAACCGAAAAAATTCTCCATCGGTGAGTTATCTAAACAATTTCCTTTACGTGACATACTCATTGTTGCACCATGTTCTGTTATGGTATTTCCCCAACTACTATGCTGA